>JAFSHG010000030.1 GCA_017440405.1 Clostridia bacterium
ACTCGCAGCTATTCTTATCCCCGTATTCTCTAACGTAATCGAGAAGGCAAACGCTAAGAGCGCATTCTCAGATGCTAAGAACGCTCTCTCAATCTACATCGCTGACCAGTCTGACGGCACAGGCGCAGAATTAGTTACAGACGGTTCTGTATTCGAAGTAGAAAAAGCTGGCAAAATGTGGTACTTCACATATGCTGACAACGGCCTCACACAGAACGACGAAGTTAACACAAAGCCCTCTGGCGCAACAGGTTCAGCAGTTGATTTCAACACTGTTGGTAACCTTCCCAAGAACGTTAAGATCTACATGGCATAATTGCTGAAAGGATAAAGTTCTAATCTGACAGAGTCACGAAAAAGGTGTCCACTCAGAGTGACATGAATACTGTCTATTCACTGCCCGCACCTTGTGTGCGGGCAGTTGAGAATTATAGAGGAAAGTAAACTCAATGATAAATGAAAGGTAAGGAGAGAGGACTATGACATGTAAAAACAGGACGAAAAGAGCTTTTACACTGGCAGAGCTGATGGTGACAATAGCAGCGATGGGTATAGTACTTGCGCTCGTTACCACATTTGCGGCAGCCACGAGCGGCGCAACCAAGCAGCGGTCGCAGTCCACGGCTACGCTGCGTGAGATAGACAAGGTGAATACCCTCATAACGGAATGGTTCTACACCTTTGACGATACGGATTACAAGATGCTCCGTGTGGAGAATGCGGAGGAACGCTACGTGTTCGATTATGAAAACGACAGGGCGGTAAGAGTACATCCCAGTGAGTTCACCATACAAAACAAGAAATTCAACAGCATGATAAGCGAGGGCATAGTTCCTGTGAATTATCAGCTTCGCTACAACATAGACAGCACCACTTTCAAAAGAGTAATAACGGCGGTGTACAGTAACAATGAGACTGATAACAAGTCCGTTACACTGAATTACATCACAAATATCGACTTCGATTATGATGCAACTTTGGGCATATTAAAATGCATATACACGTATAACGGAGTGGAAGACAGCACAGTAGATTATACTTATTCGCTTGTACTCTCTAAGCGTACAGGTACATGAGTTAGCTATATAAATACTCTCGGGGGATTGCAAAAAAGAGAGATGTGAGCAAAATACCCCACGGGAAATGTTTTATTAGGAGGAGAAAAATGGCAGCAGCACCCGGTGGTAACATTATCATCGGAATAGATACCGAAAGTGCAAAGGTAAAAGTGATGCATGTTTCGGGAAACACATATTCCGGTGCAACGGTGGAAACTTATAAGTTTGACAGAAAACTCATGGATGCAGGAGATTACGTATCAATCCTGGATTCGGTTTTTGCGTCTTATGACCAGAACGCTTTGGCATCAAATGCCATATCGCTGGTATTGCCCAATAACCTTATAGGCTTTGATTTCGTGGGAATACCCATCATGTCGAAGAAGAATATGGCGGATGCGGTACGAGTGGAGTTCAATGCACTCTATAAGAACAATGAGGCACTGCAAATGATACCGACACCCTTGGTATCCAGCAAGAAAAACGCACTTTACATACTTCTCATAGTAAACCGTGCCATGATAAACGGTATGACGCAGATTTTTGCAGGCAAAAAAGCAGCGGTAAGAGTAAAGACTTTCGAGGCTAATGCGCTCGTAAATTCCATCTTGCAGTTTCGTCCGAAGGCAAGGCGTGCAAGCTTCATAGCGGTGGACATAAAAAAGAACAGCACCATTATGGCGGTGGTAAATAAGGAGCGCACGGTGGGTTATCAGAACTTGCCGTACGGTTACAGCATACTCAGCCGCAAGGAAGTGAACACGGAGTTTATGCTCGTGGATCACGATGTGGCAGAGCTTGCGGTAATAAACGCAACGGAGCTTGCTCGTAAAAAGAAGCTGACCATTGACGCAGCAGAAGCGGAGGAGCTGGAAGAAGCAGAGCGTTTGGCAGAAGAACAGAGAAGGCAGGCAGAGGCAGAAGCAGAGGCTGAGGCGCAGGCAAAACTTGAACAGAGCACGGAGAATGCAGAAAATGCAGAGGGTGCGGAAAATGCAGAGAGCACGGTTGAAAAGACCGAGGAAGAACTGGCAGCAGAGAGAGAGCAGCAGGCACTGGATGCAGAGTTTGCGGAATACAATGATGAGCAGAAGGAAGAAGTGAAAAAGCCGGCGGTTAAGGTGTTCACAAAGAAAGTACCCAAGGCACTGCCCATGTTCATGCAGCGTCCCATACCGGAAAGCCCGGAAGAATTTATTGCAGAGAACTTCCGCATATTTGAAAAGCGCATATTGCTTCTCAAAAAGCACTGTGATTATGACAGCATAATGCCCAACCCGGAATTTATCGTGATAAACATGCCGAATGAATACGCATTCATAATCGACAGATTAAACGAGGACGAGGACAACGGCATAGAATTCAGATCATTTGACCCGCAAAACGAAGAAGCACCCGTGGTAAAAGAGAATCTGGAGCTTTTGGGTGCAATGTTTGCAGGCACATGGAATAAGCAGAACAATCTGTAATACGGATTGAGAAAAAGAAAGGGAGGCGACAAAAAACATGAAACGAAGTAAAAGAGGCTTCACACTCGTGGAGGTAGTTTTAGCAGTAGTTATAGCGGTACTTGTTTCGGTAGCTGCTGCCTCCGTGATACTGGCAACCCGTTCGGGAACAAATGCAGCGGTTTTAAAGAGCAATGCGGTAAGTCAGGCGAGCGCGATTTTAGAGTGCTTCAAGGCAGCAGATAATTTCAGCGAGTTCAACGCAGGACTGGACTTTGTGTATGACACGAATTTCAGTATGTCGGGAGCAGAGAAAAAGGTATTTTCGTTTTACTTTGATAAGGCAACAAAACCGATTTCCACAGAGTCGTTTTACTCACCCGTTACTTTGGAAAAGTGCCACTATGTAATATACGTGGAGCTTGACAATTGCGAGAGAAGCGGAAGCGAGTATCTTTTCAAGAACAATACCACCTGTGATATCAAGATTTTTGAATCAAGAGGTATAAAAACGGAGCTGAATCCATTTGATTCGGGCAGCGATTACGCAGACCATGAAACGGAACTCGTGTATGAAATGGAAAAAGCATACAGGAAAGGAAGTGTTGACTGATGCGCAGAAGTAAAAAAGCTATGGCACTTGCCGGCACTCTCATAATGATGACTATAGTTATGATGCTATCCGTACTCATGATGAGTCTCATGCTGTACAGCTCACAGCTCACGGGTGTACAGACGGTAAACATAGACAACAGAGCCGTTTTGGACGAAATGGGGCAAAGATTCATAAACAGCAGAGATGATTACGAAAAGTTTCTTGCCCATTATGTGGACGGCGACAAGGTGAAGTACTACGGCGCAGACGCAAACCCGTCCGATGACCCCACAAACGTAATAAAGGGCAGCATAGGCGGTATGAAAGTAATTGTTGCGGTAAAAGACACGGGCAACACACGCACACTTTCTGTAAAGAGCCTTGCGAAAGAGCGTAACTTGCTCGAAGTAGTATGTGCCTTGCGCACCGATGATGTAACGGGCGAAAAGACGGCGCAGCTAAAAAGCTGGAATTATGGAATAAACTGACGTAGGATTTAGGAGAAAACGATGAACTTTGCTGAACGATTCATACACACCATGACTCATAGCATGGTGATGAGCACCACATATTTTGCTGTATGCTATTATATTTTGGCAGGGCTTTTGGGTGTTGTCATAGGCAGCTTTTTGAATGTTGTCATATATCGACTGCCGGAAAAGATGAATTTATCATTTCCGCCGTCGCATTGCCCGAAATGCAATTATAAGTTGAAGTGGTACGACAACATACCCATACTGTCATACATAATGCTTGGCGGCAAGTGCAGAAATTGCAAGACACACATATCGTTCCGCTACACCATAGTGGAAGCAGCAAACATGATTTTGTGGCTTGCATGTGCATTTCTCATTTTCGGCACGAGTTTCTTAGGTGATGCAACAACGACTGAGCGAGCAACTGCTGTAATGCATTTTCCGTATTCCATAATATGTATGATAGCATGTTCCGTGTTCATCTGCATAGCATTTATAGACCTTGACCATACATATATACCCGACCGATTCCAAATAATACTCGGCGTACTCGGTGTTGCAGCCATAATATTTAATCTTTTGGGATTTGATGACGGTATAACATGGCAGGAAAGACTCATAGGTGCAGGTGGCTCACTCGTACTGTTTGTGATAATCTACTTTGCAGGAATGCTCGCATACAAGCGTGAGGCAATGGGCATAGGCGATATAAAACTTGTGACTGTGGGAGGACTTCTGCTGGGTTGGAAGAACATGATAATTGCAGTTTTAATAGGTGCGGTGGTAGGTGCCGTTACAATGCTCATACTGCGTAAAGTTCGCAATGATGAAAAGGAACATGAGTACCCCTTGGGGCCATTCCTCGTACTCGGTATGATAGTGGCGATGTTCTTTGGCGAACAAATAGTAAATGTGTATTTGAGTTTGATGGTTTAATTAAATTAGTGTACAACACTCATAATATGGGTTTGTAATAAGAAAAAGAATAAAGGAGGTAGCACCTTGCAAAAGTATAAATATCAAGCGATAGACATCAATAAGAAGAAGTTTACAGGCTCCTTTTTGGCAGAAGACGAAGAATCACTGAAAGCGCAATTAGCCGCACAAGGTTTGTTTCTTATAAGCGCAAAACCTGTGTCGGATAAGTCGCCTCAGGCATCGTTCTTTTCCACGTCCACAAAGGTTAAGTTGACGGAAATTACAAACTTCTGCCGTCAGTTTTCAATTCTTATAAACTCGGGTATTTCTATTGTGGAGAGTTTGGAGATTTTGAAAAACCAGCCTTACACACAGCTTTTCAAGTCCATTTTGGAAGTGGTACATGAGGATGTAAAGTCGGGTCTTTTGCTTTCGGAAGCACTCGATAAGCACGAGAAGGTGTTCCCCGAGTTTTTCAGAAGCATGGCATATGTAGGTGAGATGTCAGGTTCACTGGATGCGGTTTTGTCCGACCTTGCAAACTATTATGAATTGGACGATAAGATAAAGCGTCAGATAAAGGGTGCTATGTCATATCCTATCGTGCTGGTTATACTGGTTATCGGTATTATCGTGTTGATGTTCTTGTTCGTGGTTCCCACATTTAAGGACGCACTCGGTAACTTGAACGTTGAGATGCCTGCAATCACAATGGCAATCTTTAATATGTCGCAATTCTTCACGAATTACTGGTACATAATGCTTGCCGTGGTCGCTCTCATTGCCGTACTCATAAAGGTGTATATCAGTACGGAGTCGGGGCGGTACAACTTTGATACATTCAAGTTAAAAGCACCCATCATAAAGCCCATAACGGTAAACACCGTGGCATCACGATTCACACACGGTTTCAGCTTGCTCATAACAAGCGGTATGGACTTGGTGGACGCCATGAAAGTTATGATAAACGTATTCGGTAACAAGAACATTGAGGCCAGATTTGCAAAGGCTACAGACGATGTGCAAAGAGGTGCATCTCTCACGGTGGCACTGAATACATATGAAATATTCCCGGACATGCTGATACAGATGGTATCTGTAGGCGAAAAAACGGGTCAGTTGGACGAAGTTTTGCAGAGGTCGTGTAACTTCTATGATGAACAGCTCTCCATAGCACTCAATTCGCTCACCACGGTAATACAGCCTATACTGCTCGTGGTTGCAGGTAGTGTTATCGCTGTTATGTTCATAGCTATTTATTCACCTATTTTGCAGATCATACAGACTATCGGTTAAAGGAAAAGAGGAGTTGTATTAATGAATCTTAATTTTGAGTTGCTGCAATATTACCAGTACAAGAGGGTAATAAAGAAAAAGCAGAGAAATGAAGTCTTTGCAGAATGTACCCGACTCGGGATTCCCTGTGATAAGTACATGCTTGCAAAGCAGTATTGCACGGAAGTAACACAGCTTCCCGCACTGGCAGAGTTTTACTCCATGCCGTGCCTGGAAATGGATATGCTTGATGTGGATAGAAAACTCCTTGATACATTCAGTCTTACTTTCCTCAAAAAGCATAAGATTGTACCTGTGAGCATAAACCGAGATGATGTAATGCTCATAGCAGTGGGCAGACCCTTGGACTGTACTGCCATGAGTACCATAGGTACATTCTATCAGGGCAGGATAGACACGGTTTTAGTACCGCCTGTACAGATAGACAGATACATAGACTCCGTTGAGGCGGTTATCTCCACCACAAACGCATTGGACGCACTCCAAAAGGAGCAGGATGAGGACTTGGTATCATCCGCACTGGAAGGCACGGAGTTGCTCTCTGCCGTGGAGCGTTCGGACGACGTTATAAATGCACCTGCCGTTCGACTTGTTGACTCCATTATAAAAGAGGCAATCCCGTTCAGAGCTTCGGATATTCATATTGAGCCATATGAGAAAGTGGTTCGTGTAAGATACCGTATTGACGGTGATTTGTCCGAGCGTGCACAGTTCCCGGCTGAGTCATACTCTGAAATATGCGCCCGATTCAAGATTTTGTCGGGTATCAACATCGCAGAGCGCAGAATCCCGCAGGACGGTCGTATAAACATGATCATAAACGGCAAGGAGTACGACTTCCGTGTATCCACACTGCCCACGGTTTACGGCGAAAAGTTCGTTATTCGTATTCTGGATAAGACTTCGTTCAACTTCGGACGTGCGGAGCTGGGATTCACTCCCGAGGAAAACCTGCTGGTGGATAAGATACTTGCAAGACCTCACGGCGTTATACTGCTGTGCGGACCTACGGGTTGCGGTAAGTCCACCACACTGTACTCGTTCTTGAAAGAATTGAATACTACCGATGTAAACGTCGTAACCGTTGAGGACCCTGTTGAGTACACGATGTACGGTATAAACCAGACGCACGTAAACAATAAGGCAAACATGACATTCGCAGCCGCCCTTAGAAGTATCTTGCGTCAGGACCCCGATATCATCATGATAGGTGAGATTCGAGATGAGGAAACAGCGCAGATTGCTATCCGTGCTGCTATCACGGGTCACTTGGTGTTCAGTACCATACATACCAACGATGCTCCGGGCGCATTGAACCGACTCATGGACATGGGTGTTTCATCGTACCTGGTGGCAGACGCACTGGTGGGCGTTATAGCACAGCGATTGGTGAAAAAGCTCTGTCCCGTGTGCAGAAAGCGTGGTAAGACCACACCCAATGAAATGGAAGCACTCGGTATCACGGAGCCGATTACCATATCAAGACCGCAGGGCTGTCAGTTCTGTAACGGCACAGGTTATAAGGGGCGACTTGCTGTACATGAGATAATGTACATTGACGAGCGTACCAGAGGCAAGATTACCAAGGACATCACCACGGAGCAGATGCGTCAGCTCGCACTCGACCACGGTATGACCACTCTGTGGGAGGCTTGCAGAAGCTATGTATTGAAGGGCGTGACCAGTATTTCTGAGTTGAACGCACTTGTATCCATAAACGAAACGGAAGAAGAACCCGAGTTCGTGACAGTGGAAGATTAAGGTCAATAAAATCAAAACAAATAATTAAGGGTAATCAACACCGATTGCCCTTTTTTATATTCAAAATAAAACCGGGAGAGGAATCCTGGTATAAATATAAAAGTGTTGAATACACACAAAGCGGCTATTCTTGCAGTATGGCATCAAGGAGAGGTTCGCCTTTGAGCAGCATTTTGCAAATCTCCGTGGCTTCCTTCGGGCAGCTCTCGTCAGGTGCAGCCTCGTACAAACTGTAATCCATGTTGAGCGATAAGAGTTCCAGACCGCTCTTTCCGCTTGCACGACTGAAATCAAACGTTTGAAGTCCTGCTACTCGGTAGTGTCGCTTTGCACAAGCTGCCACACCGTCATAATGGGTGGTGAATACAGAAATTGCCTGTGCGGTGTTGAGAAACTTTACGAGTGCTCGCACGATTTTTGCCCCTTCCTGTGGGTTTGTACCCCGTGCAGGTTCGTCAAAGAGTAGCAATACTTTCCTGTCCGTATTTTTCAGCTCGTCTTTCAGACGCATTATCTCGCCGCCGAATGTGGAGAGTCCGTTCTCCAAGTCCTCGCTGTCCTCGGCTATCATGGATATCCCCTCTAAATCCGGAAAATGCGCTTCCTGAGCAAACACATACATGCCACACATGGCAGTGTATGCATTGAGTGCAAGCGTGCGGAGCTTTATACTCTTGCCGCCCATGTTTGCGCCTGTGATAACAGTGCTTCCGCTCTCGGCTATTATATCCACAGGCGTTAGAGTTTGCCCTTTTTCGTTCAGGATTTTTTCTACGGCAGGGTTTTGCATCTGCACCATACGGATGTGATGTGCGTGCATGTGCGGGCGTACCGCACCCAATTTTTGTGCCAAAGCTGCCTTTGCAAAAATCCTGTCGGCTTCACCTATTTTTTCTGTGGCATACAAGAGTTTTTCACGGTAGGGCAGGAGTTTTTCAGACAGTTCACGGCGTATGCGCAGTTCCTCAGAAGATTCGCTGTCTGCCACTTCAAGCCGTCGGAGCTTATATTCCGTGATTTGAGCGTCATCCGTGGCAGAGCGTATAAGCCGTTCAATTTCACGCTTTTCCGCTCTTATATTATAAAGCTCGTGTGAATATGAGTCGGGGATAAAAAAACTTGCACTGCTCGTACCGTCGGTGTTTAATATCCCGAAAGCATCGTCACAGTTTGGAAAATCTATGTCGCTGAGCTTCATATCCATGCTGTCATACACCGATTTTATCTCATGAAGCAACAGCAGAAACCGTTTAATCTCAAAAAACGAAACCTCATCGGGTGTGCCGTTGCCAAGCTCACGGATACTTCTCCTTATATCTTTCACCGCCATAAAATAACGATTCAGCCTGTCCACCTTTTCGGTGTCCTGCGGTGATGATATTACCCGGGAAATATTTTCAAGTTCAGTGTCACGAAGCACGGGGTCTTTGTATGGCGACAGTTTTCGTATGTTCTCTGTGCCATATGGAGATGAGCATGTAAGCAAGCTGCGTATGTATTCAAATCCTATCTTTTCAGTTAAAGTGGTTTTCATAAATTCACCTCATAACATCAAATACCGGTATTTTAAGCGGTTCTGCCGCTTTGCACATTAGATCATAAAATGCGTTTGCGTCATAGCCTGCACCGTAAGCGGAAAAAGGGTTTATTGCTATGGCACGTAAATCTGAGCGGCTCAATACTTGCAGTTTTATATTGCGCACAGTGCATTTTTGGAATAAGCTGTGGCTCATGAGAAGCCTGCTCGGGTCTTCCGCTGTAAGCGTGCAATCACGCACCCCCGAGGTGAGCAGCATGGTAATAAAACTATCCGTAACTGCTCCGTTCACAGAGATTTCTTTCACTGCGCCATGAATTTGCAATGCTTGTCGTACAGCATCCTGCGAGTCGGTTTTGATTTCCTCACTCAAAAAAGACAGAGCATATTTGTCTTTATGAACAGGCTTTGTGTTTGCAATATCCAGTGTAAAGAGCTGAGCAAAGTATGCAGTGTCATTCACAGTGGCGGACATGGAACGGGAGTATGAGGCTCCGCTGCACAGCACGGTTTCATCGCACAAAGACGGTACGGAGAGCGATTTTCTGCTTATTGCGCCGTCAAAAAAACATTTATCTGCCCCGTATTGCTTCATAAGCGAATGTATTTTTATGAGCCCTTCCACGGTGGACGGGCCTGCTATCTGTATGTTACCATCACTCTTTGCCTTCAACAAAATGACTTCGCCGAGCGAGGTGTATATGCCCGATGTATCCAGAACTTCAAGTGTGGTATCACAGTATTTGAGCAGCGTCTGTGCCGTGGCAAACACTGTGCCGCTTTTTACATATAATCGGGGTTTGGGTGTTGCTGTTGCCACGTCGGTTTCCTCACCGTCACGACCTATGGAAGTAAGCCCCATGCAAAAATCCCCCATGCCTTGCAGAATGGAGTTCAGTACCGTGGTTTTACCTGCATTTTTGCACATGCCCATGATGGCAACAGATGCGGATTTTAGTTCGTCGCAAATTCTCATATTCATATTATAGCACATTTATTCGGCAGCACAAAGCTAAAAAGCAAAAGAGACTTATATATTGAAGTGGGGAAACATGAAAAAATCGAACACAGAGCATATATGCAAAACAGCACATAAAGGCTCAATCGGTGTTGACTAAGCTAAATAGCACCAACCCTGCGAAACCATATAAAAGAAATCCTGCCCTTCATAGGAAAAGCAGGATTTTCTGTATGTGAGTATTATTGTTTATTTATATTAAATCAGTCCTCAAAGAACTCAGCAGTTCTGCGGTTCTTTTTGAGGTCGGGAAGCTCGGGGAGAGCTACGCCGTTCACATCCCATATCTCTGTGTCATACTCGGAGGGGAGACCTTCCATGGTGTAATCGTCATAGATACCTGTTGAAACCGATGCGGGATTCAGTACATAACCTACGATGAAGCCTGCTGTATCTGCATATGCTGCACTGGAAACTATCCAACCGTCTACTGCTGCATAACAGTTTGTAACTTCACCACGGTTGAACCAACCAAACAGACCGCCTACACAACCTGCCGATCTGATGTCATTTGTTGCTATAACATATGAGTCACTTATTGTGCCGTCCTGTGTGCTGCCGCAAAGACCGCCAACATACATTACGCCCCAAGCATACAGATCCGCCATATCTACACTTGAGTTTATTCCGCCTGCAAAGTAGGTTTCACGGATGATGCTGAAATTTATACCTGCAATACCGCCTATATTGAAGAATCCTTCCATACCTCCCTGCATACTGCATCTTTCGATTACGGCAGTGAGACCTTCTTCGTCGTCGCCACGGTTTACACCTACGATACCGCCGGCACATGCTGCGTCCTGGTCATCAGCGTAAAGTGTACCCACATTACCTGTAACGTGACAGTTTGAAATGAGGTTGTTGTTTATGCCTGCAACTGCACCTACATTTACATCACCAAACACGCCGTATGTTGCTGCTGTTGCCTGTGTATACTCTGTGATTGCAAGGTAGAGATTCTTAATTGTGCCGTTGTTGATAGCGAAAAGACCTACGTTGCTTGCGATGATTTCACCGTTTGTGAATGCGGTACCAAAGCGCATTGAGAAGTTTGAAACGGTGTATCCGTTGCCGTCAAAAGTACCTTCAAAGGGAACGTCTTCTGTGTCTGTCCAACCTATGGGTTCAATGTTCATACCGCCCAAATCAATGTCATTTGCAAGCATGTAATTACCTGCCATGTTCCTTTCTATTGCAAACAGATCGTCTGCATCGTATATCATTGTCCAGTCGATGTTGTCTGTGGGTTCGGGCTCATTTGTAGGCTCATTTGTAGGCTCGTTTGTAGGCTCATTTGTAGGCTCATTTGTG
>JAFSHG010000031.1 GCA_017440405.1 Clostridia bacterium
GTACACCGACATGGGAACTTTTTGGCTATGGGAAAACGACGAAGGTGACTTCGAGTTCGTCAACGACTATATTATGGGCGTTTACAATCCCAGCCCTAATGGCGATAGTGGATATGCTATGCTCATTGATAAAGAGGGCAACGTCAAAAAAACAGATATTAATTGTAGGGCACTAAAATATTTGAGTTACGTTTCCGAGGGACTTTTCTTCGCTTATGACGGGTTCTATGATACGGACGGGAATAAGGTGATTGATTTATCCGAGTATGCCGGTCGCATTGAAAACCGTCCGGAATTTCATGACGGCAAAGCGGAAATAGAAGTAAGTAATCCGAGCGGTGTAAGGTTTCACGCTACAATAGATAAAAACGGAACATTCCTTTCAGATTTTGAGGAGGGCTGATTCGTAAATTTATCCACGCACAAGGGCTGTGGAATAAGCGCATTGTAAAACTGCTACTTATTCCACAGCCCCTTATTTTTCGGTCGGGAAATTTACTTCTTGCTGTTCATGTAGTCAATCATGTCGCTGACCATCTGCAATTCTTCAGCAGTCAACTGAACCAGCTTCTCCGAAATGGCATCAACGGCAGATTTGGTATTGCTGCCAGTCAAAACAAAGTCGGCACTAAGTTCCAGCACTTCACAGACCCTGGCAAGATTATCCGGTCGGATTGCCTTTTTGCCCAGTTCCAGATTGGAAATCATTTGTGTGGAAACACCCAGCTTTTCTGCCAGTTCTTCCTGGGTCATGCGTAGTGACTTTCTGCGAACCATGATGCGTTGACCCATTGTTTTCAAAAATTCATTATCACCCACGGCATACACTCCCAGACAGTTTAATACAATTTGATTATAACGCCCATGGGTGATGTGCTTAATATTTCATAGGCATAGAATGTTTGACTTTTATCACCTATGGAGCATAATTAAATAAAAAACATCACCAAGGGGGCATATGCCATGGCTAAATTTTGTATTAAGTGCTTCAATGAATTGAACGGCGCCAACTACCGGGCCAACGAAGTATGGCTGGAAGAGGATTTCTGCGAGGGCTGCGCAGACTGGCGGCCATGCGTGGTGGATTTGCGACCGAAACCGCCGTTCTGGCGGCTGGTGGATGGAATACGCAACATAATTGGCAAACGGTGAATTGCCCGACAATATTCGGCAAACACTTAGTTATTTGGACAACGGTGTTTTCTTTAATGTGGACGGTTTCAAGACCCCTTATGAGGGTGGCATCTGGAATATAAAAACCAATAAGTACACCGACATGGGAACTTTTGGGCTATGGAAAAACGACGAAGGGGACTTCGAGTCCGTCAACGACTATATTATGGGCGTTTACTTTCCCACTATAAATGACGAGGTTTGTATGAGGCAAGAGCAAGCAAAAGCATACCTATTCCGATATGTTCGACATATTGGAATTATGAAAGACCAAACATCTCACATAAAGTATTTTCAAGTTTTGAAAACTGAAAGTCAGCATATACGTTTCCTGTTGTTTCTCGTTTAGTTGGCGAGTTGCCGATGTATATTACTTTCTTTTCCAATTCTGTTTTTTCTCTGTTCCCTACACACCACAACCATTTGACGGGACAAACCTTGAATTTATCTAAATTTTTATATTGAATTTTTCTAAATATTTTAGGTTTGAAATCTTCTATACCCAACACTTTGTCACTTATACGGTCAAAGACTCTTATAAACACACAGTCTTCTGCTAATTCTTCTATTTTTTGACTCGGTCTTTCGATAGCGCAAATATGAATATAAACATATTTGCTACAAAGAGGTATTGCAAACACATCCCCCTCTTTCCATTCTGTGCGATATACAAAGGTTTTCTTTCTCTTTTTAGGTGTCGGATTTATGGTGCTTATCTGCTCATAAAGTTTCTGCAATTCAATTGCTCTTGCCTCTTCGTCCTTCTTTTTTAAGAACAGCGAAGCATCACTGTGGTTCGCAATAATGTATTGGGCTTTATTCCTCACATAATCTGTTAATACACCATATTCCCACTCTATCAATGCCAATGCACTCCAAAATGCACAAGCTTCCTCGTCATCATCGTCCGGTTGATAGGCGAAAATATAATCATTGATTTCATCAACTGTTTTTCCGATTCCATAAAGATTGCAAAAATCAGCTTTGACATCCAAAGCCATATCGTTTCCGTATATCTTTACACTTGTTGCTGACATAATAATACACCTCTATGCGTAACTCGCAAATTCTTATTTATCAAACTGATTATACTACTTATCGAACAAATTTTATCATAAAACATTTCAATATTCAATAAAGGCTAATACTTATAATAATTAGTGAAGTTAAGTGTGCCACTCACACCCGCAGGCTCTTCACTATGCGAAGCATGGCTTCACGCACCGCAGGTGTGCTTCACGTGCCGCAAGGTACATTTAGTTGAAAAATACAGGATCCTGCTCAAACCTGTCTTTTTCTAAAAAGGTAGTGTAAAATAAAAGTTTGATTATTAAGATTGAACTCTCAAAAAATAAAAATTGTGCGCATAGCGGACTCCATGTACTTCTCCACTATTCACTATTACGTCTTACTTTCCAAAAATCCTTGTATACAAGTAACAAGTGAAAAGATAATAGTAAAGAAGTAAAAATCCCCGTTCATACGAACGAGGATTTTTGGTGGATGGGGATGGATTCGAACCATCGAAGTCGTTGACGGCAGATTTACAGTCTGCTCCCTTTGGCCGCTCGGGAACCCATCCGTATGTGGAGCCGATGATTGGAGTCGAACCAACAACCTGATGATTACAAATCAACTGCTCTGCCATTGAGCCACATCGGCGTTACACCTTCATGGTAGCATATTATTTTCAAAAAAGCAAGCGTTTTTTTTAATATACTATCCTAAACACCTGTCTTGCATCAAAATTTTACGGCACTTCCGTGGGAACTAAATCCAACATTTCATCATCGGAAACATTGGTATATACCTGAGGCACTTCACCCACAATTACACTTTCTACAATGGCAGCGTCAGTTACGGCGGTTACTTTGCACGGTTTTCCGGGCAGGACTATGTATATATCCGTGGTGAGAATTATTTTGACCTTGTAGAGAGTTTGATTTATTCCCGACTTTTCCAGTGTGGAGGAGAAACTCGCACGCACATTTGCAGCGGGTGTGAAGCGTATGTTTATCTTGGGTCCCATCCCGGAAAGCGGAGCTATGCCCGAAAGCGTACCCAAAGACAGGCTTATACCCGTTTCCGATATATCGGTAAGCTTTTTTTGTGCAGTCTGTGCACACTCGTATGAAAAACGGTTCATTGCCACAGAATCCGTACTCAGCATATACATTCTGCCATCCTCCTCGCTCGGGGATACAAACTCAGATGAATGCAAATCATGCGTCAACGATGACAGAATGGACTCGTTCATGGCGGCAATGGCGAGTTTTTCCACTTTTGCCTGAGCCAAAGTCCGCATGGACGGGTATATGCTCGCATTGAATGCAATGAGAAAGCCCACGCACAACACAAGAAAAATGCATAATACGCACATGACCGCAAAAACCTTTTTACTGCGAAACCGCCTTTTTACTCTTTTCTTTCTCAACACCGTATTCTCCATGTTGTATAGTATGTAAAACGGTATAAATTTGTTATTTGTGCATAGGTATCCGAACATGAATGCCTGTCACCGCCGTTTAGCTGTGTTGCCGTGCACTTTCGTACTTTACAAGTCAGAAAATTCTGTTATAATGGTTGTTGGAAATATGTGCGAAGGGAGAAAAACAATGGCATATAAAATACTCAGCATAAACCCCGGTTCCACCTCCACCAAGGTGGGAGTTTTTGAAGACGGAAAGCTGCTGTTCAGCGAAACCGTGCGTCATTCCAAGGAGGAATTGGATAAATTCGCTGCCATTACGGACCAGGCAGACATGCGCCTTGAACTCATCACCAAAATGCTTACGGAAAACGGAATTGATATAAATTCCATGGACGCATATGTAGGCAGAGGCGGCATCATTGCACCGCTTGAAAGCGGTGTGTACAGCGTGAATGATAAAATGGTGGATGATATCTTCCATACCAAAGCATCCAAACACGCTTCATGTTTGGGCGGACTTTTTGCAAGGAAATTGGGCGACAAAAACGGCAAGCCCTCATTTGTGGTAGACCCCGTGGTTGTGGACGAGCGACCCGCCGTGGCAAAGGTTTCGGGACTTCCCGGACATGACAGAGCATGTGTATTCCATGCACTCAACCAAAAGGCTGTGGCTCATAACTATGCAAAAGAAAACGGCAAAGCGTACGAGGATTGCAGACTGGTAGTAGCACACATGGGCGGCGGTATCACCGTGGGCGCACATGCAAACGGAAAAGTAATAGACGTGAATGACGGTTTCAATGGTGAAGGACCGTTTTCTCCCGAGCGTTGCGGCGGCATACAGATGGACGCTGTCATAAATATGTGCTTCTCAGGCGAATACACAAAAGCCGATATGATGGCTTTTGCCAACAAAAAGGGCGGCGTGAGCGCACACCTTAATACAAACGATATGCGTGAAGTAGAGCGTCGTGCATCTGAGGGTGACGAGAAAGCAAAGCTCATCTTTGAAGCAATGGCATATAATGTTGCAAAGGAGATAGGTGCTATGGCAGCCGTACTCTCATATGACATAGATGCCGTCATACTCACAGGCGGCCTTGCATACAGCAAGCCTTTTGTAAAACTCATAACGGACAGAGTAGCAAAAATTGCTCCCACCGTCATATATCCGGGTGAGGACGAACTTCAAGCTCTGTGTGACGGCGCATTGCGTGTGTTGCGCAAAGAAGAAAATGTAAAAGAATATAAAGGTTAATCATTATAGGAGGTAAATACTATGAAAACCAACAAAATCGGTGTAAAAGCACCTCACATTCTTCTCCCCAAAGAAGGTACGGATTATTCAAAATGGGCAGTGGTAGCATGTGACCAGTACACATCACAGCCCGAGTATTGGGAAGAAACAGAGCGCATAGTGGGCTCTGCTCCCTCAACTCTCCGTCTCATGCTCCCCGAAATCTTCTTGGACAAGCCCGACGAGGCAGATAAAATCAAGGAGATTCGTGCAACCATGGATAAGTATTTGGCAGACGGTACACTCCGTGACATGGGCGAAGGCTTCATAGTTTGTAAGCGCACAGTAAACGGCCATTCAAGACTCGGCCTTGTGGTGGCACTCGACTTGGAAAATTACGATTATAATAAGGGCGCAGAAACACTTATCCGTGCAACAGAGGGAACAATTGTAGAGCGTATTCCTCCGCGCCTGAGAATCCGCAAGGGCGCACCCATTGAACTGCCCCATATCCTCATTCTCATCGACGACCCCGAAAAGACGGTTATAGAGCCTGTATATGCTGCAATGGAAAAAACAGGTAAGCCTGTATACGACTTTGACATGATGCAGAACGGCGGACACATCACAGGCTATTTCGTAGGTGACGAGAAGGACATAGACGGTGTTGTGGAAAACATAGAAAAGCTCAAAAAGTCTGTTGACGGACTTGCACCCTTGCTCTTTGCATTGGGCGATGGCAATCACTCTTTTGCAACAGCAAAGGCTAACTGGGAAGAAATTAAAAAGACCCTTTCCGCAGAAGAAGCAGAAACACATCCTGCACGCTATGCATTGGTGGAGCTTGAAAACCTCCATGATGACGGCATAGAGTTTGAGCCCATCCACAGAGTTCTCTTTAATGTTTCCCCCAGAGAAGTTTCTGTTCTCTTGCGTGATTACATGGGCAAGCATTGCGAACATTGCGAAGTTCACTTTGCATTCGACAAGGAGACATGGCAGAGCGATATCAACACTTACAGACAGTACGGCAATATCCATGTTATCCCGTTTGCAGCAAAGGGTTACTATGGCACATTCGAGGTTCTCAATCCCGATGCACAGCTTGAAGTGGGTACACTCCAAGTAGCTCTTGACGAGATGATGAAAGAGACCGGCATAGAAAAGTCACAGCTTGACTATGTACATGGTGACGATGTAGTTTTAAGCAAGGCAGAAGAAGACGGAAACATGGGCTTCTTCCTCCCCTCAATGGATAAGTCCAAACTCTTCCCCACTGTTATGAAAGAGGGCGCACTTCCCAGAAAGACATTCTCCATGGGCGAAGCTCACGAGAAACGTTACTACTTGGAGTGCAGAAACATATCCAAGTAAGCATAAAGTGCATAAAATTGATTACTAAGAGAGTGGGCGAACACGGTTCGCCCGCTTTTTTTCACGAATACCAAACGGCGAATTCGAGTACAAACACGGCAAAAGATGCGTGACAGAATACGGACGGATAATCGCCTGTACAATTTTTTTCCGCAACTTTCTGTTTTCTATTGCAAAAACAAACAAACGGAGTTACAATATATATACTAAGTGAAAATACAGGCACATCACAGTGATATGCATCAGATGACAGCTTTTGTCAGCTTTGCATTTCGCAGATAGCATACATGAATTACGGGAGAAAAAGCATATGAAGGACGATGACTATTCGTGCAACAGGGTTAATAACGCCGATGATACAGCAAATTCCGCTTTGGGAACCGCTGCGTATAAGCAAGACGTATCCACACTTTATTCTTGCGCTCTGAGCGGCAACACAGAGGCTGCTCTTTATCTTGCGCTAAAATACATGGAAGGAAAACATGTAAACAGGGACATGCGTGAAGCTGCCACGTGGCTTGCAAAGGCGCAAGACCATCCACGGGCACAGTATGAATTGGGGTGTCTCATGCTTTGCGGCAGAGGCTGCAAAAAGGACACGGCGGAAGCAATAGACCTTCTTCTTTCTGCTGCTGAGAAAGGATATACACCCGCAAAAGAGAAACTGGACGCTCTGAAAAGAGATACGGATAAAATGCGAGCTTTCTGTCATGAAAACAACAGTTTTACCTCCAATGAACTCTTCTCATATGCCGGAAACTATGAATACGGCATCGGTACGGAAGAAGATGAGTCCCAAGCAATTAAATTATACTCGCTTTCGGCCGACAAGGGACACGCACACGCATGTTTGAGGTTAGGCTATCTGTACGAAAACGGCAGAGGCACAACACCAAAGAGTAAAAAAGCGTATGACATGTACTCCGCTGCCGCAGAACATGGCCTGTCACGAGCAATTCTGGGAAAAGCACACTGTATGGAAACGGGTTTTGGTACCGATGCGGATGCAGACGGGGCAGTATCGCTGTATGAGGAAGCCGCAAAACACGGAAGTGCAGCAGGCAAGTATCATCTTGCCAGGTGTTTTGAAACGGGCATCGCAAAATCGGATTACGCACGAACAGTGTATGAAGAGTATCTGTCAGATACCATAAAATCAACCGAAGCAGAAATAAAAGAATACTTGAAAGACGCAGAAAAAGGCGACCCTCGTATGTGCTTTATGCTTGCATTTTTATACGAATGCAGGCACGATGAAGAAAACGCAATAAACGCTTTTGAATGGTACACGTATGCGGCAGAGGGCGGATACACACCCGCATATTACAGATTGGGGCTCTGCTGTGAGAACGGAAAAGGTGTAGAAAAAAACATGGAAAAGGCTTGTGCAAACTATGCACTTGCGGCAGATGAAAATTATCCGCCTGCATGTTTTAACCTGGCGGTGATAAGGGGCATTTATGATGAAAACACGCCTGAACTGTACCAAAGAGCGGCGTATGGCGGTCATGTTCCGTCCATGTGTGTGCTGTCGCTCCTGTATGATTTGGGGTGCATACCGTCAGGAGATTCGGGAGCAGCTTGCAAACTCTTTCAGCAAGCAAAGGCAAACGGATATCGCATAACAGAACACCACATAAATACAAATTACGGCATTCTCGAATATTCGGCAGCAGAATATTTGCGGGCACTCATGAAAGAGGCAAGGGGTACGGACGAAAAGACCCTTGCAGATATGTACAGGACATCGGCAGACGATGGCTTTACTCCCGCATTATTCAGACTGGCAGAAATTTATGCATTTTCGGAAGATGAAGAAGTAAAAAATCCCGTCTTAGCTTATGAAATGTATGCAGCGGCGGCTGAAAACGGGTACATACAGGCACTTTACAGATTGGGACAGTGCTTTGAAAAGGGAATCGGCGTGGAGAAAGATTTAAATGCCGCTTTTGAGTGCTACAACACCGCAGCAAGTAAAAATAACGCATTTGCCCAGTTTGAGCTCGGCAGATTTTATGAAGAAGGAATATGCTGCTTGCAGGATAAGGCGGAGGCTTTCTCGCTTTACAGACGTGCAGGGAAAAACGGTCATGCAGAGGCAAGACGAAAAGTGGAAGAACATGCCAAGGCACTGAAACTCTTAGGCATCGACATACATGCTGCTCGCCGTGGTGATGCCGTGGCGGAGTATAACATTGCAGTTGCATATGAGACCGGCACGGGTGTTGGTGAAAACAGAGCGGAAGCATACAGGAGGTACATGAACTCCGCAAAGATGGGTTATCCCGAAGCGCAGTACGTCATAGGACTTGCATACGAAACGGGAAAAGACTTGCCGTATGACAGAAAACTTGCAGAGTCGTGGTATAAAAAGGCGGCAAAAAAGGGTCATGTGGGTGCAAAGACTCGTTTGAATGATATTGAGAAAGAACAGACTGCATTTTACTGCTATAAAATTCTGACATCGCAGGGACGGGATGAATCCCGCAAAAAGCTCATAAAGCACTTGGACTGCATAAAACTGTCATCAGAACGCGGCAGGTCATGGGCACAGTACACATACGCCGTATGTATGCTGGAAGGCTATGGTGTGAAGCGCAGTATTTCAAAAGGCTTTGAACTGTTGAATGCGGCAGCTCAAAAAGGTCAGACGGAAGCTATGGCAGAACTTGCAAACTTCATATATTACGGTGTTGACACGGAGCAGAGTTTTGAGGTTGCAGCGGATTTATACAGAAAGGCCGCATTAAAAGGAAACGCACAGGCGTGTTTCATGATGGGCAGATGTTATGAGAGAGGTCACGGAACAGAACAGAATTTTTATATGGCAATGGAGTGGTATAAAAAGGCTGTTAAATCGGGTTTCCATGAGGGAAATTCATGCATAGGCCGCCTGTACGAGTACGGCAGAGGTACGGAAAGAGATTTGGAATCTGCAAAAAAACATTACGCCTTGGCTATTCGCCATAATATCACATCCGCAAAATTCAAAATGGCCGAGCTTATGATGCGCTCAGACGATGCAGACGAACAGAAAAAAGGCTTTGCACTCTGCTGTGAGGCGGCAGACGAGGGCTACGTGTATGCCAGAATAAAATGCGGCACTTGTTATCTCACGGGGACGTTCACCGAAAAAAATGAGGACAGAGCATTTTCATATTTGAGCCGTGCAGCGTCACAGAAAAACCCCAGAGCACAGTATCTCACCGGTGTGTGCAGGGAGCTTGGCAAGGGCACTTCTGTGGACAAAAATCGTGCAATGCTTATGTACAGGAATGCTGCAATTGCAGATAATGCACAGGCGCAGTTCGCATATTTCCTGCTATGCCATGGGACGGACAAGGACAAAGCAACGATGGATGAAATGCTCATGAAGGCCGCTGAAAATGCTGAACCACATGCATTATCGGTTTTGTCAAAAGAAATGGAGCGAAATTCACTCACACTCTCACTTTGGGAGATTGATGACAACACCTTGCGCAACATGCTTCCTCTTGCAGAGCAAAACGATTCGGAAGCCTTGTATTATGCGGGTCTGTGCTTAGAACAGGGAGTAGGGGTTCCCCGTGACATAGTACGAGCGGTTGCATTTTATTACAAAGCGGTTGCACTCGGCAATGCAAAGGCGATGTACAGGCTGTATGTGCTTCACGGTACAGGTTCAGTCATTTCATATGACGGTGAAGAAGCTGAAAGACTGTGCCGCATGGCAGCGGACAGGGGACTTTTGCAGGCACAGTTTGTAATGGCAAATATATCCGAAAATCGGAATGAATCAATCCACTATATGAAAAAATCGGCAAATAACGGTTACGTGGCAACACAGGTTATGTTGGGCGACATTTACATAAAACACGAGGAGACGGAGTTTGGAAGAAAGGAAGCGTTGAAATGGTTCTCAATGGCAGCAGAAAGAGAGAACTCATATGCACAGTTTCGCATTGCACAGATATACGAGATGGGGATAGACGGAATAAAGGATAGGGACTTGGCATTGTATTATTATGAGAAGTCCGCAACAAACGGCAATGTACATGCCGCACAAGCACATGCACGCATTTTAAATGAGATAAATGAGGAGCAAAACAATGGATAACGAAAAATTAAGCCAACTGAAAAAGAATTTGCTTTCATCCGAAAGGTATGAAGAATTATATAATCTGTGTATGCGTAATATGGACGAATATAACCCGCACACACAGACTGAATTGGCAAAAAGCTGTCTGCTCATACCCCGTATGGCAGAAGCTGTGGAAAGACTCACAGCCTCTGCCCAAACGGGTGACGCGGAAGCACTGTACTGTCTCGGACTGTGCTACAAATACGGAAACGGAGTAAGTCGGAACCCGGAAGTTGCCCTTGACTGCTTTATGCGTGCCGCAAATAAAAGACATGTACCTGCAATGTTGGAAGCGGCAAAGCATTATGAACGCAGTCTGACGCTTGACGCCATTGATTATGAAGCTGCACATGATTTTTATGAGAGAGCAGCAGACGCAGGCAGTGTTGAGGCCATAATAAGGCTTGCACAGTATTATGCAGCGGGAAAGGGCGTACAGAGAAATCCGGAGAAAGCGTTTGAACTTTGCGAACAGGCGGTAAATTACGGCAGCGTGAGAGCTATGTGTATGTTGGGCAAGTTCTATAAGTACGGCTACGGCACAACAAAGGACGAAGTGAGTGCAGCACTTTACTATGAATATGCGGCAAAAGAGAAAAATCCCGAAGCCCAGTACGCTTATTATTTTCAAAAAGGCAATGAAAATTCGCTCACAAAAACATCACAGATGTACATGGAAGCACAAACGGCAGCACATAATGAGTTATGTGCATATTTTGGAAATGATAAAACCGAAAATTGCTTCAAATATGCTATGCACGGCGACATTGACGCACTCTTTATATGCGGACTTTTTGCACATGCAGTAAAGAATTATTGCCCGTACTCTACCGAAATTGCCTTTGATTATTTCAAAGAGGCGGCGCAAAACGGACATGCAGGAGCACTTTGGTATGCAGGCGATTATTACATGGCAGGTCGGTATGTAACACAAAATTATGATGAAGCATACAGACTTTTCAAACTGTCGGCAGAACAGAACTATGCACCTGCACTTTGGTCTTTGGGCTTCTGCCTTGAAACGGGCAGGGGATGCACACAAAATACATCACAAGCATTAAATTATTATGTAAAAGCAGCAGAACGTGGCTATGCACCCGCATTTGCAACATTGGCTACACTGTACGAAACCGGTACATTTACAGAAAAAAACCATGAAAACGCACAAATGCTTTATAATGCCATATCGCAGGAGAGAAGTCTGCTGTCACCTTGGGCAGAATTAAAACTGTATTATCCGTACATATTCCCCAAAGAAGACAGCGTGTTACAATACCGCACATGCAGGTTTGAAGAAATACGTACAAACGATTCCAGTAAACTCTTTGGTTCATATAACAAACTCGCAGAGGAAGGCTGTGTATTTGCATTGCAAAGACTCGGTCACATGTTGGAATTTGGCACATCCAAATCATCAAAGCGTCCCGAAAAGGCATTTGACTGTTACACCACGGCGGTGGAACTGGGATATGAACCTGCAAAAGCGGAACTTGAACGTTTTTCGAATCTGTATCCAGCGATAGTTGCCAAATACTATGAGAGCAAAAACACACAGGAAGACGCTGAAAAAGCCTTTGAGATGTATCTGAGTGCCGCAAAATCGGGCGATGCGTCGGCAATGAAAAAGACCGCTCGCAGTTACAAAGACGGCATAGGCACAGAAAAAAATATGGCCGATGCATATAAGTGGTCATGCAGAACCATGCTCCATAAGCGTGAGTGGGTACAAAGCCTGTGGCATTACATGACATACTTGGACGAGGTCACAGAGGATAAGCTATACGACACTCTCATATCCGACTCATCGCTCAGGGCAAGCTACTTTTTAGGCGTATGCTACGAGACGGGATTCTGTGTGGATGCCGATGAGAAAAAAGCCTTTGACTGCTACAAAACCGCTGCCGAAAATGATTACAGATGGGCACATTTTGCTTTGGGCAGATGCTATGAAAAAGGTATTGGCACAGAAAAGGATGAAGAAGAAGCCGCAAAGTGTTATTTACATGCTCTGTTTGAAAAAGATTCCATAGCAATCCGTTACTTCTCGGATAATATGGTAAAGTTTAAGTCGGCAGCAATAAGCGCAAGCCCCACTGTACAATGTTTATTTGCTCTGTGCCTGGAAAACGGATACGGTTTTTCGGAAGATAAAGCAGCAGCTTATACCCTGTACGGCGCAGCGGCAGGCAGCGGCTCGAGCTGGGGGCTTTTCCTGCTCGGCAGATGTTATGAAAAAGGGTACGGCACAGAAGCGGACGCAAAGCGTGCCTTTTCCCTGTATGCTGAGGCGGCAAAAAAGTCCTGTGCATACGCCATGAGCGCAATAGGCGAATTCTTCCGAAACGGAAATTTGACGGAAACGAACATTGAAAAAGCCATTGCATGGCACAAGGCAGGAGCGGCACTCTCTTGCAGTTTGGCATCGTACAGATTGGGATTGAGCCTTATGCCTTATGACAGGGAAGGGGCTATGCAAGCACTCCTTATAGCTGCAAACACGGAAAACCCATTGGCACAATACGCACTTGCAAAAGAATACCTGAACGAAAACGAAGAAGAAAAAGCACTAAAATGGTTAGAACGTGCTGCAACCAACGGCAGTCATGAGGCGTGCTGTCTGCTGGGACAGAGGCTCGTACTCCAAACGTCCGAAGCCGAAAAGAAAAAAGGATTTGAACTTCTGACTCTCGCTTCAAGCGCAGGTAACAGTGACGCCAAAAAGGCGGTGGCAGAATGCTATGCTCGCGGTATCGGCGTGAATAAAAACGCAGCGGAAGCGTTCAAATGGTACAACGCTGCCATGCAAGCGGGAAATGCGGAAGCGGCATATTCGCTCGGAAGCTGTTATGAACGTGGGTTCGGCACACATATAAACCTTGTGGAAGCAGTCAGAGCATACACTTTTGCGGCAGAAAAAGGCCATAGCGATGCACAGTATGCCTTGGGCGCATGTTATGCAAAAGGTAAGGGAACACAAAAAAACATGTCCATGGCGGTCTACTGGTACGAACTTTCGGTAAGTCAGGGAAACGATAAGGCACAGACAGCACTCGGTATATGTTATGAGATGGGTCAGGGCGGTCTTCCCGTGGATATTAAAACCGCAATGGAACTTTATACTTTGGGAGCTGAAAAAGGCAATTACATAGCACAGTACAGGCTCGGCATGTGCTATGAAAAAGGACGTTATGTGGAAACTAACCCCGAACTTGCCGTGTACTGGTATACACGGAGTGCAGAATCGGGGAACAGTATAGCACAATACACATTGGGCGAATGCTATGAAAACGCCATCGGCGTGCAGAAGGATCTGTCCCAGGCGAAGGAGCTGTACAGCCGATCTGCGGAGCTCGGCTACAAGGAAGCCA
>JAFSHG010000032.1 GCA_017440405.1 Clostridia bacterium
ATGATAGGGACTGACGGCAGAAAAGTTTCTATAAAGATGAGACACGAATGGAAACCGCCCGTATTGGATTTGCGTGTTTTTACGGGAGTTTTGTGTTGCTTTCTGTCGGGTGTTATAACGGCACTGAACGGTGATGTGCATATATCGGCATACGGAAACGGAAACGTACTGCTTGCGCTTGCACTTGCAGTGCTCAAATACATGATGCTCCTGTCGCTTTGCTTTTTATGTGCAAAGAAGAAGATTTTTTTCATAGTTCTTTTTCTGTACATGTCGGTGTGTGCCGTTGTGTTCGGATTCTTTTCCTATGCGTTTTTCTCAACAAATGCTGCCGTACTTGCAGCGTTTGTACTGCCGCAACTCATATATTGCTATGTAATGACGGTACTTTCGTCTGAACTTTTATCGGTGCGCCGAGTGCAATTTGGCGCAAACGGTGATATAATATCAAAGACGGAAAGACTGATATACAGTGTAATGGATCGTAGTCGCATAATTTTGCTCGGCGTGGTCTTAGAAGGGGTGATAGCTCCGTTCATACACTGATTTTTACGGGGAGGCGCAAAAAATGAAAAGAGCAACAGTGATAGTATTGGACAGCTTCGGTGTGGGGCAAATGCCTGACTCAGCGAGTTTTGATGACAAAAATCCCGACACGGCGGGACACATATATGAAGCGTGCGGCGAGCTTTTGCTGCCAAATATGTACGCCATGGGACTTTCGCACATAGACGGTGTAAATCTTCCAAAATACACGGGAAAAGTCTGTGGCAAGTATGCAAAGCTTGCTGAAAAAAGCCACGGCAAGGACACTGTAACGGGGCATTGGGAACTCATGGGCATAGTGAGCGAACACGGTTTTTCAATATATGAGCACGGTTTCCCCGAATATTTCATGTCAAAACTGGAAAGCGCATGGGGTGTGGGGACGCTGTGCAACGAGCCTGCATCCGGCACAGAGGTTATAAACAGATTGGGAAAAGAGCATGTGAATACGGGGAAACCCATTGTGTACACATCGGCCGACAGCGTATTGCAGGTGGCGGCACATGAAGATGTGATACCTCTTTCGGATTTGTATGACATGTGCGAAAAAGCCCGTGAGCTGCTGGACATGCACAACATGAATGTAGCAAGGGTAATAGCCCGTCCGTTCACGGGCGATGAGACGCAAGGCTTCATGCGCACTGAAAACAGGCGTGATTATTCTGTGGTACCTCCTCATGACAGCGTGCTTGACATTTTAAGCGAGCGAGGAGTGAGAACACTCGGCATAGGAAAAATCGAAGATATTTTTGCACACAGGGGACTTTCACTTGCAGACCACACGAAAAACAATGAGGACGGCATAAACGCCGTGATTGCCCATCTGAAAGCATGTGACAGCGATTTTATATTTGCCAACTTAGTGGATTTTGATATGCTGTACGGGCATAGGCGAGATGCTTTGGGGTATAAAAAAGCACTGGAATATTTTGACTCAACACTCCCCGATATAATAAGTCTCATGACTGATGAAGATATGCTCATAATTACGGCTGACCACGGCTGTGACCCCACCGCACCGGGCACAGACCACACGCGCGAATATGTTCCCATGTTGATGCGATGCGGCAGGGATTGTGAAAGAGCGGAGAATCTGGGCATCATAGAAGGGTTTGACTTTGTGGGAAAGAGCGTTTTGGAGTGGCTTTCCTGAGAGTGATAATATCATAATACTTATCGTCTGAACCATAACAAAAGCAATGCAAAGGCACTCATGGCGCAAAAAACCATAAGTGCCTTTTGTATACTGCCCGTGAAACTGATTTAATCTGCTTTCAACTCTTGGGGGACTTCAATTTCTCCCTCGTCTTTTTCAAAAGCTTTTATTTCCTGTCTTATCAAATAAAGTATCTCACCGTTTGCCGAACGACCGTAATACTTTGATATGTAGTGAAGTTTATAGTGAAGTTCGGGATCAATTTCTATTCCGAGATGCTTGTTCTTTTTGTTTCGCATAAAAAAACTCCGACAATCTTAATATGAGTATATTTTAAGATTATTTTGTGGTATAATACCCTAAGTATACTTGAATTGAGTATACCAAATATTTATTTGGAGTTTTATGAAAAAACGGACAGAGAATGTAACACTCTCTGTCCGTTTCCTGTCGGTAGGTATTTGTTAGTACCTCATTTTGAATGCAATTAAATTCATGCCGTGGTTACAACATCCGTGTTTTGTCTGCCATGCATTTTAGCCTGTGGCACTGACGGTTTGGATATGAGGGCATGGTGCAGAACGGAGTTTGCATCTGACACGTATATCACTTTTATCTGTTCCCTGATTGCGCTTTCCATTTCTTCCACATCCGATTTGTTGTCCTCGGGCACGAGTGCCGTGGCTATTCCCGCGCGAATGGCAGCGAGAAGTTTTTCTCTCAGTCCGCCTATTTTAAGGACACGTCCACGCAGTGTGATTTCTCCCGTCATGGCAAGATTTTCTCTCACGGGTATACCCGTTATTGCACTCATAAGTGCGGTCATGAGTGTTATTCCTGCACTGGGACCGTCCTTTGGC
>JAFSHG010000033.1 GCA_017440405.1 Clostridia bacterium
GTACTATGTTTGCCTGGTGCATCATGCTCAGACCTTCTGCGACCTCTGTTCCTATTCTGATTGTCTGTGCTACACTCAGTCTTCTGTTTTCGACATTCTCAAGGACGCTGCTTAAATCACGGCCTGCAATAAACTCCATAGCAACATAACTGCACTCAAGCATCTCAACCTGGCCATCATCTGTTGCTCTCACGCCCTCTTTTTTCTCTCTGAAGCTTTCAAATATGCTAGGAAACAAAGATTGTGCCTCAACAAGAGACATATATTTTGTCTCTCTGTCCATAGCCGACTCATTTACTCCGAAGCGAAGCTGACCATCACGATTAAGAAACCGCGGTCTTTTTATAGCACACCGTCTTTTACTTGTTTTTAAGTCTATAGCCTCATAGACGATGGCCATGCCACCCTCATTTACGAAACGTATAATTTCATATCGGTTATTATTCAGTTTGTCACCTGGTTTAAGCCTTATTTCTGTATAAATCTTGTTTTTCAGCATATCTACTTCCTTAAGCATACAGCAACTGCTGTGGAATTATCTGTTTCTCCTCTATAGATGCCCCTGTTAATACATTCTTTTATAGAATCATGTAGCATGAAATTGCTTTGTGCATTAATAAACGCAGCATACAATTCAGACTTGCTGTTGTAATGTCTAAAGCCATCCGAGCATAATAAGAATGTGACATCTCCGTCAATTCTGCCTTCACCGAATGTCAACTCATACAACCTTTTTGCGCCAATACATCTTGTCAAAACATGCGCAGATTGATGAGTTTCTGCCTCAGTCGCTGTTATCTCCCCTTCACGGACAAGACGTGCAGCCTTGGTATGATCTTCAGTCAAAACTGAAATCCCATCGCTGGTAATTCGATATAAGCGAGTGTCACCAATATGGGCAAACAAATACCGGCTTTCAACGACAATTAGAGCAGTAAGAGTAGTGCCCATAGTGGCACCTTTTTCCTTTCCTGCCTCAATAAACCTTTCGGCAATAATGGTAACGTATCTGCTCCATTCTTCCTTTATGGACAAAAAATCAAGCAAACTATCGTCCGAAATCTTTGCCTTAAACCATTCAGCAAAGTGCTTCGCAACGGTTGCGCTTGCAATTTCGCCACTTTGTAGACCACCCATTCCGTCACTTACTAAAGCAAAAACTACCACATCATGATTAGGGCTTTGCGTAGTCATGACATATGCGCTATCCTGATTGGTTTCTCTCTTACCTATATTTGTAGCTGCAGCAGCATAACACTTCATCGTTTATCTCCACAAAAAATCATATTCTACCATACAATTCCCGAAAAAGACATATTTTTAGGAATTGTTTGAATGTTGCTATTTTACATTATTCCCCATTATTTGTCAAGCAAAAAATAATAAAAAATAAATATGAACATTACAGAGTAGATTGTAAAATCAACTGTACCATTGAAAGTCATGTTGTCAAGTTAACTGCGTTATTTCAAAAAGCTTTATTTGAAATAAATTTGCCGTTTTTGAATGATTGATTTTTCTCGGCATAAGATTTACTAATATTACTCTTTCGTATGCACTAACAAGGGGACAGTAGACTTTTTTTCAGCTGATGAGGTAAATTCAGAAGCATTATCAAAAGTTATGCTTAAATATATCCCAGCAAGGTCCTTGACATTTTAGTCGCTTTTAGACTTTCACCGTTTCTTCAGCAGTTTTTGCTTTCACTCTTAGTATAATAGCATCATCAGTCTTTCGCTCTGCAAGTGTTAGTATTGAGCCATTACTACCCTTTCCGACTATCGAACCGCACTTCCAATGTCCGAACCCCAGTCGTTCATCTATTGAATTATGTCGTTCGTCAATGATTATGATATAAATTTATTTTTTGCTCCATGCTATTTTTATAACGTAAAGTTTCGGTATTAAAATCAAAACGATTTACATCAAACTTAAAGAATAGTTATTGTGGAGTTCTTTGTGTGTATTAAATTCTGCCAATATGTGGTAGAAATTTCATGTGACTACCCATCCGCTTCAAACCTTGGATATTATTCTGGGTTGGTAAATTAATCTTTGTTTCATTCATCAACTCGAAAGCCCATTTTCTTCCGTAATGTTAACCGCATTTCTCTTTTTCAATACAGTACAAATGAATAAGGCGTTATGCTTACTAGACTTGCTCCATTATATAAAATATTGCCATCATCTTTAGCAAAACACCTTTGCTGATAAAATGCCTCTTCCACAGATCGGTGTTGTTGATGCCATATAATATTGAATCTTTTACATCAACTCTTTTTCATGCATTCGTACTTAAATAAAATAAAAATAAACGAGCAAGCAGTAAGCCGAGTTCTGTCGAGTGTGACCATCTATCTAGGCCATATGTTACCACATGGCTCAAGCGATTATAAAGAGCGTGACGGGCCGCCATTATATGCTCTCATTCCAATCTTGCTTCAAGTGGGGTTTACAGAACGGACAAGTCGCCATGCCGTTGGTGAGCTCTTACCTCGCCTTTCCACCCTTACCTGCAAATGCAGGCGGTATATCTCTGTTGCACTATCCTTGGAGTCGCCTCCACCGGCCGTTAACCGGCACCTTTGCCCTGTGAAGCTCGGACTTTCCTCATGCACACTTTCTGCACATGCGGTCACAATTGCTTACTCGCTTTTTTGTTAAAGTTATTATGAATCCTTTTTCAGTATCATTCTGCCGCAATGCTCGCAAAACTGCAATTCACCCGAATTTATCTTGTTTGACATGGAAAGCGGTAATGTGGTGTTGCATCCGCTGCACCTGCCGCTCGTAATGAACGCAAGCGGGTCCTTATGCGACTCCAATATACGCTCATATCGATTGTACAGCTCAGGGGTTATGAGCTTTGCAGCCTCTTTCTTTCGCATTTCAAGCGCATCCAACTCTTCCTGACGCTTTGCCTTTTCTTCTTCAAATTCTTTAAGTGCAGCTTTGTACTGCTTATGCTTCCTCTTGCCCTCTTCCGTGTTTATGTCAACGGCAGTTGCTATCTCATCCGCACGCTTTGCAATGCGAAGTATAGTCTGCTCCAATTTGCGTGATGTTGTTTTGAGCTTTTCCAGCTCTCTGCGGCACTCCTCAAATTCGTTGCTCTCTATTTGTGTGTCGTCCTTTCTGCCCTCAAAATCCTCTACTTCCATGTTCAGATTGCTCAGGCATTCGTTGTACTTTTCCACACAACTCACGTATTCTGCATTTAATTTTGCAACTTCTGCGTAGAGCTGCTTATTTTTACCTACCAAACTGCTCAGTTCCGCTTTTAATTTTATACAACACTTTGCGGTCTCGGTGGTTTCCAGCTCTGCTTTTATCCTCTGCTTCTCTCTGTAAACGCTCCTGCAAATTTCATCATATGCCAACAGGCTGCTATACATGACGATTTCTCCTTTCGGTTATACGATTCAGAATGTGCGAAGATAGCCCTTCTCACAATCCGATAAATTATATTTTACATCCAAATTCGCATTTTGTAAATAGCTAATTAAAACGGGCAACACCACACGCTCGGTTTCATAATGCCCTGCTTCTACGACATTCAAGCCGTAATGCTGTGCGTCAATGGCTCTGCTGTGCTTTATCTCCCCCGTTACAAATACGTCTGCACCGCATGAAACCATTGCCTCCACATCATCTCCGCCTGCACCGCCTAAAACGCCTACTCGCCTTATCATGATATTTTCCGGGTCATCCCTGTAATGTGCCGCAGCACAGCGTGCATGTGTGTTCAAAAGCCTGTTTGTCAGATGCACAAAATCCAAAAGACTCATGGGTGTTGACAAATCCCCTACCCTGCCGTAATAATCTGGTCCAACCTTCACGCAATTTTTAAGATTATAAAGCTCTGCCAACACATCATTAACACCGCCGTCTGCAATGTCCAGATTAGTGTGGGCGCAAAACAGTGCTATGCCGTTTTTTATGAGTGTATGCAACACCGATGTTACAGAGCGTGTTGAAATAACCTGTTTTACGGGGTGAAAAAGCAGCGGGTGATGGGTGATAATCATGTCAAAGCCGCCACTTGCCGCTTCCTCTGCCACCTTATCCGTGCAGTCAAGTGCCACCAGAACACGCTTGATATCACGACCGTCGCCGTCAACCAAAAGCCCCGGATTGTCAAAATCAGCAGCTAACTCCTGAGGCGCAATCTTATTCATCACTTCAATTATGCTTTCACATTTCATGAGCTGTTTCCTCCAATATTTTTAATTTTTCAGTCAACACCGTAAGTTCAGCTCCGTTTTTCTCTGCCCTCTCCTTTGCTTCCGAAAGTTCCCTTCGCATTCGCATTATAAGTTCAGGCAAAAGCGGGTCACGGTTTTTTATCATAAGCTCACCGAATTCATAAAACCCTTTGGGCAATATGCTAAAATCTTGCATCTCACCCACATATTTTGCAAGTATCAATTGATAAATTCGTCCTGCATCCTTGCACAGTTGTTCACGAGTTATGTGATACCCCGATGTGTGCAGGAATTTCCTCAATTGTGATACGGTACGCATGGGTTGCATTATAATCCGTTCTGCACATTTTGCCACATCGGGCACGGCGGAAAGTATCTCCGATATCAGAATACCGCCCATACCTGCTATTATTACGGTGTCGGGCTGTGAGGGAAGATTATGCAGGCCGTCGGTGAGGCATATGTGCATTTTATCCGTAAGCCCGCACTTATCACGCAATGCCCGAGCCTTTTCCAGTGAATCACGGCTTATGTCACAGGCATACACCGTGTTTGCCGCTCCCGTTTGCAAAAGAGAGACTGAAAGTCTCCCGTGGTCACAGCCTATATCGGCTACTGTATCAGAACCTTTTGCATAATCGGACAGCACTTGCAGTCTGCCCTTTAAGTGTACACGTTTCTCCATTTTTGCTACATCCAGTCTATGATTCCCACAGCAAAGCGCAATACAATAACCGCATCGCCCGTGTTTACCTTGCCGTCACCGTTTGCATCGGAAGTTATGAGCTGTTCGGGAGCAAGCTGCACGGTTTGGCTTGCATGTTTCAGTATCATTACCGCATCACCCGTATTTACAATGCCGTCCAAATTGGAGTCGCCCTTCTTTCCGTCCTCGGGTCTGCGTTCAAATATCATGATGTGCGAATGAGAGATATTATTTTCGGCAGAAAAATTACCCGACATATCACAGAACAGGTATCTATCCTCATTCACCTCACGCAACGACATGTATCCGCTCTGTGTATTTCGGTCATACACCCAGTAACTTTGCATTTCATCCGTCATGGAAAGTCCGTCTGCGGTTATAGATAAATACTCGGGCGATGATGCACTTCGCAATGCAAAGCCCTTATTATTGTCACCAAACGCCACACGCATGGCAAGTGTCCTCTCATCCTCATTATCGTAAAAGAACAGCTCGCCGTCTATAACTTCCACGGGTGTGCCGCTTATTTTACCGTTATCAGCCGTGAGAGCATATGCTCTTCCGTCGGGGCGCACCGCAACCACCGTGTAAAGCTTGCCGAAATACGGTTCATTCATCTGTATATATGCAGGCATTTTTATGCGTTTATACAGGTTTATTTCACACGAATCATTCAGCGTTCCTATATTAAAGAAGCCCTCGTCGCTGTCAAAGCAAAGATACATGCCATCCGTTTCGTCATACAGTCTGTACGCACCGTTTATGTAAACGTATGAGAAACTGTCACTCTCCTCCTCTGCACTGCACATGGTAACATCGCCGCTTATACATGTGAGTTTATCACCGCAAGACTTGGAAATAAGTGTAAAGCCCACATCATCGGGAGATGCAGAAAATACAGCGTCATCTATCTGTGCCGTACTGTCATGCGGTGTTATGGTATTTCCGTCCATCATCACCGACATGGACCAGAGTCCTCCGTCCTCGTGACGCATGAGCGATGTAAGGGCATATGCTCCGTCCTCTGTTTGGGCAACCATGATGTACTCCTCGCCCGATTCAAACTCGCTTTCGCTTACAAATCTTATTCCCTTTTCGGGCGGCGGAGTCACCGTGGTACTGCGGTACACGGCAACCACCGTGAGGTCACAAGTAACACATGAGAAATCACAACTCCAAAATGCAAACACACAACCCTCATGTTCGGGAGGTTCGGGTGCCAGTGCCGCTTCGCCGTGACGCACCTTTTGTTCCGATAACACGGTGTAATCCATATCCGTAAATGTGACGGTGTATTCTTTCAGTTCATACATCGCTATGCAGTCCAGATTAGACGTAACACAGGAATAATCCGCACTCCACCCCGCAAAGTTATAGCCTTCATGCTCAGGCACATTTTCGGGAGGTATGGCAGATGCGCCGTGTTCCACGTACGATGAATATAAAAGTGTAGCATAATCCCAGTCAAAGAAGCGCACATTATATCGGAGCTTTCGCCAGTTTGCATAAAACTCCCTATCACCGTATGAACCCTTTGGAATTTCACGCACGGGTACGCCGTGGAAAGATTCATCCTCATACCAGCCCACGAATACATGCCCTTCCATGGTGGGACGGGGCAGTACCACGGTGTCGCTTTCTATGTTGTAAGTAATCGCAAACTCCTCATCGGGCATAACACCGTCATACACATGGTACGTTATGCTGTATGGTGTTGGTGACCACTTGGCGTAGTAGGTTTTGGGGCCATATGAGCCCGTGCTTATGACGCTTATCTGTCTGCCCGAATAGTCCTCAAACTCGTACCAACCACAGAATGTGTAACCTGTACGTTCGGGTATGGGGAGAGTAACGGTATCGCTCTCTATGTTATACACCTGTGTGTATTCGCCATGAATTACGCCGCCGCAAGTGTGATACGTGATGCTGTACGGTGTGGGCGACCACTTGGCGTAGTAGGTTTTGTTTCCGTATGAACCTGTGGATATCTGAGTCACAGGTGTACCGTCATACTGTGCATTATCGTACCAGCCGCAAAAATCATATGCCACTCTCTCCGCATGTGGGAGGAATATCACGGGGCTTTCTATATTGTAAGTGTTTACGGCATCGCCCGTTATACGACCGCCGCAAGGTCTGTATAATATGTTGTACGGCGTGGGCAACCACTTGGCGTAGTAGGTTTTATCTCCGTATGAACCCTTAGTTATCTGAGTTACGGGTGTGCCGCTGTACTGTGCGTTGTCGTACCAACCGCAAAACGTATATGCCGTGCGCTCAGGTATGGGTAAAAGTATTGTGTCCGATTCAATGTCATATCCCGACGGGAATACTTCGGATATGGTTCCGCCGTTTGAATACAGACTTATGGTGTAACGCACCGTGGACCAGCGTGCATACAGCGTGATATCACCGTGCGAACCGTATGCGATTTCATGTACGGGGAATCCCGCAAAACTCGGATTATCGTACCAACCGCAGAAATTATACCCCGTGCGTGATGCAGAAGGCAGAGTTATCGTCGCACTTTCTATGGTGTATGTTGCAGGGACAACCCCCTCCACTGTGCCGCCCGAAAGACTGAAACTTATGGTGTAGGATATTACAGACCACTTGGCATAGTAGGTTTTGTTTCCGTATGAACCCGTGGTTATGTGTGAAATGGGCGTACCTGTGTACGACGAGTTTTCATACCAACCCGAAAAAGCATATCCCGTGCGTGTGGGTGTAGGAAGTTGTATGCTGTCGCTCTCTATGTTGTATGCGGTGGTGTAACTGCCCGATATTTCTCCGCCGCTCAACACATAACGTATCTCATATATGTGCGGTTGCCATGAGGCATAATATTTTTTGTTGCCCCAAGAGCCTCGTGCAAGCACGTCTATCCTGTCACCCGTGCAGCTTGCATTGTCGTACCAACCCATGAAGTCATAGCCTACCCTCACGGGGACGGGCAGGTATATGTCGGGGCTTTCTATGTTATATGAAGATATGTAATTGCCGTGCATCTGACCGCCCGCAAGCTCAAAACTGATGACATACTGTTCCAAATCCCACATGGCATACAGTATGATGTCGCCGTGTGAACCCGCCTTGATGCGTTCTATGGGCGTACCGTTGAAATTCGCATTATCGTACCAACCGCAGAAAATGTATCCTCGTCTCTGTGCAACGGGGAGTATGAGGTCGTCCGTTTCCACGGTGTAACTCGGGGGAAATTCATCGCATGAACCGCCGTTTAATACGAGCGTTATGTCATACACAGATGTAATCCAGTCGGAGTATATGTTTGTATCGCCCGTAATGCAGGAAAAGTCGGACGGTGTCCAACCTGTAAATTCATAGCCTATGTGTTCGGGAATATCGGGTGCAACCGCCGATTCACCGTGCAAAACCTGCTGTTCGGAAAGAACATATCCTCCCATGTCATAAAATCGCACCGTATGCACGTCTTTCACATGCACGGTACAAAACGCCTGAAAAGCTCCGTCACATGTGGTAACGCTTATAACGGCAGAACCCGATGAAACAGCGGTGAGAAGACCGTCCTGTACCGTCACCGCATTGTTGTTTGACGATGTCCAGATCACCGACTTATCATCGGCATTTTCGGGGGATACCGTTGCACTTAAAGTGTATGTGTCACCCGTTTTCATATGGATTTCAGACTCGTTAAGCGTAACACCCGTAACGGATATTTTATCGCATTCATACAGCGTCAACACCGTTTTATCTATTTCGTCCTGTGTAATACGGAAAGTTCCGGAAGCAGGGTCATATGTCGTAAAAATCTCGTTTTCTCCCGAAAAGATGTGAAGTGAATCGGTATATTGCGCCGTCACCGCAAAGTCTGCATTTGTATCCGTAAAAAGTCTGCCCTCCGATGCACACAGGAAAAGTTCACCCGAGAAGAGCCTGTGCGAGCTGTCCGTCTGCCACTTGCAGAAGGGTTCGGCAGAATAGTACGGCACGGGCAACGCTGCTGATAAAATACCGCTTTCGCAAAAAGACGATGTCATACACACGCTGTCTGTCCCTATGAGGTAATTTACCCCCGCTTGAAAATCCTTAGTAATAATTTCAGATATAGCATTTACCGGCATAGCGGTAATAAACATTGCAAGCAGGAGGATTACGGCAAACATTCTTTTCATATTTTGTCAGTTTTCCCTTCATAACTTAATATATTCATTATATTTCCATATCAGTATTATGTCAAGCAAAACTTGCCCCATCAGGTTTGTTTGAGCGTAAAAAATTTTGTTGCAGCATGGGAAATCAGGTGGTATAATATCGAGTGAGTATATACTTTATCGGGAGGTCAAGATGACTAAAAAATTATTATGCTTTGTCCTTGTTGGAATGCTCTTGTTTGCAAGTTTGGGCAACTCTGTCTTTGCCGTATTTGATACGGAAAAAGGCATGGACGAAGAAAAAATTGCCGTGCGTGAGCTGGAGGCCGAAAAGACCGAACGCTTGCTCAATGAAGTAAAAGCAGGTTACAGCGATTCGGACTCGGTAAGAATCGTGGTAAAAATGGCAGGCAAAACAGCACTCGAAAAGGCAAAATCAGTGGAAAAGTCGGGCTCCTGTCAGAAAAAAATAATTTCAGCGCAAAAAAGTGCTATTGCAAAAGTGGAAGATGCTCTCGGGCATGAACTTCATAACACAAAGCAATTTGCACTCCTTTTCAACGGCTTTGCATTTGACGGCAAGGCAAGCGATATAGATACCATAAACAGTTTAGAGGGCGTTTTGGCATATGCAGCACCTTCATTCGAGCCTGAAATGGCTACCAGTAACTCCATCATAGGTGCGCAAGCTGCATGGGCTTCCGATTACACGGGTGCAGGTTCTTCCGTAGCTATAATTGATACGGGCATACTGCTCACACACGATGCATTCTCCGTGGCTCCGCAAGAAGTGAAATACACACGCAGCGATGTACAGCAGATTGTTGAAGAAAATGAATATATCCACGCAGGAGAAGACGCATCACAGCTTTATAAGAATGCAAAAGTGCCGTTTGCTTATAACTACTACTACGGCACATATGATCCCTCACACTCGGGAAGCGACCATGGCACACATGTTGCGGGAATCGCAGCGGGAAACAACGGTGCAGGGTTCAAGGGCGTGGCATATGACGCTCAGCTCGTTGTAATGCAGGTTTTCGCCCCAAACGGCGGTGCAAACTGGATAGAGATAATGGAAGCCTTGGAGGACTGTGCATACATGAACGTAGACTCTGTAAACATGAGTCTGGGTTCTGATGCAGGCTTCACATCGGTTTCCGACGAGGACACGGAACGTGCACTTTCACTTTTGCGTGATACGGGAGTACTCGTTGCAGCAGCTTCGGGAAACGCAACTTCCGTTGCCGAATCCAACAGACATGGCGGATATCAGCTTGCGATAAACCCCGATAAGGGCATAGTAGGCTCTCCATCCACATACGACCCCTGTCTTTCCGTGGCATCATCCAATAACAGAGCAGCGTCATACTGCTATGTGGAAGCATATGGCTTTTCACTGAGTTGCTCAGAACCGAGTGCAGGTTCGGGTGCAGCCTTATTCAGCACACTCAGGGGTGAGCATACATATGTGGACTGTGGACTCGGATATGCAGATTCATTCCCGGGGAGTGTGGCAGGCGGTATAGCACTCGTGCAGCGAGGCGATATCACTTTCACCGAAAAAGCCGCAAATGCAGCCGCAGCAGGTGCAATAGGCATCATAGTGTACAACAATGTTTCGGGAAGTTTCAACAATGTTCAGGTATCATCCACCATTCCCTTTGTCACCATGTCGGATTCGCACGGTGAGTTCCTTGTAAGACGCACAACAGACGGCGTGGGAACATTGTCCGTGGTCATAGATTCATCGGGAAGTTTGGATCAGATTTCATATTTTTCCAGCGTGGGAACTACGGCGGATATGAAGATAAAGCCCGAAATTACAGCCCCCGGTGGAAATATAGTTTCCGCATTGGGTTCGGGAAACACCTCCTATGGCGCAAAAAGCGGCACATCCATGGCGACCCCTCATGTGGCAGGCGGTATGGCACTTGTGAAAGCATATGTTATGGAAAAAATGCCCACGCTCACAAATGCGGAGGCGGCTCGCATCACGAATGCGATACTCATGGGAACCGCAACACAAATGAATGACCAACTCGTAACTTCACAGGGCGCAGGACTCATGAATCTGAATGCGGCAACTTCCACAAACGTGTATTTGAGCGTTTCGGGCGGTCGTCCAAAGCTTGAACTGGATGAAAGTGAGGATTATAGATGGCGATTCAGCATCGACCTCACAAACTTCGGTACAGAACCCATGGTGTACGACATCACGAGCAATTACATGATGGAAAAGGCAACAGCGATAAGCGTAGGCTATGTTACGGACTGTGACGCTAATGATGTGACGGCACTTGTGCAGGTTTCGGGCGATGAAAAAGTAGCTGTAATGCCCGGTAACACGGAAACCGTTACTTTGAACATTGACGCTTCGGGCGTTATGGAAGTCTACGGCTCAATATTCACAAGGGGCGCACTGCTTGAAGGGTTCATAACATTTGAGTCTGACGACGAAACTCAATCAGTTCCTCTTCTCGGATTCATGGGCGACTGGGATTATGCATCCATGCTCGACCGAGGTTTCTACTGGCAGCTCTATACCGGGGAGCAGAATTTGCAATCAAACGGTTCTCTCCAATACAATGCGGTGTACAGCAGCATAAACGGCAGCAATGCAGGCGTAGGTATAAACCCGTACGGCTCTGACAGCTTCAACAGCGACCACGGTGCTATATCACCGAACGGCGACGGTGTTTTGGACAATGTTTCCAAGATAATATTCTCTGCTTTGAGAAATTCCAAGGATTTATCCATTACCGTAGAGACGCCTAGTGCGACGTGGGAAGTATATCATCCCGAACTTTACAGCTTTAAAAAGGACTTCATGTCCACTTACAGTTACACATACACTGAAATAAGCTTGAACTATGCAGGCGCAGAACTGCAAGAGGGTGAAACGGCATACATAAAGCTCACATCCATATTAGACCATGAAGGGTATCTGCCCGAGAACAATGAAACGGGAGTATGGGTAATCCCCGTAACGTTGGATACCACGGCTCCTGCCGTATACGTGGACGGTGATAAGATAGCGGTTTATGACGAACATTATCTGGCACGGACAGCTCTTTATTCTTCTTATAACGGATACAGCCTGTCGGGGCTTATTTCAGAAACCAAATATTCCGAGGACGAAAGAGGTCAGACTGCATATTTGAATACCACGGCTGATGTTGTGTATCTGGAAGCTTGCGACTATGCAGGAAACAAGCGTGTGTATGAAATAAACATGACGGACAAAACCGTCACAAACTCAGACCCCATGCTGGTGTACAAAGCAAACGACGAAATTTTCGCTCAAATGCGACTTGCAACGGGTTCAGACACATTCACTCCCGAAGACGAACCTTTCTGCTCAGGTGTTGTGTTCAGCGGTTGGGATGCAGAAGTTCCCGAGAGCATGACAGCTCAGAGCATGGTTGTAAACGCAGTGTTTGATGACACGAACGGCGTTTACACCGTGGAATTTACAGACGGCGACGGCAATGTAACGGACACACAGTATGTGAGAGAGCAAGAGGCGGCAACAGAACCCCAAATACCCGAAAAAGAAGGCTACACTTTCACGGGCTGGGATACGGATTTTTCAAACGTGACATGCGACCTTAAAGTGAATGCACAGTATTCGGTGAATGAGTACGTTTTGAGTTACTATTTGAATGATACGGTGTATGAGCAGATAACATATGCATACGGTAAAAACATTGAGGAAGTTGCATCCCCCGAGTGGGAAGGCTACACATTCACGGGTTGGAGCGAAATTCCAAATACCATGCCTGCTCAGGATATCCGCATAGACGGTACTATGGAAAAAGACTCATATCAGGTGTTGTACTATGTGGACGGCTCACTTTTCGATGCAAAACGCTATGAATTCGGCGAAACCATAGAACACATTGCAGCTCCCGAAAAGGAAGATTATGTGTTTGTGGGTTGGAGCGACCTTCCCGAGACCATGCCTGCTCAGGGAATAACCACAGAGGCTGTGTATGCAAACGCAAGCGTAACGGTTACTTTCTGTGACCATGACGGCACGGTGATAAGTACACAGACCGTGGAATACGGCGGAAGCGCACAAGCACCCGAAGCACCCGTGCATGAGGGATATACCTTCACGGGTTGGGATAAGGACTTCTCCAATGTAACAGAGGATATCACGGTAACGGCGCAGTACGAGATAAATGTGTACACCGTCACATTCTGTGATTACGACGGCACGGTGATAAGCACACAAGAAGTTGAGCACGGTGCAAGTGCCACAGCTCCCGAAGCTCCCACACGCACAGGATATACATTTGCAGGTTGGGATAAGGACTTCTCCAATGTGACCGAGGACATCACCGTTACGGCACAGTACGATAAATGGTTTGACATAGGCGATGTGAACATGGACGGCGTGATAAATACGGCAGACGCTGTTATCATACTGAAAAATGTTGCAGGACTTGTTATACTGGACGACAACCAGATGAGCCTTGCAGACCCCATGACGGACGGTTTTGTAAACACCGCAGACGCTGTTATCATACTGAAATATGCGGCAGGACTCATAACCGAGTTCTGATAAATAGAGTAAAAACAACACTTATATAAATGTTTTTCAGAAAGAGAGGATTTTCGGAATGGATTATTTAAAGACAAAACTGCATGAACTCATGGCAATAGACAGCCCTACGGGTTTCACTGAAAGTGCAACCGACTTTGTGATGAAAGAATTGGAAGATTTGGGATACAACCCCATAAAGACGCTCAAAGGCGGTGTTCAGTGCTGTTTGGGCGGCGAAGGGAATCCGCTCATATTCTCCGCACACATAGATACTTTGGGCGGCATGGTCTGTGAGATTAAGTCAAACGGCAGATTAAAGCTCACAAAACTCGGAGGCTTGCAGCCAAATAACATAGAAACCGAAAATTGCAGAATTTACAACAGATTCGGCAAGGTTTTCACGGGCTGCTTCCAGATGAATGACCCCTCCGTGCATGTAAACAATGACTACGGCACACAGGCGAGAAACTTCGATAATATGGAAGTTGTACCCGATATAGTGACATCATCACGCAAGGAAACAGAAACTATGGGAATCAGTGTTGGTGACATAGTATGCTTTGACCCACGCACGGTGATAACCGAGTCGGGATACATAAAAAGCAGATTTTTGGACGATAAACTGTCCGTTGTAATATTGCTGCAATTTGCAAAGATGCTGAAAGAAGAAAACTTAAAGCTCAAACGCAAGGTGTACATATACGTCACAAACTACGAGGAAGTGGGACATGGCTGTTCCAGTGCATTGCCCGAGGACGCAGTGGAAATAGTATGTGTGGATATGGGTTGCGTGGGAAGTCAGGTTCAATGTACGGAACATCAGGTATCCATATGTGCAAAGGATTCATCGGGACCTTCCGATTACGGCGTTACCACGGCACTCATAAAAGCTGCACTCGAAGCAGGCGTGGATTATGCGGTGGACGTTTACCCGTACTACGGCAGCGATGCAGATGCAGCACTTCATGCAGGTGCAAACTTGCGCCATTCACTCATTGGTTCGGGCGTGTATGCGTCACACGGTTATGAACGCACACACCTGGACGGTGTACGCAATACGCTTTCGCTTATAAAAGCATACACCACGGAAAAATAATTGTATTTTCAGCGAGGAACTTATGAAAACTTGGAGAATACCTTGTATACTGATTGCCCTCTTTACACTGCTTACCTGTGTAAACGCTATGGCAACGGAAAAATATGAAATGGTGCGACAGGGAAGCACGGGAGAGGCTGTGCAAAGAGTGCAGTTGCGTCTGCGTGAGCTTGACTATTTGCGCTTTAAGCCCACGGGCAGTTTCAAGGGTATGACGGTGGCTGCCACAATAGCCTTCCAACAGCTTCAAGTCACGGACGACGGAAGTTACGTGGCGGCAGACGGAGAAGCAGGTGAACAGACACAGAGCATTCTCTTTTCATCTCGGGCAAGGCGTGCTCCCATAGCTGCCGAAGTGGAAATCCCCATAGGTCCTGCCTTAAAGGGAAGCCCCACGGTTCAGGGTACGCTCGTTTCATGGGAAAACGTAAAGAGCAAACTCATGACAAACACCACATACAAAGTGTACGATTACAACACCGGAAAGTCATTGCGTCTCTTGTATTTGGGCGGTGAGAATCACGCAGAGGCAGAGTGCGCAACACCCGAGGACACTGGAATATTCCTTGAAATTTTCGGCGGCGAATATAACTTTTCCAAACGTCCCGTGGTATTGCAGTTGGACGCAAACACACCCGTTGCGGCATCAATGTTCGGCTATCCGCACGGCACGGACAGCAAAGGGGGAAACGATATGACGGGACATGTGTGCATTTTCTTTGACGGGAGCAGATCACATGTGGGGCGTGTCACGGATGTGGAACATCAGAAGCAGATATACATTGCAGCAGGCATGTGACATGTGCTATGAGCGAATTTGATATAAAAGACAACACGCTGCAACTGCATGTGCATAACTTTTCATTGGAACGCTCATGCACATGCGGACAAGCGTTTCGTTGGGTAAAGAGAGATAACGGCTCCTTCTGCTGTGTGATAGGCAAGGAGCTTGTTTCCGTGAGTCAACACCGTGATACCCTGTGTATCTCCCCGTGCAGCGATACGGATGCAACAAAATATGTAACCTACTTTGATTTGGACAGGGATTACAATGCCATTGAAGATAAAATGCTTGCCGATGCGGTTTTGAAAAAATGCATACCATATGCAAGCGGAATCAGAGTGTTTGCACAAGAGCCTTTTGAAACGCTCATATCATTTATAATTTCAGCCAACAATAACATAAAACGCATTTCCACCACCATAGAGAGGTTATGCAAGGCTTGCGGCGAGAAGATGACTGCCAAAGACGGCACGGAGTATTATCTTTTTCCCACAGCGGAAGCACTCAAAAATATGCCTCTTACTTCGCTCCGTGAACTGGGACTCGGGTACCGTGACGAATACATAAAAAGCACCGCCGAGTGCATAGCAGAGGGTTTCCCGCTTGAAAGTCTGCGTGACATGCCGTATACACAAGCAAAGAAAGAACTTTGCAAATTGCGTGGAGTAGGCGGCAAAGTGGCGGACTGTGTACTTCTGTTCTCACTGGGGCATGGCAGAGCTTTTCCCATGGACGTCTGGATGAAACGAGCGGTGAGCAGCATGTTTTTTGAGGGTAAAGAGCCAAAGAATGCAGAGCTTTGCGAGCTTTTGGACGGATTCGGCGATGATGCAGGCAGGATTCAACAGTACATATTCCACTTCGCCCGTGAGACAGGGCTGAAAAACGAATAAACCAAGCATATTACAGGGGTATCATATGGAAACAAACAAAAAATATGACGAATTAAACGCAAAAGCACTCCGATATTTCAAAAACAGCGGTCTCATACGTGTAGCCGTAGCTGTTTCGGGCAGTGAGGAATCGCTCATATTGCTCAATGCCGCAATACAGGCTTTTGGAAACGAAAATGTGCTTGCTGTTACGGCGGACACGGGCAATATCCCCGAAAATGTGTTGGGGATAATAAAAAAAGCGTGTGACATGACGGAAACGGAACTTTTCATGGTTCCCGTGCTTACAGACGACAAGTGCGAAATGTTCGGAGAAATGCTGCATGAGTGCTGGCTTTTGGGCTTTGATACGCTGTCTTGCGGTTGTACCGATGACAACTCATGTATAAACGCATTTGACGAAGTGATATGTCCGTTTATATGTGAGTAAATCATGTGTTGAATGCGCCTGCATCAGGGCGCATTTTTTTGAACGAGCAAAGGCTTTATGCAGTGTTGATTGAAAAATTATAATAAATGGCGTTGCGTTATGCATACACATGTGCTATAATAATGCAATAATAATCAATGAAAGGAGATATACATGCTGTGAACGGAATAACAGTTTTAGCTGCTGCTTCATTCAGCCTCAGCGAATATTTCAGGGGCTGGGATTTTTGGCCGTTGCTTTTCTTTGTAATAGGAATGGCACTCATGATTGTGGAAATGATTACACCCGGTTTGGGCGTACCCGGTATATTCGGCGCACTGTCGCTCATAGCCGCCATAATAATACAGGCACGGAGCTTCACGGACGCATTGCTTTCGCTTCTCATCATCATGGTGGTACTCGGCATATGCGCACTCATCATCTTTCGTTCGTTCAGCAAGGGACGAATATCACGTTCGCCCATAGTTTTGAACGATGAAGCACCTGCAAAGGTGAAAAACGACACTCTTCTCAGTCTGGTAGGGAAAAGCGGTGTCGCCGTGAACGATTTACGTCCCAGCGGTTTTGTGGATATAGACGGAGGACGGTACGATGTGGTAACAAGGGGCGATTTCATAAAAAAGGGTGATACAGTCACCGTTTCCGCCATTGAGGGAACCAAGATAATAGTTACAAACACAGTCACCGAACAGTGATTGCATCATAAAAAAATCAGGAGGAAAAACATGTTTTACACACAGATTTTAGCAAGTTCTTTTTGGGGCAACCCCGAGATTATGGCATGGCTTATACCCGTAATTGTAATTGCTGCCATAATATTCCTGGCAATCTTTTTCAGTTTCTTTCCCGTGGGACTCTGGATTACCACGCGCGCCTCGGGCGTGAAAGTGAGCATAGGTCAGCTCGTGGGTATGAAGATAAGAAAGGTTCGCCCTGCTATCATAACCACTCCCATGATAAAGGCTACCAAAGCAGGTTTGCAGATAAACACCAATGAGTTGGAAGCGCACTATCTGGCAGGCGGTAATGTAGACAGAGTTATAAATGCACTCATTGCAGCACAGGGTGCAGGAATACCGCTTGACTTTGAAAAGGCATGTGTAATAGACCTTGCAGGTCGTGACGTTTTGCAGGCAGTGCAGATGAGCGTAAATCCCAAAGTAATAGAAACGCCCATAATATCTGCCATAGCAAAGGACGGTATTGAATTGCGTGTAAAGGTAAAGGTTACAGTTCGTGCAAATATTGACAGGCTGGTAGGCGGCGCAGGTGAGGCAACACTGGTTGCACGTGTGGGCGAAGGCATCGTTACCACGGTGGGCAGCTCTGCCACACATAAGGAAGTTATAGAAAACCCCGACCTCATCTCTCGCACGGTTTTGGGCAAAGGTTTGGACGCAGGTGCTGCATTTGAAATTCTTTCCATAGACATCGCAGACGTGGATGTGGGCAGAAACATAGGCGCACAGCTCCAGATAGATCAGGCAGAGGCAGATAAGCGCATAGCTCAGGCAAAGGCAGAAGAACGCCGTGCCATAGCTGTAGCTCAGGAGCAGGAGAATATAGCAGCAGTTCAGGGTATGCGTGCAAAGGTTATAGAAGCCGAATCTGAAGTACCCCTTGCCATTGCACAGGCATTCCGCACAGGTAATTTGGGCGTGATGGACTATTACAACATGAAGAACCTCATGGCAGACACGGATATGCGCCGTTCCATAGGCGAAACGGCAAGACAGACCGACGCAGGCGAAGAGGGAGAATAAGTAAAATTCCCGTGCAGAGTGTGGGAAATTAAATCCCTTGCTCTGCACTGTCTCATGGAGAGTATAAGGAGAGTGATGATATGGAAGGTATTGGATTTATACTTTTCATCATATTTTTTATTGTTCCCATCATAAAAAGCGCAAAGAAAAAGGCATCCTCCGAAGACTATGAGGTGGAGCGTGACTCCATGCCCGACCGCAGAATAACATACAATTATGAGCGATTTGAGCGTCAAAAGAGAATGGGTACAGACACCACGGTATCTAATCCCAATGTTACCGTGAGTGAAGAAGGTTATGGATTGGATTCCGTGCCTGCCACACCGAATGTAGCCCCCACTGTACATATCCCGAATGACAGTGCAGATTGTGAAGCGCACACACCACCTATTTCATCCGAGGGAAGCGATGTCAGAGCGCATGTTCGTACAGAAAAGGCATCGGATTGCAGAGTGCATACCGAGCCTGTATCTTCCGAGGGTGAATCCCGTGCAGAGCGTATTCGACGGAAGAAGGCTTTGGAAATACGAGACCGTATGCAGGGTGTTTACGCTAAAAAGAAAAACAGTAAGACTGCTGCGGCTGTAAAGAAGATGCGTTTTGATAATGACACGGTGGTAACTGCCATGCTGTACGGTGAAATACTCGGGAAGCCCAAATGCAGACAATAAAATAAATAAAAAGGCACCGACTGACATCATCTTTCGGTGCATTTTTTAGGATTAAATGAGTTGCATTATGAGTGTCCAGAGCGGCGTCACAATGAGGCATAACATAGTGGATATGCTCATTGCGGTGGCGGCGTATTTCTCATCACCACCGTATGCAGCAGATACGATGACGCACTGTGTCATCACGGGCATTGCGGATTCGGCTATGAATACGTTTTTCGTCATATCGGGCAGTTTGAAGAGGATGCACAGCCCAAGGGTTATGAGCGGCGCAATTATAAATCGCATTGCCATGGCAAAACAAAAGCTTGCGTCTGCTTTAATCTCACGGAGCGATGTTTCCGAAATTATAAATCCCACATACATGAGTATGAGCGGTGACACCGTATCACCCATGTAACCGCAAAATGTCATGACGATGTGCGGGAGCTTTACCCCGAGCAACATGAGCGGCACGGCAATCACGAGCGATATGAGAGGCGGTGTTGCCAAATGTTTCAAGGTGTCTGCAACACTGAACTTGCCCGAGGATTCGCCTATTTCCTTTGCGGAGTTTTGCAAGAGTGCCACGCCGAATGTCCAAAACATCATGGTGTTTATGATATAATACACTATCACGTGCGGCACGGCAGCTTCACCAAACAATTCACGGCACATGGGCAGCCCCACGAACATGGAGTTTGAAAATGCGCACATTATCACGAAAGCTCCGAATCTGCGGTGTGATAGCTTAAAGAGTTTCGCTGCCAAAAGAGCTATGCCGAGCGTGCAAAACATGGCAATGATGGGCGGAATAAATAATAACAGCGGATTTTCCACGTTCACCTTGTCGAACTGTTCAAAGACATTGGAGATGCACATTGCAGGTACAGCTATGTTTACAATGAACTTCACTATAAACGGCTTGTGTTCCTTCTTCATGATACCCAGCTTTGCCGCCACGAACCCCGTGGCAATCATCATGAAAATCAGTCCTACTGCGCTGAGTGAATGTAAAAATGCCGTCATCATAGCCTGTTGTTTCAACCTCCGCTCAAAAAATGGCGTGATGCACAAGATGCACACCTCACATATCATAGCACAAAGCAGACGCCAATACAAGACAAACAAATAAACACAACACCAAAGGAGATTCTTTTATGCTCAAAAACGCAAAATTTATAAAGAACACACATATTGTAGTGGAGGACAGGGACTCGTGGCGTAATATGGGCTACAACGATAAGTCAAAAATCCTACCCGATAAGGGCGGTATAGTCCTTTTCAAAAAGAAGTTCACTTCCAAAAAGCCGATTTCAAAGGCGTATGTAACTGCCACCGCACTCGGCATTTTTGAGCTTTACATAAACGACGAGCGTGTTGGCGAAAAAACACAGCACGGTACGGTGTATGACGAGTTGAAGCCGGGTTGGACAGACTACTCCCACCGTGTTTTTGCGTTCCGATACGACATAGCGCATTTGCTCACACACGGCGAAAATGATATCACGGCAGAAGTTTCCTGTGGCTGGTATTCGTGCAGAATATCATTCGGCATATACGGCTTCCGTGTGCCTGCTTTTTGTGCAGAAATTCGTGTGGAATACGATGACGGCACATGCGAGGTCATAGCTACCGATGACACTTGGCAAACCGCACTTGCAGGGCCTGTACGCACGGCAGATATTTGGGACGGCGAGTACTATGACGCACGTATAAACCGTTCCGACGGCAATTGGGAAAATGCAACTTTGGAAGAATACGACGGCATAATAGAGGAGAGAGCCATGCCCCGTATTCTTATGCGTCACGATTTGGAGCGCACAGCACAAACTGCAACCGTGTATGAACATATAAAAGATAACGGCACAGAGTTTGGCGAAATATGTGTTGAAGAAAAAAGAGAGGGCGCATGTTGTGAAAAGGGCGTTTTGCGGCACGGTAAAAAGCTCATTCTCGATTTTGGTCAAAACTCCGTGGGCAGACCCCGTCTCACACTGCAAGCTGAAAGAGGTGCTAAGATAACCGTGTATTTTGCCGAATTTCTGAACGACACGGGCTCTGCTGCATACGGAAACGACGGCGCAAAGGGCAGCACATATGTGAAAAATTACCGTTCTGCCCTATCCCGCTTTGTGTATGTGGCGTCGGGCAACGGAGTGGAAACGTACGCACCGCTACACACCTTTTTCGGTTACAGGTATTTGGAAATCGAAGCAAGCGCAGATGTGAAAATAGAGAGTGTGAGAGGCGAAGTCATAAGCAGTGTTCCCCGTGAGACTGCAAAGTTTGAATGCTCAAACGACGAGGTAAACAGACTTTGGTCAAACATAGTTTGGGGCATGAGAGGAAATTACCTGAGCATACCCACGGATTGCCCGCAACGTGATGAGAGATTGGGTTGGACGGGCGACACACAGATTTTTTGCGGTGCAGGCAGCTATATAGGCGACATCTACGACTTCATGCGTAAGTGGCTTCAAGACATGCGTGATTCCCAGAGCGAGGACGGCAGTTACTGTGACGTGATACCCAAGGTGTTCAAAAAGGAGCGTTTCTTCGGCAATACGGCATGGGCGGATGCCGGCATAATAGTTCCGTATGAGATGTATAAAAAATACGGCAGGACGGAAATTTTGAGTGAGCATTACGACTCCATGGAAAAATATATGCGCTATCTGAGCAAGTTCGGCACAGACGGTGCAAACACGGCATACGGCGATTGGCTCAGTTATGAGGAAACGGATAAGCGTTACATTGCGGTCTGCTATTATGCGTACGTTGCCAAACTCATGGAAAACATATCCGATATTCTCGGAAAAACTGCCCGTGCAAAGCATTATTCTGATTTATTCAACACCGTGCGTCAAGATTTTATCTCACGATACATACATGAAGATGAGCTTGTTGAAAAAACACAGACGGGATACCTGCTTGCACTGAAATTTGACCTCATACCTGCTAATATGCGTGAAAAGTGCATGAACGAACTCAGACGCAAGATTGAGGATAACGGCTGCACTCTCTCCACGGGATTTGTAGGTACGGGGGTTTTGATGATGACGCTTGCAGAGCTTGGAATGCACGACCTGTGCTACTCGTTGCTTTTGCAGACAAAGAACCCATCTTGGCTGTACAGTGTACAACAGGGCGCAACTACGGTGTGGGAGCGATGGAACTCATACACCCGTGAAAGCGGTTTCGGCAAGGTGGAGATGAACTCCTTTAACCACTATGCTTACGGAGCCGTGGGCGAATGGCAAATGGCGTACATGGCAGGAATACGAGCAGGTTCGCCCGGTTTTGAGCACATTTATATTGCACCCGTGCCTGACGAGAGAGAGACTCTCCCCGAGGGACAAAAGCGCATAGAATATGTGAATGCGGAATATGAGTCCGTAAAGGGTCGCATATGCAGCAGTTGGAAGCGGCAGGGAGATAATTACATGTATAGAGTGAAAGTACCGTGTGATGCCACGCTCATATTCGTGCAGCACAACGGCAAAAACCTTCGCATCATGGAGAATGAGAACATTTTACCCGTTATTTCAGACGGCAAAGTGCGGTTTGAGGTTAAGGCAGGCACATACACCCTCTGCGAGTGATATGCACTATGCGTGTGAGAAATAAATAGGCGAATAGAATATCTGAGAACGCACAAACGAAAGGCTCCCTTGTGCAAAGGGAAAGACGGCTGAGGGATTGTTTTTTGAGTGAAAACTATCTTTTTGCAATCCCTCCGTCTTGCTATCCCCGTTAGTATCTCAAAAAGGGCACTTGCGGCAGTTTTGCCACAAGTGCCTTTGCATTGCTTTCGTCATTTCTTGCGGAAGGTAGACATCGTACATCTTTCGCTTTACTTCGTTATCGGAATTTACCTTATGGTAGGTTTCCCTTCGGATTCCTTTTTAATGCCAATAAATTTATTTGCTTATTGCGGTAATCTTAAACTGCATAGGGCCTGCGGGTGTTTTCACTTCCACGATATCACCCTTTTTATGTCCCAAAATGGCAGCACCTATGGGCGACATGTTTGAAATGCGCATGGGTTCTGTATCTATTGCAGCGTCTGCCTCACCCACTACTTTCACTTTCAATTTCTCATTTGTCTGCGTGTTTTGCAGAGTGACTATAACGCCCAGATTAACCGATGACGTGTCTATGGCGGATTCATCTATTATTTCCGCATTTTCGAGCATGTGTTCTATCTCCATGATGCGCGCATGTGTCTGTCCCTGAGCATCCTTTGCAGCGTCATACTCCGCATTTTCGCTCAAATCGCCATGGCCGCGTGCTTCCTGAATATCGTCCTCTATCTCCGCCATCTTCTGTGTTTTGAGGAATTTTAGTTCCTTTTCCAATTCCTCGTATCTGCCCTTGGTCATTACTGTTTTTTCCATGAAATGCCTCCCTGTTTTTAGATAACACACCAATTATAAAACAAAGTTCCTGTACTGTCAACCGTGCTGAAAATACAAAGATGATGAAGTGCCGCCTTTTGAAAAAAAACCGCCAAATCAGTCGGGTATCCGTAAAACAGTTAATCCAA
>JAFSHG010000034.1 GCA_017440405.1 Clostridia bacterium
AAACACCGCTTGCAGACAGGCAAATAAAGCCGTTTACTGCACTGTCCACACTGCATGATTTACAATACGGCTTTTTCGGAAAAAAGCTAGCAGATAAAGTGGTGAAAGATGCACTGCAACGCTCGGGCAGAGATGAATTGCCCGAGGAACGTTACTATGCCCCCATGTGCAGCAGTATGTTTCCCGTGCGCGGTATGACGCCCCGTAAGCTGCAAGGCATGATATTATATGCAAACGGTCACATACTAAAAGGTAAGAAACTCATGGAAGATGAATAAATAATTTTCAGAGTCTATTTCGCATTATAAATTTTGCTGATAAGGAGAAAACAAATGGAAGAACACGAAAACAACACGGCATACACAACGGATTCATTCGATGAACAACCCGTTTATGAGCCAAAAAAGAAAAGCCCCTCTGATGCAGGATGCCTCGTGGCTGCGGTTTTATTCACACTTATTGCAGTGCTTGCGGCCGCTGTTCTTGTGGCAGTTTTAGTGCCTCACAGAAACGGAAATGAGCAGCAGGGCAGACCAAATACACCCATGCACAGCGGTGAAGTTTTCGGAAGCACAGAACCCGATTTTTCTCAAAATCCCTCAGGCGGATACACTCCCATGCCCGTCCCCACGGCAACTACAAGACCTATGACCGATTATGACGGCGTGCCGCCCGTGATAACGGATGCGTCGAATCCGTTTCCCGAAATAATTTCAGGTGTACAGTCAGGTGTGGTGAGTGTGTACAGCTATGGTAATTCCAAAAGCATATTCGGAAACACCTCTATGGAAGTACAAGGCTCAGGCACGGGGTTTGTGGTATCAAGCGACGGATATGTAATCACGAATGCACATGTTATAGCGGATGCAGTAAAAGTTACGCTTGTGCTGTTTGATGACAGTGAAGTGGACTGTGAAGTGATAGGTTCGGATGTGGCTACCGACATTGCGGTTTTGAAGTTTGACAACACTGCACACAGGATAAAGCCGCTTTATCTTGGTAATTCCGACAATGCAAAAGTGGGTGAATTCGTAATCACGGTGGGCGACCCCTCAGGGCGTGAGCTTGCAGGCACTATCACTTTCGGCATAATCTCTGCCGTGAACCGTACAGTAAATATAGACGGCAGGACCAACACATACATACAGACGGATGCTGCCATGAACCCGGGAAACAGCGGTGGACCGCTCATAAATTCAAAGGGTGAAGTCATAGCGGTAAACAGTGCAAAGACGGTAACTGCAAGCTATGACGAGTACGGCAATGCCATATCGGCAGAAGGACTGGGCTTTGCAATTCCCATGAACACGGTGAAGGAAATAGCAGAGAGCCTTATCACGAGCGGAAGAATTGAGCGTCCCGGTATAGGTGTCACGATATATCCCTGTCCGGACGAGGATTTGTATAAAGCAGGGCTTGATCACGGACTTATGGTGGAGAGCGTGACATCGGGAGGCCCCGCAGAGAAGGCAGGTATCATGGCAGGTGACATACTCACGGAATGCAACGGCGTAACCCTCACGGCAAACGATGACCTCACTCACATAATAGCAAACAGCAAGGTGGGCGATGTGCTTTCCGTCACACTTGTGCGTAACGGAAAGAGTATGACACTCAGCATCACCGTGGGTGACTTGAATGCATATTGATTTTCAAAGTTAAAGCATATGCGGCATCGGTCTTTGGAAAAAAGATTATTTTGCCTGTGATATTATAAAAGGCGGCATGACTTTCACTGCCGCTTTTTCATCATGTAATTTAATCTCCCGTCATTTCAAACACTTCCACCTCGGATACATCCAGTCCCAAAACGGCAGCCGTAGCATACTCCAAATTCAGTTTCACACTGATATCGGCAGCCCCCTCTGCTATGACAATTACGCCACGCACTTTGGGTTGAATCTCTTTCAAGACTATGGCCTCCTGTTCGCCGCCGTTATTCACGGTGGCAGGTTGATTGGAGCTGCTCTCATTATATGAGTTTGTACCCCCTGCCTCTGTTTGTGACGACTCGCCCGTAACACTCATTGCAGGAACCAACTCTGCCGTGGAATCGTATGTTATCATTACCTGCACCTTCCCTGCCCCTCTTATCTTTGAGAGTATGTTTGCAAGCCGCATTTCCACATCGGTTTCATCCCCCTGCATAACCTGAACATTCACCTTTTCTTTTTCGCTCTCTTTTTTTGTATCGGATGAAAAAAGACAGAGTATGACAATACATGCGGCGATTATGGCATACACTGCTATTTCAAGTTTTTTATTCTTTCGCATGGCTTCCGTTATCTGTTTGAAAATGTTGTTTTGTTTCATAAAACTACCTCCCGAAAATACCGATTATAAGCTCAGCTGTCACAGCTAAAAATACTATTCCGCACACCGTCTGCATCTGCTTTTTCATCACACCGTCGGGTGAGATCAGCTCAAATATCTGTTCTAAAATGCACACGGCGGCAATGGTCATAAGTGCATCCCGCATACAGAAAATGCGCCTCCTTTATGTAAAAATACATGCACACAACCCCACTGCAATTACAAACATCACGGTTATAAGTGCTACGGCTGCAAATAGGAATTTTGCCACATCCGCCGTGTCACCCATGAGCTTTGGGAGTCTCTCGTCTGCCACGGGTTCACAAAGTGCAGCAGATATGCGGAGAGCAAGCACCGTGCAGAGTATGTCAAAGAGCGGTTTCAATGCAATCAGAACAAGTATTAAAATGACCACAACACCGGATGCACTTTTTATAGCGGTAAAACATTCAAGTACCGTATCTGCTGCACCCGAGAGAAAGCTGCCCACGAATGGCACGGATTTATCGAGCACATATTTTGTAGTTTTCATCATGAGCGTGTCATGTGCCTTTGCCCCCAGTCCGTATATGCCCACAATGCCCGAAAATACAGCAGTAAATATGCCGCATATCCATTTTATACTCGATTTTGCAAGCCCCAAAAGTCGGCTTGTTCTTCCCTTTGAGCCCAGAGCATTTAAGAATGCGAGCACAAACCCTGCTGCAATAAGCGGCATAATTATGTTTTTCAAAAAAAGCGTACCCGTGCCGCTTAAAAATGCCATAACGGGCGAAAACACGGCTTCCGTAGCCTTTCTGCCCGATGCAATCATTATGACAGACATTATGGGAAGCACGCTCTGGGCAAAATCGGACGTTTTGGTTATTGCGTCTGCTGCACTGCTTATCACGGACACGGCAGCCCCGAGTATGGATGCAGAACACATGGCAACCGTTACAAAGCCTAATATTTCACGCAGCCCCGACTTTTTCTCCGGTATAAACGATGTATATACCCCTGAAAGTAGCCCTGTGGCAATCAACATCAGCATGAGTGGCAGTTTGCTGAGTACCGTACTTTTCAGCCTGTGTATCAGATAATCCGTGATACCTTGTGCATTCACTTTGGCATCACCCGAGAGATAGTTCTCTATCATGTTGCGGGCATTCACATTGAACTCATCGTCCGAATAATTCCATGCCGAAAAGTCCAGTACATCCAATTCCTGTTTCAATATTAAGTCCACATCCTCATCGGCAAAACAGACACACGGCACGCAGAATACAAAAAATGCTGCTATTATAATTACGCATAACTTTCTCATATAAGCGTTAAAACCTCATCTATCATTTCAAGCACGGAGAACATGACGGGCATACAGCATGTGAGTATCATTATTTTGCCGCACAGCTCTGTTTTGGAGGCTATTGCGTTTTCGCCTGCATCACGACATACATCGGTGGCAGTTTCCGTAACATACGCTATGCCCAGACATTTTATAAGCACCTTTATGTATGCGTTTTCAAGACCGTACTGTTCAGCTTTTCTTGCCGCTTCTTCTATAAGTCCGCCAAACTCCGATACTGCATATATGAATAAAACGGTTGCACATGTTATGGGTATGAAAATGCTGTATTCGGGTTTTATCTGTTTTATAATTACTGAAATTGCAACAGCTATGATTGCAATACCTGCGGTTTTGACTATGTTCATATCAGTATAGGTTAAAGAGTTGTTTCAGGTGGTTTAAAAGCTCTGCTATTACATCCACCGTGAGCATGAGTACAACAACAAGCCCTGCAAGACACGCCACCATACCAAACTCGTCCCTACCCGTCTGCTTTAAAATCTGCACTGCCACCGCAACAAGTATCCCTATACCTGCTATCTTAAAAATAAGTGTTATTTCCATACTACTCCTTAAATAATCATTATGGCAACGCCTATACCTGCCAGTATTCCTATACTCTTATACATCTTTTTCTCATTCTGCACTGCAGTCTTTCTCCGCTCACTTATATTTCCGAGCAGCTTATATACATACTCTGCATTCTTTTTTTCGGTAGACTTGTCTGTCTGTCCGAGTGTTGAGAAAAAATTATCCAAGCCGTCTTTCTCCTCATCCTGCAACACAGACATTAAATCGTGACTTTCAGATACGTCGTGCCATGCCAGTGTGCAAGTCATACCGCTGTTTAAACAGTTTATAAAACTCTGCCACATGGGACGCAATTTGGAGTTTTTGCTTATTTTATCAATGATTATGCATATGGGATCGGAGGTGAACTCTATCTGCATGGAGATTTGGCGAATATCATTTAAAAATTCATCCACCGCAGCCTGACGCATCTCCGACTTATGCGCTCTCATGTGGCCTGCAACGGAACAGAGTATGACGGATAAAACAGCAGCAGCCAGCCTCATATTACCACCTCCTCACGACTTAAATTTATCATTTGACTCATGCCGCCCGATGTGTCCTTTAATATGCAGATGCGCCTTGCATTGTGGACTTTTAACACGGCTATGTACCCCACCGCATCCGAAAGTGCGCCGAATCTGAAAGCTATGTCATCCAAGCTGTCGGAATGCACGCTCACTGCCACATGCACCCCCGAATGCATTGCACGAAACACGCAGTCAAACTCCGCCTGCTCCCCCAGCTCGTCCGTTATAAGCACATGCGGCGATAATGTGCGCAGTGCCATTTCCATACCGTCTTTCTTTGGGCAGTTATCTATCACATCGGTGCGTACACCCACATTGAATGAGGGAATGCCGAAATATGAGCCTGCAATTTCCGACCGCTCATCCACAATGCATACTTTCTTCATGTACACATCTGAAAGTTCCCGTGCCATATCACGCAAAAGTGTTGTCTTTCCCACCCCGGGCGATGAGGCTATGAGCAGAGATTTTGAAAGTCCACCCGTGGCAGCGCAGAGCGTTGCACTGCAATGGAGATGTTCACACGGTATGCGTATGCAAAAACCCGTAACGCTCCTGAATCTTTCCACATGTCCGTGCCTTTCCGTCACAGAGCCGCTCAGTCCCACACGCACACCGCAAGTGGGCAATGTAATAAATCCATGGCGCATGTCCTCCTCGCACGAGTACACGGAGTGTTGACAGAAAGATTCCAAAAGTGCATCGCACTCAGCTTTTGTCACTATGTATTTGTGATAGAGTCTTTCAAGGTTTGCACCCATTACCTGTATGGGCTTATCGACACGTATTCGTATTTCCTCAATGTTACTTTCATTCAACGCAGACAGTATAATGCCCCGCAGCCTTTGCGGAAAATAATTCGCTATTTCATCAAAACCGTACCTCAATTGCATGTCCTCCCGAATTAAATCAGTATTTTTTTCCTGTTCAACCTTTCTTTGCACATGTTATGCAGAAAGTACCATATGTAGAACAATGTGTATGCACACTTTTTTCCGATTTCGGGTAAAGATATAGTAAGAATAAAAAAGGAGTGCAAGAGTATGGATTCCATGAAAATATTAGAAGATGCGAAGGCGTATCTAATGAGCGACTGTCAAAAAACGCTTGAAGAGGCAAACGCACATGAGCTTCATAACGCAGTTTCAAATGCGGTGATGGCGAACATAGCCCCGCTTTGGAAAAAGAGTCGCAAAATGCGTGAGGATACACGCCGAGCGTATTACTTCTCTGCCGAATATCTCATGGGGCGAATGATTTATAACAACCTTTTTGCACTCGGCATCTCAGACAGCATGAAAACATATTTAAGAGAGCGAAACATAGATTTTTCACTCTTTGACGAAGTGGACGATGTAGCACTGGGAAACGGCGGTTTGGGCAGGCTTGCGGCTTGTTTTTTGGACAGTGCAGCCACGCATGATATACCTCTTGACGGATATGGCTTGCGTTACAGATACGGCCTTTTTTCTCAACGAATAGAGCGTGGTTTTCAGAAAGAGACAGCGGACAATTGGCAAAAGTGGGGCGACCCGTGGAGCAAACGCCGTGATGATGAGACCATACCCGTGGCGTATGGTGATATGCAGGTTTTGGCAGTACCGTATGACATGCCCATTATTGGTTATCGTTCAGATACAATAGGCACGTTGAGGCTTTTTCAGTGCGAAGCAATAGACGGATTTAATCTTTCAAGCTTTAATAATTATGAATACTTCCTTGCCCTACACGATAATAACCGTGCCGAAATAATAACAAGCGTACTGTACCCCGGCGACCACACATATGACGGCAAAAGGTTGCGCTTGCAACAGCAATATTTACTCTGTTCTGCTGGTATGCAGGATATACTCAGAAGATATAAGAAAAAAGGGCGCAATATCTTAGACTTTTCCGCCCATTGTGCAGTACAGCTCAATGATACTCACCCCACAATGGCAATCCCGGAGTTAATAAGGCTGCTCATGCAAGAGGGACTTTCCTTTGACGACGCATTTCACTTGGCGGAGCAAACCTTCTCATACACCAACCATACCGTAATGATTGAAGCACTCGAAAAGTGGGATGTAAACCTCATGGGCAGTGTGGTACCGCAAATATATGAGATTATATGTCGCATAAATAATAAACTCAACACCACCTTGCATACAGTAAATTTCCCCGCACAACACATAAATTCCATGCAGATAGTGCAAAACTCGCAGATACACATGGCAAACCTTGCCTCATATGTATGCGGACACATAAACGGAGTAGCAGAGATTCACACAAACATTCTGAAACAGGATGTCTTGAAGCCGTGGTATGACTTCACCCCCGAAAAGTTTTCAAATAAGACGAACGGCATCACACAACGCAGATTCCTGGGACTCTGCAATCCACGCCTTACCGAATTTATAACACGCAAACTGGGGACGGACGCATTCTTGAAAAATGCAGAAATTCTGACCGAGCTGAGGGGACATACAGATACAGCGAGTGTTGAGGAATTTGCAAAAATAAAGCATGAGAATAAAAAACGACTGTCCGATCTGATTTTGAAAGAAACAGGGCTTTTTATGCCTCCCGAATTCATATTCGATGTGCAGATAAAAAGGTTGCACGAATATAAAAGACAGCTTTTGAATGCCTTTTCGATATACACGCTGTACTGTGATATAAAGGACGGCAAAATTCGTGATTTCACCCCCACCTGTTTCATATTCGGTGCCAAGGCAGCCTCGTCATATCCACGGGCAAAGGGCATTATAAAATACATTAACGAGCTTGCAAAACTTATAAATTCAGACCCACATATGCAAGATGTGCTTCGCATAGTATTTGTGGCGGATTATAATTGTTCATATGCGGAAATGATAATCCCTGCCGCCGATGTGTCCGAACAAATTTCCCCCGTGGGCACGGAAGCTTCGGGTACGGGGAACATGAAGTTGATGCTAAACGGTGCAGTAACTTTGGGTACAAACGACGGCGCAAACATAGAGATAGCCCGCTATGCAGGATATGAGAACAACTATATTTTCAGTTTGAATACACCGTGGGGCAGAGATTCGGGTTACAATCCCCGTGGCATATATGACAGCAATCCGTCTGTGCGCCGTGCGCTTGACACCCTCATAAACGGCACTTTTTCGGATGAGGGAAGCAACATTTTCCGTGAACTGTATGACGCCACACTCTACGGTGCATCATGGCACCCGGCAGACCCGTATTTCATACTGCGTGACTTTGACGAATACATGGAAATGAAACTGAAAGTGAATGCAGACTATAAGGACAACATCTCATTTTACAGAAAATGTTTACTCAACACCGCAGGAGCAGGCTACTTTTCCGCAGACCGAACCGTGCGTGATTATGCCCGTGAGATATGGCATTTGGATATAAAAGATTGATGCAAAAATCAGCAGCATAAGAACAGCAAAACTCCCTGTTGAAATTCAGCAGAGAGTTTTTTTGTTAATATTGAATTATTTGATTTCCTGTTCCAGAGTTTTGAACGTTTCCGTATTGAAAAAGTCATAAAGGGATATTTCCAAG
>JAFSHG010000035.1 GCA_017440405.1 Clostridia bacterium
ATGCCGAGAAAGAAATTCAATTATTCCACTCCTGATAAGTTGTTTCAAAATGAACTCACTGCTATAATAGAGTAAGCCTAACAACATGCTGTCGGATGGTGCAGTTGATTTTACAATCCGCCAAGTATAAAAAAATTTAAAATAATGCTTGCAAACAGACAACAGCAGTGCTAAAATGTAGTTGCTTTACAAATACATATATCCAGTAGAGTAGACATTGTGCGTTAAGTGTCATTTTCGGGGGGATAGCCCGTTTGAACGAAAGGCTTTTCTATGAGCCTGCGGTGCAATGTTTGGATCCGCTACTGCATTAAAGAAAAATACACCTCTTTAGTGTAGTAACACTAAGGAGGCTTTTTTATGCATAACAACATCAAGCGAATCACCGTCAGCGCATTTCTCGTTGCGTTGGGTGTCATTTTCTCACGACTCATAAGCATCCCCATTGATTTGGGCGGGGCGTACTCTTTCAACCTCGGCTTAGGTATGCTGCCCATACTGCTTATATGCGTGTTGTACGGACCCGTGTACGGCTCGTTGGGTGCGCTCTGTTGGGACTTGCTCGGCGCAATCATATTCCCCAAAGGCGCATTCGTGGTGTGGTTCACCCTCGCTGCGGGCGTTTTGGGTTTCATCACAGGTGCTTTTTTCTCAAAAATCGAAACCAAACAGGTTCATGATGAAAAATTGGGCTACGGTACGGTATGGACGGTGTATCACTCCGCAAAACCTGCCACGATGAAACGTGTTTTTCTTGCCGTTTTGTGCGGTGAATTTATTTACAGTGTGGTTTTGAACACACTCCTCATTACACTTCTCTACGGCGTACCCGTGAAAGTACTTCTGCCGCCTCGCATCATAGAAAATGTTATCATGGTGTTTGTAAATTCCGCACTCATTCTCCTGCTCATAAAGCAGCTCAGCCCCACAGGTCTCATACCTGCACATCTGCACAAGGACAAAGAGAATAAGCGTAAACCCGAAGAAGTACCGCAACTGTTGGAAGAAGACGGGAAAAACGTATCCGCACAACCGGAAGTTATCTCTCCTTCCGAGCCCAAATTATCCGATATGTTGGGGCTCATAGGCGGACATATATGCAATAATAATTTCGCTAAGGCAAAGTCGTTCTATGATGAGGTTTTGTTGCAGTACAAAAAATCGCCCGAAAGCTTCACGCAAAACCAGAGAAAAGAACTTTCAGAGTACAGGCGTATACTGTCTGAAAATCTCCCCGCCGATTTGTTCATCGTGGTGGATGAAGCCTTTGATGTAGACGCCGAACTGGAAATGCTTGACGCTGCACTTGCAAACGGCGAAACCGAGCGTGCAAAAACAATTCTCTCAGGACTGAAAAAATATTTCTCGGAAAACAGGAGCATGTTCAGCGAATCGCAAAAGGAGAGGTTGCGTTCTTTCAACGCCGCTTTATCAAAACAAGACAGTGAATAAGTATAAAGTCAAGTGTTGATAAAAAAAGGATAGGCGATTGTGTTTCGTCTATCCTTTATGGTTTAATCCGTTATTATAGTTTAACTTTCGTCCACTTTGCGGAGAAGAATCGGCACATATAGAATATTGCACGAGAAATCTGGTCTATGTAAAGACCCACCCATGCTCCTACAACTTAAACTAAGTTTGTCCTTGCGGACAAGTGAAGTTTACTTCGTAAGTGAAGTTATCCTGCGGATAGTGAAGTTTTGCCTTCGGCAAAGTGAACAGGCTAAAACTTTGCTAACTGAAATCAGATATTATAATTTTACTTTCGTCCACTTTGCGGAGAAGAATCGGCACATATAGAATATTGCACGGGAAATCTGGTCTATGTAAAGACCTACCCACGCTCCTACAAGCCCAAGTCCCAAGGGATAGCACAGCACCCACGACAGGAAGGGACGTATAATTCCTATGCATACGAGGGATGAGAATGCAACGAACTTGTTGTCACCTGCACCACGGAGCGTTCCCACCGTAACCACTTGCGGAGGTTGTGTCAGGCTCGTGATTGCCACAATGAGCATTATGACTTGACCTTCCTGTATTACTGCCTTTTCGTTGGTAAACAGCGACAGAAGCGGTGTACGCAATGTTACCAGTATAATTGCCAATAAAACACCCATTACAAGGGCTATGTTTTGACCTATTCGTGCGTACACGAATGCCAAGTCGGGACGCTTTTCGCCCAAACTCTGACCCACGAGACTCGTGGTGGCAATGCCCAGTCCGTCACCCACGGAGAAAGTCATGTTGATTATCTGCATACATATCTGATGTGTTGCATACAACACCGTACCGAGCCGTGCAACCATGCCTGCATACAGGAAAAAGCCTATTCGTATGAATATTTGTTCCACAAAGGCACTGCTCCATACCTTGCTCACACTTGCCATATCCTTTTTTGTGGGTCGCCACGATATGTTGTTCGATATGGAGAGCCGTACATCTGTACGCACCACGGATATGAGTGCAATGAGAAAAGCAATAAAATTGCCTATGGCAGTAGCAATTGCAGCACCCATAACCCCCAGTTTCGGGAAGAATAAAAGCCCGTTTATGAGCATTGCGTTCATGAGCACATTGACTAAGTTTGCGGTACAGTTGGTTATCATGGATATTCGTGTGTTGCCGTAACCTCGCTGCGCCGCCGTCATGGTAAGCGAAAGGCTGGAAAAGAAATTGCCTATGAGCATTATTCTGAAATATGTAACTGCGGTATCTATGTAGTCGGGCTGCGCTCCTGCAAGCGTCAAAAGCTGCGGCGCAAATATTTCACCCAAGACATTCAAAACAAATGCAATACAGAAACATACAAAAAGTGACTGTTTGAGTGTCCTCACAGCACCTGCGGTGTCGCCCTCACCCTTTCTGCGTGCCACCACGGCGGTAACACCCACGTTGAGCGTCATAATGGCGGCAAGCAATATAAACTTTGGTTGAGTACAAATACCGACTGCGGAAATTGCAGCAGAACCAAGTCCTCCCACCATCATGGTATCCACCGATGATATGAGCGAAACAAAAACGGCTTCCAATGCACTCGGCCAAGCCATATTAAGACTTCGCCCATACGCTGACCGTGCCGTGGGAATATCGCCGCAAATTAAATTTTTCTTCACCATGCCCTCAGGCAAAACGAAACTCTTGATACCCATATATACATTATAACCATATATATGACAGAATGCAAGAAAGAAAAAGACGGCTTTTTCAGCCGCCTTTTGAGTATTTACCCTATGTAATTACATTCCCTTTATTATCTCAACGATTTCTGCACCGATTCTCTTCTGAGCTTCCTTAGTCTGAGCACCGATATGGGGTGTGCAGGAAACGTGATCATGTGAATACAATGCATGGCTGTTTGTGAAGTTCTTTTCGTCTGCAAGAACATCCAAACCTGCGCCGAATACCTTGCCGCTGTTGAGTGCTTCAAGGAGTGCGTCCTCGTCCAAGTTGTTGCCACGGGATGTGTTTACTATAACAACACCGTCCTTCATCTTTGCGATATTCTCTGCACAGATGAGCTTCTTGCCGTCCACTGAGGGTGTGTGTACCGAGATGAAATCGCTGTTTGCAAGCACTTCGTCCATCTCTGCATACTTCATGTTCTCGTTCTCCAAACCTTCTACGTGGAAGATGTCGTATGCAAGGACTTTCATGCCCAGTGCCATGCAACGGCGACCGAGAGCCTGACCGATTCTGCCATAGCCTATGATACCCACTGTCTTGCCCATGAGTTCAATGCCCTTGTACGCCTTCTTCTCCCAACGGTCCTCACGGATTGTGTGGTTTGCAACACCGATAAAGCGTGCGCATGAGAACATATGACCCAGTGCGAGTTCTGCCACAGCGTCTGAGCTTGCAGCGGGTGTATTTCTTACCTGAATGCCATTCTCCTTTGCATACTCGTGGTCTATGTTGTCTATGCCTACGCCGCCGCGAATAACCATTTTGAGCTTGCCGCCTGCTACTGCTGCATCAATGGTGGGCTTGCGAACTTTGGTTGCACTTCTCACTACGAGTACGTCAAAATTCTTTACCTGCTCATTGAGTTCGTCCACCTCATAAAACTGCTCCACTACTTCATGTCCGAGAGCTTCGAGAGCTGCTCTTGCGCCCTTTTCTATACCGTCACTTGCTAAAATACGCATTGTAAAAACCTCCGAATTTATTTTTATGAAATATCAAGGTGGCAAAGTTTTTATACTTCACCACCTCATAAGACCTTAAATTACTTGTGCTCAGCCTCAAACTTCTTCAAGCACTCAACCAAAGCTTCCACACCCTCTTTGGGCATTGCGTTATATGTGGAAGCACGCAGACCGCCGACTGACTTGTGACCCTTTAAGTTCTCAAATCCTGCTGCCTTGGTGTATGCTATAACTTCTGCATCCAGTTCTGCACTCTCTGTTACAAAGGGGATATTCATGAGTGAACGAACTTCCTTTTCCACTGTGCCCTTGAACATCTTGGAATTATCCAGGAAATCATACATAACCTTTGCCTTTGCAATGTTCATCTTCTCCATCTCTGCAAGACCGCCGATCTTCTTCAAGTACTTGAATACCTTGCCGCAGCAGTAGATAGCCCAACAGTTGGGAGTGTTGTACATGGAGCCGTTGTCTGCATGTGTCTTATAGCTCATGTAAACGGGTGTCTTGGGGTCCAAATCTTCACGGATGAGGTCCTCACGGATGATAGCAACCACCATGCCTGCGGGGCCTACATTCTTCTGAACGCCTGCATAAATCATGCCGTAATCGGAAACATTACAGGGTTTGGAGAGGAACATGGAGCTCTGGTCGGAAACCAAGATGTGACCCTTTGTGTTGGGGAGCTTCTGATAAGTAGTGCCGTGAATTGTTTCGTTCTCACAGATGTAAACATAGTCTGCATTCTCACGAATGGGCAAATCCGAGCAATCGGGTATGTATGAGAAATTCTTATCCTCGGAAGATGCAACGCACTTCACGTCACCGTACTTCTGAGCTTCCTTAAATGCTTTCTTTGACCAGCTGCCTGTTACAACGTAGTCAGCAACACCGTTGCGCATGAGGTTCATGGGAATCATGGCAAACTGCAAAGTAGCGCCGCCCTGGATGAAAAGAACTTTATAGTTATCCGGGATACCCATGAGTTCACGCAAATCCTGCTCTGCCTCATCTGCTATCTTCTGGAAAACCTTTGAGCGGTGTGACATTTCCATAACGCACATACCGCTGCCCTGGTAATTCATCATTTCATCACGGATCTCTTCCAGAACGGATTCCGGCATTGTAGCGGGGCCTGCCGAGAAATTGTAAGTACGATCGTATTTAAGCATAGTATAAGTCTCCTTATAAAAAGATGTATTTCGGCATACTCACATGCTCGATGGTTTCATTGTAACACCTCAGGCGGCACATTCGCAACAGCTTTTACCAAATAAAATAAATATATTCTTATTAAGTAGCACTCCGTCAACCCGTCCGAAATATGCTTGCATGGAATAGCTGTTTGTGCAAGCGGTGTTGACTGCAAAAAAAAGAGCTTCTCATCGCTGAGAAGCCCTCCGACAGTATTTTTAATTATTTGATTTACTCTCCATGTATTCCTGTGCGGTGGGAGCTTTTCTGTACACCTTGCCGCCTTCCAGTTTCACGCCGCGAGCCGCAAACATTTCAGACACGGATGTCACCTGATACCCTTCGTCCAAAAGCCACGGTATAACTTCGGCACACGCATCTGCCGTAGAGGAGTATATATCGTGCATGAGGATGATGCAACCGTCAAAAACATCACGCTTCACCACCGCCACCACGGCATCCTTGTCACGGGATTTCCAGTCCTCGGTATCCACCGACCAGAGTATGAACGGTCTGTCCACTTCTTTCAGAACTTCATCCGTGAATGCGCCCCACGGCGGACGAACAAGCCGAGTTTCATCACCCGTTGCTTGCTTCACCAGTCTGTCCACGCCCTTTAATTCTTCCATGACTTTGTCAACACCGGACTCTTTAAAGTTCGTCTTGTGAGTCATGGTATGATTTCCTATCTCGCAGCCCAAACTCTTGTGCCTTGCAAGCACATCCGCATGATTATTCGCCATGTCGCCCACTACAAAGAATGTGGCGGTAACATTATTTTCCGACAGCACATCCAGTATGCGCTCCGTATGCAAAGTGCCGGGACCATCATCAAAACTCAGTGCCACAATCGGTTTTTCAGGGTCCAAATCTGTTGTTATCTCCGTGGGTGTGGAAGTCGCCTCCACCGTAGGTGTGGGAGTCGGTTTTTCCGTGGGAGTTTCCGTAACATCGGGTGTCTGTGTTTCCTCTGTTACTGCATCAGAATGCGGTGCAGGAGTAACATCCAATATGAGGTTTGCCTCCCTGCTTATCATCATGCTGTTTGAAATGGCAGCCACTGCCGCAACCGAAGAAAGAAGCGCACAGCATATTAAAAATACAATAATTACTTTTCTCGACCTCATAAACCTTCCCTCCGAGGTACATTTTACAGTTTGGCATTTTGCATGTCAATACAAAAAACCGTAAGTTTCAGCATTATTTTACTCAGTCGCCAAGTCGCTGTCGGAATAAGCTTTTCCCGTGTCACGCATATCACGTACCATGGCGGATAATGCATCACATTCGTTAGATTCGGGCGAAACGGCACATATCCTCAACAAGTCCCGCTTTATGTCATTTATCTCGGCACCCGAGTTCAAGTCCAGTATACGGGCTATCTCACGCCCCGTGATTTTCAGCTCATGTATGGAAAAAGGCGTGTTTTCCGCTTTCATAAGCTCAAATATCTCACGGAAGCGAACTGCACTGTCGGATTTTCTGTCGGGGCAGCCTGAGCCCAAAACATCCGCCATTCTGAAATCTATCAAATCCTGTGTGAGCCTGTACCCCCACTGGGCAAAACGCTTTCTGAGCGTATCCACCTTGGCTATTCCTGCCACATCGTACATGTGTATGGCGATAATTCTGCATA
>JAFSHG010000036.1 GCA_017440405.1 Clostridia bacterium
ATCCCAGCCTGTGAATGTGTAACCCTCTCTTGTGGGTGCTGTGGGTGCTTGTGCATCTCCGCCGTGTTCTATTTCCTGCGTTGCAAGCACTGTTCCGTCATTGTCTACGAATGTGACAGTGTAAGTGTTGATTTCATACAGTGCCGTAATAGTGATGTCGGCTGCGATGTTCATGCCGTCATTATCCCAACCCGTGAATGTGTAGCCCTCATGCATGACAGGGGAGGGTGCTTCTGCGGATTCACCGTAATGCACCGTCTGAACCGAAATATTCTCGCTTGTCAAACCGTCCACGAAAGTAACCGTATATTCGGTTTTTTCCGAGCCAACACTGATTCTGTCAAGGAATACGGTTGCGTTGTCGTTTTCCGCAACAAACTCAAATGTGACAAGCTTTCCTGCATACTCGCTCACATCGAATTTCATGTAGTTCCACATTCCGTCTCCGTTCTCTGTATGAATAAGAGTTCTTGTATCATCCACAACCGCAAATACAGAGTATGAACCTTCGGTTTCTGCTTCTATATCCGTCTGAATACCGCCAAACCATACAAGATAACCGTTTTCGGGTACATAGAAGTCTACTGACAGCGTACCGTTTGTAGATTTTGCATATGTTGAGCCTTCAAATGCGCTTGCATTTTCATCGCTCGACACTATTTCAAATCCGTTCGGAATAAATCCGTCTCCCGTTTCAAAGTCAACAAATGCAAGTTCTGTAACATAAAGACCGTGTATCACAGTGTCCTTTGTAATGGAAACACCGTCATTGTCCCAACCTGTGAATATAAATCCCTGCACATATGCATATTCGGGAAGTGTTGCATTACCGCCGTCATATACAAACTGTGTTTCGACAACATTTTCTTGTGCATCAACAAATGTTACTTCATTGGGTGATACATAATCTGCACTGTTGTTTGTAAAGTCTGTATCAGCACTCTGAGAGTCGGGGTCAATAACTACGGTGTACGTTTCGGGTAGACTGTCGCAAGTGAAAACAATAATATTGCTTGACTCACCGTCCACATCCACAAGGAGGCTCTGCTTTTCTGTTTCGCTTACGATGAAATCAACAGTAATATCAGAAGCTGTTGCCTTGCCAAGGTTTGCGATATTTACAGTGATAGCATACTTATCGTCATCAAGCGTTACAACGCTGTCACCTGCTGCCAGATCGTATGTTTCACCCTGTGAGCCGTCTGTTTCGTCTGTGGGGTCTGTTTCATTCAAGAGCTCCGTCATGTCGTCCACACCGTCACCGTCTGTGTCGGTTGAAGCGGGGTTTGTGCCGTCATTGTACTCATCTATGTTCGAGATACCGTCGCCGTCTGCGTCCATGTTATCAATACCTATAATATCAATAACTTCGGTTGCCGTATCTTCGGGCAGCCACAGATTATTCTCGTCTATGTAACTTACGGGCATATCACTGCCTTCTATTTTGCGTAAACCCGTTACCGCCGTAACTATTTCGGTAACCTCTGATTTTGCGCCGTCAGATGCAATCGCTTGAATTGCAAAGTAATATTCCGCACCGGCTTCGGGGAGCTGCACATCGCTTGATTCATAAATCATTGAATCCACAGAATCAAGCATACTTCCGTCAAACTTTACACGGCTGTAATACAATACATAGTGTGTAACAGTCGAACTGTTGGATTCGGTGAATGTTACATCCACCATTCCGTCCGATTCGTCCACCGTCTTTACCGTAAGGTCTGTGGGGGCGTCAACGGTGTTCTCCGGGTCTCCGCCTGTACCCGTCATGAAGTAGAAGGCTGACTCATAAATGTCTGCAAAATAAGCTGTACCGTTTTTATCATACGGTTCGCTCAAAGTGTCTACATAGAATGTATCGCCATATTGCAGTCCGTTCCAATGGATTGACCTCGTGTTATAACTTGCTGCATCATTGATTACGGCAGATACCTTGCCGCTTGCATCGTCCGATGAAACTCTGATGAATCCTACATAGATGAGGTCGGAGATGACAGGATCGGAATATTCTGCCAATTCTCCCTTCAATTCAAACTTGCCGTGCTGCTTAATAACAACAAATTTGCCTTCAACACCCGGATTCAGAATGAAGTCTGCTCTTGTATCGGCAAGATCGCCGCCCGAGGCAATGTCTTCGCCATCTGCTTTTTCAGCAGTATAGTTTGGGTCTTCGGTGTTGATTAACTCATATGTGTACAATGAATACTCATCACCTGCAACAACATAGATTGTTGCACTGTTGATATCGTTGAAAGTGTCTTCAAGATATCCGTAGTAAAAATGCATATACTCATCGTATTCCTCTACCTCTATCTGCTTGAAAACGCCGTCTTCGGTTTCAACATAAACAGTAGGTGTAACATCCGATTGCATTTCAATGTTGAGAGCATACTGTTCCGTAGGAGAATTATACATGGGGTCAAAACCCACATGAGCTAAGAGCGTGTCAGACTCCCTGAGGTTATCACTCGGTGTTTCGGGCTCATCGTTCTTTGCAGGATAGTCGTCAACATAGCATATTTCTATACCGTCTTTTGTAGTTGACTTCACCGCACCTGCACTCTTTAACATCCAAACTTTTGTGACAGTATTGGTGTATGTGCCTCTGAGTATCTTATCGGTAGGTGCAATATAAAGACGGCCCGATGTATCGAGGTTATCATTAACTCGCTCGCTATAGTTTACCGCAAAGTGTTCCCAACATGAACCGAGTTCAGTTCTGACACCGTTTGAGTCAACGTACATATCTTCCTCGTCAACTGCATATTTGTACTGCCTCGTCTTATTTCTGTCCTTCTTGCGCTCACTCTCAGTCAAATTCCTGTAATACTGATATGTACTTCTCATTGAAAGCTCAACTTCACCGCTATGCTGGTTTTCCATAAGGCCGTGGTTGGAAGGTGCACCCGTGGGCTTCGGGTTATTTGTTGTGCTCCATTCATCTCCGTTGCCGTTTAGGTATTCGTCTTTGAGTCCGTACAGATAGTGACCGAGTTCATGCATAATTGTACGGGCATACTGATCCTGCTTTTTCCATACCGAGTAGCCGTATGTGCCATCATCGTATTTTGCCTCATCGGGCTTTGCCGACATTGTTATTTTTCTTGTGAGGGGCAGATTATAGTGGAAGCCGTCCACTGTTGCCCTTGACCATTCACCTGTAATGTCAACAATCTTTATATCGGCACCTGCCACCTTTCTTGCGATTGAATTAAAGCGTACTTTATGAGTAGTTCCGAAAAGTGCAAACTCATTCAATGCAAAATAACCGTTTGACGAATCCTGCATGTATTTGTCAAGCATGAGCATGATATCATACAATTCATCAAAATAGTCATCGCCGTTCTTATAGTAATAGCCTACAACAAGATTTACACGAATCTGAACACGATTCATATAATATGCACCGTACTTTGTGAGAACAGGCAATGACCATGTACCCGTAGTAGTATTCTGAACATATGCATGTTCTCTTACTACATATTCCACATTGTCTTTTTTCTTGCCCGTGTGGTCTGTATACTCAAATTGTTTACGAGCAGTGCCTCTCTTGTGAGATACGGCTGTATCTCTGTAAACCTGAACATACAAATCTTTCGATGTAGCTTTTCCTCTGTATACATATTCGCCCGGAGTCGTATTTGATGCCGTAGCAACTATTGCATCGGATACATGGCTGTTTGGATGCGGAATAGTGCTGCTCGTGTGAATAACCACCGTTGCATCCGAACACGCTGCTCCTGTTGCATCATAAATATTAAGCGTGTACATGTGGAAGAACTCATTGTTAAGAGCCACATAATCATTTGAATCATACAAATAATACACCCTTCCCAAAACGGGTCTTAGCATTGTTCCCTTAAATGCATAGTTTGGGAAATAGTAGAGTCCGGTGTAACTTGTAGCATATGTGCTTGACTCCTCGCATACTACAAGCAGCCTGCCGTAGTTATAGTAAATTTCATCCGAATAGTCTGCAAGGTTTGTGTTGTTGTAGCTTGTAACATATGTCATAGCTCCGTAGTTAGTACCGCAGATTGTTGAAGTTCCGGAAGAGCCTTTTATTCTGTTGTTTCTGTTCATGGAGTGGATTATCTGTCCGTATCTGCTGTTCATTGAGCAAAGACCTGAAACATAATTAAGCTGCCCCGATGATAAAACGGCATCGGCAAATCCCACGGTATTGTTGTGTACGAGCAAGCCTGTTATTTTGCCGCTGTTGAAAGCAACACCGCCTGAAACATAGCCTGAATACGATGTATAAACCGTCAGAGATGAAGCATTTGTAAATTTGCCGATTGTTGAGCTCTGAACGGTTGCAAACTGAATCGTACCCGAATTGTAACCGCAAAGGCCGCCTACAAATGTACCTGTTGCCTCTGAACCGTCACTAATGGTTGTAGTTTCGGTATATGACGAATATGCATTACAAGAGTACACATCACAGTTCAAAATTTTTCCGTAATTGCAGCCGACAAGTACGCCGACAGTGGTTTTAAAGCCGTGAACACGAATACCGGAAAGCCTTAAGTCTTTGACTGTACCATAGTTTATGGCAATAAAGCCAACATTGGTATTTGTACCAAAAACAGTGAGGTTACTGATTGTGTAACCGCAACCTAAAATAGTGCCGTAGAAAGTTTTAACAGTACCGCTCGCTGCACCAATCGGAGCCATTGCAGCACCGTTACAATTGATATTGCGTGTTAAGATGTATGTGCCGTGCAAGTCATTGTTGATATTCAAAATATCGTTAAATGACGACACATAGTAAGTCTTTGAAGCTTTTGTTTGCTCGGGCATCGGATTGTCCGAGACATTTTCATTGACTACCTGTTTCTGTTCATTGATTGCCGTAACAGTCGCTGCACATACGGGCAATGCAAACGACGCAGCCATGATTATGGCAACCAATAACGTGAAAATTCGTTTCATAGAAATTCCTCCTATATTTCATTATTTGTATCTTATCATTTTTTTAGTATTAAGTCAACAATATGAATCATTGTGTTTTAATATGGATTGGGTTTAGCAAACATTGTGTTTGAAGGGCGTCAAGGCACATAAAAAATCGGGCGACTTCCCGAAAGATAAGGAAAATCGCCCTAAAAAATGCATTTTGATTGAGCCGTCAGAACTTCTCAATAAGCCCTGCTGCATATTTTAGAATCAACACCGCATCGCCCGTATTCACCGTGCCGTCACCAGTGGTGTCTGCAAGTGTGAGCTGAGTAGTGTCAAGCGTCACAAGCTCTGCTGCGTATTTTAAAATCAACACCGCATCGCCTGTATTTACGATACCGTCACCGTTTACGTCACCCAATTCACCCTCGGGGGCATACAGAGCCGTTATGGTGCAGCTCTCCGTGACATCGTCTGTTTTGTCCCAACCCGTGAACACATAACCCTCATGCACGGGCGGTTCGGGATATACAAGTTCTTCACCGTATGTATACTCAAAAGTGCTTATAACTTCCTGAGTAAGTCCGTCCACAAAGGTTACACATATATGTGCAGGGGAGAATGTGCCGTAAACTTCCAAATTCTCGGCAGGCATGGTCTCGGGGACTTCGCTCCAACCCGAAAACTCATATCCGGGCTTTACGGGATAATCCAAAAGTTCTATGACAGAACCGTAAGGCACCCACTCCGTGTAATAATATTCACCGTCCACATAGTAGTTTATCTCATACTCGGTGTATTCGTACACCGTGCTTATCACCATGTCCTCATAGATTTTGCCCTCATAATCCCAGCCTGTACATGTACAGTTTTCATGCTTTGGTTTGCGTGGAAATTCGGGGTACTTGCCGTGGCGCACTTGCTGTTCGCTCAAAACCGAGTTGTCGAATGTGTCTATGAAAGTGACGCTGTGGAAGCTGTGCTCTGTGCCCACGCCGATTGCGTCTAATATGAGTGAACGCTGTCCTGCGCCCGTGCCGTCATGACAAATGGCGATTGATATAGTTTCACCCGCATACTCTGATAAATCCAGCTCTTTATGCATAGCACCCGCTTCGGTGAGTTCTTCCGAAAAGATGCGTGTGAACTCTGAAAGTTCAGTTACGCCTTCTTCCGCCACATATACCGAGTAACTCTCATACACGGGGTCGCCCTGTACTGCGGGGTAGTTTGCACCAATCCAGTAGCTCAGATAAGCAGGCGAATTTGCAGGAATTTTGAAAGAAGGACTTATGAGCCAATCCTTGGGAGAAAGCGCACTGTCATCGGCAGTTGAGGGACTGATTGCCGCAAACTCTCCGTCCTCCCAGAAGTGTTGCGACGGTGTACGGTCCACCGTCCAGAAATTTCCGTCGCCGTCCTCGTCGGTTACTTTCCAGCGTGACACGGTGAAATCCTGCTCCCAATTCTCATAGAAAATATCAAATTCAAGCGGTGCCGTAATTTCCTGTACGGGTTCTGCCACTACCGCCATGCCGTGGAACATGGCACCGGGGCCGCCGCCTACGCCGCCCAGTGCTGCACCTTCATTTGACGTGGTACTTAAAATTACAAGGCTTGACTGACCGTTTTTGTTCGTGTAATTCCATATGAAATTATTATCGGGCGTCATGCATCCGCTCTGTATATAGAAAGTGCCGCCCATAGACGAAAGTCCCGTGTTTGCAATGGGGGTATGTACGCCCGTGTTGGGGTCCAGTGTTCCGAAGTATCCCGAAGCGTCCACCGAATACATGTTGCCTCGTGAATCAATATCCATGGCGACAACACCGTATTCCACATCGCTTATATAGCGCATTTCCTGCAACTGTGCAAATACATAATATCTGTACATGTAACGTGCATTGTACACTATGTAAATGATATCTTCATCCTCATCGTAGCACATTTCCGTGGGTGTACCTATTGCCTGTGCGCCGCTGAAATCTATTACGAGCGTGGGGTCTGAAATGACACCGATGGTGGGGACATAGGTGCATTTATACAGTTTGCTCTCATATGTCATGAGATACAGAGTGTTTGTGCCGTTGAAACATGATGCTGCGTACAACACCGATGATGTTTTTGGTACATCAATGCTGTTCAAATCCAAGACGTTGAACCTGAACCATGAACTGGGGGTTGTGTTTGCACAATAACCGAGAACCATGTAATCCTCTTGCAATTCCAGTTTTTTTCTTTCCATTTCGGGGAGCTTTTCCACGCTTCTTTGCGGTATATCGACATTGAGCGTGTTTTTTTCCTTTGCAGTTGCAGGTATGCAGAATAAACTTCCGAGCATAACGACCGCAATGATGATAGATAATATTCTTTTCACTTCATACACCTCCTTAAAACTCAGTATATTATATCACTGCGCATACAATATGTCAAATACTGATACTATATTTGCTAAAATTTTGCAACTCAACAGAAACACGGGTTGACAGTATTTTTACCCCACGGTGCAGCGTGCAAATGCTGTTTTTTACATGATTTTCGGCATGTACGGTGTTGCTGTAAAGGCGAAGGAAAGTTTATTGTGGTATTGACTTAAAAGTATAAAAAGCTTATAATAAGTAAAGCACATTTATGCATTATGAGCATGAGAGTGCTTAAAAAAAATCAGGAGGCAGCACAATGAAAAGAGTATCGGCATTCATACTTTCTTTTGCACTTTTACTCACGGTGGCACTCAGCTCAGTACCTGTGAGTGCGGAGGACTCAAGAACCAAAAATGCAGTAATACGCACATTTGAAGCGGACACTTTCTCCGTAATAAGAGGCGAGAGTGACACGGCGGTATTTACTGCAAAAGTAGAATCAGAACATAAACTCACAAAGTCCGATGTTTCCGTATACGATGAAAACGGAAATTTCGTGACACATATGAGGGATGATGGAAAGGGCGGAGATAAAAAAGCTTCCGACGGAATATTTACAGGAGTGGCTGAACTTTCATCGGACAAAAACGGCATTACGGAATACTATGCACAGGTGGGTGATGCCGTGAGCAGCACACATCAGGTGAAGTTCAGAGATGAGATAACCGATGCGGATTTTGACCGTGCATACGAAATATGGGACAGACTGGAAACATATAAAAACGGGTTGGCGGCAAGAAAAATGAGTGCAGAGGAAATCTCAAGGGCGGCTTATGACTATCTCCTTGCGATTGCCTCCGAGGACATTGCAAGTATAAAGGTGGAAAATGAAAAGGCTTTCAGCTTTGTACTGAAATCGGGCATAGAGAACTACTTTGAGCATCACGAGGACTTAGACACGGGCTTTGACTATGAAGCGATGAGCGAAACCTTAAAAGACATCAGTTACATAGGTGAGAATAAGATAGGCGTGTGGTCGCCGTACTACGGCATAGACAGCAGTTTCTCTCTGAACTACTTGAACAGAGCGAATGCAATGAAAGATGCTGCAGGCTTTGACGCCGTGGAATCGTACTACGGTGCAGATGCAAGCGTAAACAGTTTCAAAAACTTTGATAAGTACGGTGTTGTCATGATAGACAGCCATGGTGCAGATTACAACGGCGGCGGATACATTTGTATCCCGAGACCCGGAAGCTATGACAGACAGGATGTTTCCGACGGTCACATCGTACTTTCGGGAAGCACGGTATATCTGCGCGGTACATTCATGCAGAAATATTGCGGTACACTGCCCAATACGGTGGTTTATATAGGAATTTGCTACGGCATGGCAGCGAATAACCTGTATCAGCCGCTTCTGAATCACGGTGCAGGCTTTGTATGCGGATATGATGACAGCGTAACATTTACATTTGACGGTAAGGTAATGGATACGTTCTGTTCACAGCTTGTGGCTACAAACCCGAGTACGGGTACTCAGAATACGGCGGGGCAGGCATTTGATGCTGCAGTAGTAGCACACGGCACAACCGACCCGTACAGCAGTTCTGCGGCAGTATTTATAAGACGGGGAAATAATGACGTGGTGGCAAGTGCGAGGGTTATTGCGGTTACGGAAGTTGTGCTGAGCGACACCGAGCTTACACTCTATAACTCAAACACATATCAGATGAGCTATTCTGTAACACCCGAGGATGCAAACCGTCATGCGGGCGTTTGGACATCGGATAATCCCGATGTGATAAGCATCACGGAGGATGGACTCATAACGGTGCACGGTGAAGGCGATGCTACCATAACGCTTACTGTTACGGACACGGCGGTTTCACCTGCAAATGTATTTACAAAGACGTGTACTGTGCATGGTGCAGGTAACATGCCTGTTTCGGGCATTTCGGTGGATGCAAATGCGATTACGCTGTATGCAGGCACTTCTGCAACACAGCAGGTGAAAGCACATGTGCTTCCCGAAAACGCAACAAATCAGAAGTTGCTTTATGAATCTGCAAATACCGAGATTGCAACGGTGGATTCCACGGGCAAAGTGACACCTGTGAGCGAGGGCGTTACATACATTACCGTAACTACGGAAGACGGTGGTTTCAGCGGTGTTGTACTTGTAAAGGTAGTGCAGGCAGACCTCAATGCAGCACTCAATGTACCTGGCGGAACACTCTCTTTCACCACAACGGGTTCAACTCCTTCCGTGGTGGCAGACGGTGAGCATGTGGCAGCGATGACTACGAATAAGTCGCACGAGTCAACATCCTCAATCACACTGAATGCAGGAACACTCACGGCAGGTACTGTGATTGAGTTCGACTGGAAAGTTTCATCCGAGGCTATGTATGATACTTTCGCATTCGTTGTAAATTCGCGTATGGTGGATGAGATAAGCGGCATACAGAATTGGCAGCATACCACATACGAGATTGCACAGGACGGCACATACACATTTGTATGGCAGTATGGAAAGGATTACTCTGAAAGTGCAGGTTCTGACTGTGCATGGCTGGACAACGTGGAATTGAACTCTGACGATATAATACACAATGTGCGCTTTTTGGATTCGGACGGTGAGACGGTTTTGTCCGAGCAGCAAGTAGCACACGGTCAGGCTGCAACTCCGCCTACACCCCCCACACATATGGGTTACGACTTCATAGGTTGGGACACCGACTACACATGCATTGTGGGCGATGTGGACATTACGGCAGTGTATGCGGAATCACCGCTTCCTCAGTTTACCGTAACCTTTGTGGATTGGGACGGCACCGTTTTGAAGACGGAGCTTGTAAAGCAGGGATTCGGCGCACAAGCACCCGAAGACCCCACTCGTGAGGGATACACGTTCACGGGTTGGGATAAGGACTTCTCCGTCATCACGGAGGATATTACGGTGACTGCACTTTATACCGTAAACACATACACCGTAAACTTCTTCGACTGGAACGGCGAGATTATAAGCACACAGAGCGTGGAGTACGGCAAGAGCGCACAAGCACCCGAAAACCCCATTCGTGAGGGATATACATTCACGGGTTGGGATAAGGACTTCTCCAATATTATCGCAGATTTGGACGTATATGCTCTCTACGAGATAAACACATACACGGTAACATTTGCAGATTGGGACGGCACCGTGCTCAAAACAGAACAGGTACAGCACGGCAGCGCAGCCACAGCACCCGAAGCTCCCACACGAGCAGGTTATGAGTTCACGGGTTGGGACGGCGAATTTGCAGTCATAACTTCCGACATCACTATCACGGCACAGTATTTCATGTACGGTGATGTGTCAGGTGACGGCGTGGTGAATACGGCAGATGCTGTTATAATACTGAAACTTGCGGCAGGCTCTTTGCAACTGAATGAATTGCCGAATTTCAACGCAGCAGACGCAAATATGGACGGAAGCGTGAATACGGCGGATGCTGTTGCAATCTTGAAGTATTGTGCAGGTATGATAGCATACCCGGGTGAAGCTGAATAATATAAAGAATTGATTCGGGAGCGTTGTTTGCCTGATGCAGATGACGCTCCTTTTTTGTGTTGTTTTTATAAATATATAATCAAGCGTCTTGCGGATGTGAAAGGAAAGTGTTATCATGTATAAGAGTCGAAATTGCACTCAAAAAAGATTGACATCATAACACGGAGGGGAATTATGCCAAACATCGAAAACTTGTGTGTAAACACCATAAGAACACTTACAGCAGACGCTATACAGAAAGCAAAGAGCGGTCATCCCGGAATGGCCATAGGTTCTGCACCTTTGGGATACGCTTTGTTCAACAAAATGCGTATCAATCCCAAAAATCCCGATTGGCAGGGCAGGGACAGATTCGTTCTGAGCGCAGGACATGCTTCCATGCTCCTGTATTCGCTGCTGCATATGAACGGCTACGACCTTTCGTTGGAAGATATAAAGAATTTCCGTCAGCTGGACAGCCGCACACCCGGTCATCCCGAAATAGAGATGACACCCGGTGTTGATGCAAGCACAGGCCCGCTGGGTCAAGGCTTTGCAATGGCAGTGGGTATGGCAATGGCTCAGGCTCATGAGGCTGCAATTTTCAATCGTGACGGTTTCCCCGTGGCGGACAATTACACATACGTACTCATGGGCGACGGTTGCATGATGGAAGGTGCTGCATCGGAAGCTGCTTCCTTGGCAGGTGCGCTTCGTCTGAACAAACTCATTGCAATATACGACTCAAACAGAATAACCATTGAGGGCAATACGGACATCACTTTCACCGAGGACGTGAAAAAACGCTTTGAAGCATACGGATTCGGCGTTTTCGACGTGGCAGACGGCGAGGATATACAGGCAATTTCCCGTGCCATAGACGACGCAAAGGCAGATACGGAAAGACCTTCGCTCATCATAGTACACACCCACATAGCACACGGTACACAGAAAGCCGATACCCCCTCCGCTCACGGTGAACCGTTGGGCGATGAATGCATAGCACAGATGAAAAAAGATATGGGGTGGGAGTACGACCCGTTCACAGTGCCGAGTGAAGTATATGCTCATTATGAGAAGATGCAGGAAGTTCGCACTGCACAGAATGACGCATACGATAGCATGATGAAAGAGTATGAAAAAGCATATCCCGAACTCTATGCACGCCTTATGGCTTGGCATGAAGGTGTTTCCGAGGCACAGATAGAGAAGATGTATGCACTCTTTGATAATGTTCCCGACGCTCCGAAGGCTACCCGTGCAATTTCGGGCGATATACTCAACAAGCTATACAACGAATGCGGCATAGATAATCTCTTTGGCGGTTCAGCAGACCTTGGCCCTTCCAATAAGACCATAATAAAGCCCGCAGAATTCTTTGCTTGCGGCGCATATGACAAGCAGAACATACACTTTGGTGTTCGTGAACTTGCAATGGCGGCTGCATGTAACGGTATAATGCTCTATGGCGGCATGTATGCATACTGTGCTACGTTCATGGTGTTTGCAGACTATCTCAAACCTGCACTTCGTCTGAGCGCACTCATGGGGTTGCCCGTTATGTATGTGCTTACACATGACAGCTTCTGTGTGGGTGAGGACGGACCTACGCATCACCCCATTGAGCAGCTCGCATCACTTCGTGCAACTCCCAATGTGGCAGTGTTCAGACCCGCCGATTACAAAGAAACCGTGGCAGCATACATAAGTGCCGTTACATCGGACAAGCCCACTGTTATAGCACTCTCACGACAGAATTTGCCTCAGTACGATTGCACGGGGCGTGACGCACTTTGCGGCGCATACATAGTTCGTGACACGGAGAAAACGCCCGACGGTATCATCATTGCCACGGGTTCTGAGCTTGAAATTTCACTGGAAGCTGCAAATATGCTCTCAGAGCAGGGCGTGAATGTGCGTGTAGTGAGTATGCCGTGCATGGAGATATTTGAGGAGCAGTCGGACGAGTACCGTGAAGCTGTTTTGCCTCATGCCGTGAAAGTGCGTGTGGCGGTGGAAGCAGGCTCGTCCATGCCTTGGTACAAGTATGTGGGCAAGTGCGGCACCATGGTGACTATTGACCATTTCGGCGTATCCGCACCTGCAAAGGTTTTAGCACCCGAATTCGGCTTTACTGCAAATGAAGTGGTGAATGCTTACATGGAAGCGGCAAAGCATCATTGAGCAAATAACTTTTGAAGTTACAAGTCGTCTGTGAGTTTCGCAGACGATTTTTTTATTTACTCAACACCGCATTGCAAGTGGGTTTTGAGGCATTAAGACAGGGGGCTGTGCATAGTATTAAATGTACTGAGGTATATAAGGGGTGACGCATAAAAATGAAGCATAACAAGAAAAAATCCGATAAGCACATGCACAGCATTTTCGGGGTGTTCATACGTGCGGAGCTTTCCGCCCTTGCACTCACATTGGGACTCATTGCAATATGTGCGTATCTTCTGTTTCAGGGCGTTTTGAAGATTGATTCGCTCTCCATAGTAAATCCCGTAATAAAGGCATTGGGAGCACTTGCGGCTGCAATAATAGTATCGTGCATGGTACGGGAAAAAAGATTCATCATGTGCTGCATTGCAGGGGCAGGGCATACACTGCTTGCATATGTGATTTTATCGCTTATTGTGGGTTCATTCACATTCGGCACAGGACTTTTGATTGATGTGGGGATAGGCATACTTGCGGGTGCCGTGGTTGCCGTCATAATGAAATAAACTTAAAAAAGCACGGAGAACATGCTCACTTTACATGTCTTTTCCGTGCTTTCTTTCTGAAAATCGAGTTTACTTAGTCGTTGAAAAACTTGTCGATTGCCTTTGCAGCCGCCTTGCCTGCGCCCATAGCGGAAATAACCGTTGCAGCACCTGTTACGGCATCGCCGCCTGCATACACGCCTTCGCGTGATGTTTTACCCGTGCCTTCTTCCACTATGATACCGCCGCGGCTGTTGGTATCCAAGCCCTTTGTGGTGGACTTAATCAGCGGATTCGGGCTTGTTCCGAGCGCCATTATCACGGTGTCCACTGCAAGCTCAAACTCGCTGCCCTGTACGGGGATGGGACGACGGCGACCTTTTTCGTCGGGTTCACCCAGCTCCATTTTTATGCAGCGCATTGCAGAAACAAAACCGTTTTTCGGGTCACGTCTGTCATCGGGATTGTTGTAGCCCAAAATCTCCACGGGGTTGCACAAGAGTCTGAAATCCACGCCTTCTTCTTTTGCATGTTCCACTTCCTCACGTCTTGCGGGAAGTTCTGCCTCGGAGCGACGATAAACTATGTAAACATTGTCTGCGCCCAAACGGAGTGCTGTTCTTGCAGCGTCCATAGCCACGTTTCCGCCGCCTACCACTGCCACGTTTCCGCCTTTCATAATGGGGGTTGCAGAATCGTCACGGTAAGCCTTCATGAGATTGCTTCTCGTGAGGAATTCGTTTGCCGAATACACGCCCTTTAAGTTTTCACCGGGGATACCCATGAAAGAGGGGAGTCCTGCACCCGAACCTATGAATACGGCTTCATAGCCCATGGTAAAGAGGTCGTCTATGGTGAGAGTTTTGCCTATAATGATGTTTGTTTCCACGTCAACACCCATTGCAATGAGATTGTCCACTTCCTTTTGTACGATAGCCTTGGGAAGACGGAACTCGGGTATGCCGTAAACCAAAACGCCGCCTGCAACGTGCAGTGCTTCAAATACGGTGACTTTATAGCCTTCACGAGCCAAATCACCTGCACAAGTCAGACCCGAAGGTCCTGAACCTACTATGGCAACCTTGTGACCGTTTGGAGCTTTCACCACGGGTTTTTCGTCCGAATGAGCGTTGTGCCAATCCGCCACAAAGCGTTCGAGTCTGCCTATTCCCACGGGGTCGCCCTTTATACCGCGAACACATTTGCTCTCACACTGTGTTTCCTGGGGGCAAACTCTGCCGCAAACAGCGGGCAAACTGGAATCACGGCTTATTATTTTGTATGCTTCCTCAAAATTACCTTGTTTTATTTGGTCAATAAATTCGGGGATGTGAATGTTTACGGGACAACCGCTCACACAGGGCATGTTTTTACATGTCAGGCAGCGCATTGCTTCATCAATAGCCGTTTCCTCACTGTAACCCAATGCCACTTCGCTGAAATTATGTGCACGTACAAGTGCCTCCTGGGTAGGCATTTCATTTTTCTTGGGGTTCATGTTAGGTGCCATGTCATTGTACCTCCTTCTTAAACAGGTTGCATGTTTGCTCATGTGCGTGACGCTCAAAGTCAAAGTATGTTCTGCCTCTGGACATCGCCTCGTCAAAGTCTACTTCATAGCCGTTGAAGTCGGGGCCGTCAACACAGGCAAACTTCATTTCGCTCTTTCCGTCACGGTGTATTGTAAGTCGGCAACCGCCGCACATTCCCGTACCGTCTATCATTATGGGGTTCATGGAAACCGTACAGGGAATGCCTGTGGGACGGGTTGCTTCCACCACGAATTTCATCATGATGAGCGGGCCTATGGTTATAACTTCATCAAAAGTTTCGCCGTTTGCAAACATCTCATTCAAGGGTACGCATACATTGCCCTCTCTGCCGTATGAACCGTCGTCCGTCATTACGGTGAGGGAGTCGGATGCTGCACGGAACTCGTCTTCGAGTATGAGCAGGTCTTTTGTTCTGAAACCTATGATGGATGTCACATTTGTTCCCTGTTCTTTAAGCTTGCGAGCAATGGGCAGAGCTATTGCACATCCCACACCGCCGCCTACTATGCAGACTTTTTTCAAACCATCGGTCTTTGTGGCTACTCCCAGCGGCCCTGCAAAGTCCTGTATGAAGTCACCCTCGTTTTTGTGGTTGAGCTTTTCGGTGGTTGCGCCCACTATCTGGAAGATGATGGTGACTGTTCCTTTATCCCTGTCATAGCCTGCAATGGTGAGGGGTATTCTTTCACCGTCACTGTCCGTGCGCAGTATTATAAACTGACCCGGCTGTGCTTTTGCCGCCACAAACGGAGCTTCTATCTCCATTAGTGTAACGGTGGGGTTCAAAGGCGTTTTCTTTACTATCCTGTACATTATAGGTTCTCCTTCTCAAAATTTCTGTAAATAATCGCATGAGCATGTGGGGCTGCAAGCAAATTATTCGGGGTTAGGGTGCCGGAGTTTAATATTTGCAGTGTTGAATACAACAAAAAGAGTGTTTGTATTTCCGACATTACCCACTTATGACATGATAATTCTTTTATCGACAATTGTCAATTCATGAAACCTCAATTTGCGTTTTTTTGTGTTGCACACAATGCGGATTTTTACACTACAAGCATATTATAATACCTGCTGCTCTTATTTTCAACAGCTTTACACCGAAAAAACTGAATGAGGCAAGGGGCTTGCAACAGTGGCTTTTTTATGCTATACTGCTCAAAGAATGAAATTTTTTCGGAGGATATGGATATATGGCAAGACAACATACAGGATTTCCCGGCATTGGCGGAAACATGCAGCAGCTCATGCGTCAGGCTCAGAAAGCACAGCAGGATGTGGCACAGGCACAGGAAGAGATAGGTGAAAAGATTTTTGAAGTATCCGTGGGCGGCGGTGCTGTTAAGGTTACGTTGAACGGCAAAAAGGAGTTTCAGTCCATCACGGTAAGCCCCGAATGTGTGGACCCCGATGATGTGGAAACATTGCAGGACCTTATTTTGGCAGCAGTGAATGAAGCGGTAAAGACGGCTGACGATGCTATGGCAGAGGCTATAAGCAAAGCAACGGGCGGTTTGAACCTGGGCATGTTGGGCATGTAAAAAATGAGCCTTCCCGATTCACTCCAAAATCTTATAAAACGATTCGCAAGATTACCCGGTGTGGGTAATAAGACGGCACAGAGATATGCCTTTTCGGTGCTTGCAATGAGCGATGAGGACACATCTGCACTTGCAAGTGCCATTTTGCAGGTGAAAGCTGATATCCACATGTGTCCCGTGTGCGGCGCATACACGGATAATGATTCGCTGTGCGATATGTGTACGGATGAAAAACGCTCCGATGACATAATATGCGTGGTGGAATCTGCCCGTGACGTTTTTTACATGGACAGCACACAGAACGGATTTTCAGGTAAATTTCACGTACTCGGCGGAGTTTTATCACCCATAGACGGGATAACGCCTGATAAGCTCAACATTTCATCACTGGTACAAAGGGTGAAAGATTCGCATGTGAAAGAGGTTATAATTGCCACAGAACCCGATGTGGAGGGAGAAGCCACCGCAGGTTATATAGCAGGGCTTTTGAAACCGCAAGGCGTAAAAGTCACACGCATAGCATACGGTATGCCCATTGGCAGCAACATGGAGTTTGTGGATTCAATGACGCTTACGCTTGCACTCGAAGGGCGCAGGGAAATATAAAACAGGAGGTTTTGCAGATGAAAAGAGTTCTATTTGTCATCATGCTCTTTTTATGTGCAGGGCTTCTTTTTTCATGCAGCAATAAGACTATAGAACCCGATGAAATGGCTCTGCATGAGTTGAAAAACATGTATATGGGTGCATCGGTAATAGCTTATGCCGAATGCGAGGGTTTTGCGGAAAATGATGTATATGCGGTGTTGACTGTAAAACAAACACTATTCGGAAACGCAAGTGTGCAGAGTTCGGTATACTGTGAAAAAGGCAACCTGCTTCACGGGGAAACATATCTGCTTTTCTTATACGGCGGCAGGTCTGTGGATAAAAAACGCTTTGATTTATCGGCGTATTCTGCCATGAAGTCGGAAGGGGACATCCTCATCTGGAACGGTCACAGATACTTGCGCACGAGCATTGAGGCGAAACTTTCGGGTTATAACAGTATCGTTTTCATGCCGCCGCATACTTATTTTTACGGGAACATAAAAGAGCTTGTGAAAGACAGCAGCGATATCATAATAGGAAAACCCGAAACTTCATTAAAGCGTTCAAAGCATAACGTGTATTCCAGGACGGACGCTGCATCCATACAGAACGTACTGAATGTGGTGCGTACTGAGGTTAAGGTGGTGGGCTGTCTCAAAGGCGAACTTGCAAATGACGACAGGATAGAGGTGCTGTACATACCCGAACTTTTAAGCTCCATGACAGACACGCAAACACTCAGCACCGTATCCATGAAAGAAAAAGATATGATAATGCCCGAAGTGGGTCAGTACTATGTGTTCTTTCTGAAAAAGGGCACCGACGCAAAACAGGAACTGTATCTGCCCGTAAACCCCATTCAGGGTTGGCTCGGATTGGAAAACGACATGCTCAGAGCAGCGGAGGAAAACAAACTGTTTTCATCTTGTCCCGACCTGAAAGAATTGGTGCGTGAATTGAACAAGGCATAACATAAGAATAATTCGGAGGTTCATATGCCGCTTATTTCGGCTTCAAATATAAAAAAGAGCTTTGTGGAAAGGCTGCTTTTTGAAAACATAACATTCGATGTAAATGAAAAAGACAGGATTGGGCTTGTGGGCGTAAACGGATGCGGCAAGACCACTCTTTTTCGCATTTTATGCGGCACGGAAAGTGCAGACGAGGGCAGTGTGTACAGAAACAGTCTGCTTCGCATAGGCGTGATGAATCAGAATACGGATGACTTTTCGGGAAGTCTGTACGATTACGTGTTGTGCGAGTTTGCACATCTTGCGGAGATGGAAAACAGTTTGGACTGTATCAACTCTCAATTATCTGCCTCAACAGATGACGACACATTATCAACCCTCATAAAAAAACAGGCGAATATCCAAAACGCATACGAACAGGGCGGTGGACTCACATACAAATCCCGTACACGCTCGGTACTTTTGGGGCTGGGATTTACGGAGAGTGAGCTTTCACAACCCTTGTGCAGCATGAGTGGCGGTCAGAAGAACAAGGCACAACTTGCAAGACTTTTGCTCAGTGAAGCGAACCTTTTGCTCTTGGACGAGCCCACAAACCATTTGGACATTGAAGCGGTGACTTGGCTTGAAGATTATCTTTGCAACATAAAAGCAGCGTACATAGTGATTTCGCACGACAGATACTTTTTGGACAAGGTGACGAATAAGACTTTGGAGCTTAAAAACAGTCGCATGAAGATGTCACAGGGAAATTACACACGTCACACGGAGCTTTGCAGCACTCAGAGGGAAGCGGAACTTCGGAAGTATCGCAGAACACAGAAGGAGATACGCCGTATAGAGGGGATTGTGGAGCAACAGAAGCGTTGGGGCAAGGAGCATAATTTCATAACGGCGGCGTCTAAACAAA
>JAFSHG010000037.1 GCA_017440405.1 Clostridia bacterium
CACACAGGTTTGTGTGCTTTTCACTATACAGTTTTCAAGGTGCTGCCGCTCCGTTCTCACAGGCGACTTTTATATAATACCACCCCCTTCTCCCTTTGTCAATACCTTTTTTTAGCTTTTTTCAGCTTTTTTTATCCTTTTTTCGTCTATCCTCTCCTTTTTTGCTCGGTTTTTGTATATTATCTGCACCCTCGGCAAAGGAATATCACCCCTTATATGCGGTGTTGATTACGCCTTTGATTATCTCTCACTCAGCTTGTTTCGGGGTGACGAGGTATGGAATGCGGTGTTGAGGACAAAAAAGAAAAACTGTGATGCGAGCAGCTAAACTCGGCAACATTGTTATATGTATAAAATTCACTGTACAAAATGCCGTTTTAATGGTAGAATAAACGCACACTGCGAAAGGGGAACAGATATGAGATATAAATCTGCAATACTTGCATTGCTCTTTATTATAACTGCAATTCTGCCGTCGCTTGCGTCTTGCAGGACGAATTATACCGGTACGGAAACTGCCGTTGCTTTTTTGGAGGACATTTGTGCGTCCGATTTTGAGTCTGCATATTCCTGGGTAAAGACTGAAATCAGCGAGGACGAGTTCATACGTATATACGAAAACTTTTTCAACACTCTTTCCGTAAACTCAGTGGAATATGAAAGCACGGCATCATTTGAAACAGAAGTTTATTCTACATATAAATATACGCTTACATATTCAAGCTCCGAGTTTGACCCCATAACGGATGACTTTGAAATAACGGTGAAGCTGGACGAAGAAAAGCATCATTACGTGGATTGGTCTCCCGCTCTCGTTCTGCCCGAAATGGAATACGGTGACACTCTTTATCGCACACGCATAACGGCGGAGCGTGGGGATATCACTGCCGAAAGTTGCGTTTTGGCTCAAAACGTGCCGTTTATTACCGTTTCGCTTCAAACACAGCAGACAGAAACTTACACGGAAAAAGAAATACTCGAAAACATCAACACCATGTGCAGCGAGCTGAATCTTGAAAAAGAAGATATCATGAAAAAAGCAAGCTACACGATTAAATTGGATGTAATCTCAGATGATGAAAATCCCACAAAAAAAGAAGAAGCCGCTTTTGAAAAACAGCTTGATGAAAACATAGAGTTTGTATGCGATACGCTGAATTTGGACGAGAAAACACTGAGAAATCAAATAAAGGAGCATAAAAAGGACAAAGCACAGAAATCAAATACACTTGCTGTCGGCACATATTTTTGTTGTGACATAGATGACGAGGTGTTGCAGGAGCTATCCAAACGAAGCGGCGTACATGTGACGAGCAGCATATACAACGGTTTTGTTCTCATAGAGGAGTACTATCCCATAAGGGCGGATAATGTGACGCTGGACAGACTCTCAGAACATGAGGGAATAGAAGTCCGTGAAAGTTCTTTTTCCTCAACACGCTATTATCCGTCGGGTAGTCTTCTGTCACACACATTGGGATACACTTGGTCCATGGAAAGAGAAACCGCCGAAGCGGAAGTTGCACGACTCAATGAAGGACGCACAGAACAGGACGGACTTTATACCACGGGCAGCATCACGGGCAGAAACGGTATAGAAAAAGCGTATGAAACGGAGCTTAGAGGAAAAGACGGTTTCAGAATCTATTTGCGTTCACAGGACGGAGTGAATAAGCGAACGCTGTTTGAGCAACCGGCACAAGACGGTTTGGATGTTAAACTTACAATAGATATAGACTTGCAGGAAAAAGCAGAAGCGCTTTTGGAAAACACTCTCTACGGTACAAACATGGCAGGTGCAGTCATTGTAATGCATCCGCGCACGGGTGCCATTGAAGCCATTGCATCATACCCTACATACGACTTGAACTTATATGCATCAGGTATAACAGCAGATGAATTGGAAGCGTACCTGAAACTCAACGCACATCAATACAACCGTGCTGTGGAAGCCCGACTTCCCCCGGGGTCTGTGTACAAGCCCATAACCGCCTCTGCGGTATTGGAGAACAATGTCATGGGAGTGGATTACATTTTCACGGGTGAAATCATAAACGACGAGTGGAAGATACCCGAAAAATACGGTGAAACGGCAGCCACCGACCGTATAAAGCGTCATCATGTAAAGCGTAGAAATTCACCGCTTAACATGCGAAACGCCATGATACACTCCGATAATATCTACTTTGCAAATGCAGCACTCATGTTGGGTGACAAGGGTATGGAGGAGTACTGGAATAATCTGAGGCTCAATGAACCCATAGATTTTGAATTGCCCGTTTCATCTTCGCAATTCAAAGACGCAAAAGACGAGCGAAATGTCATTAAAATTGCAGAAACAGGATTCGGACAGGGAACAATGCTAGTTACTCCACTGCAAATAGCAACCACATTTTGCGCATTTGCAAACGGCGGTGATATCCCCACACCATACATTGTGGACGGGTTGTATAAGGATGACGGTAAAAACTATGAGGCGGTGGAAAAAACTGAGCCTACTGTTTGGAAATCAGATGCAGTGGACAGTTACGTATGCAGGAAAATAAACGAGATGCTGCTGGATGTTGTCAGCCCCAAATACAATGGTACGGCACAAAGTTTGAGAGTGAAAAGCTGCACGGTTGCAGGAAAGACGGGTACTGCACAGATACAACAGGGCGTGCGTGAAATATCCTGGTTCATCGGATACAGAACGGATGTTCCCGATGCAGACGGGCGACTTGTGCTTGTAGTTTTGGAAGTTCCCGATGATGACAGATACAGCAATTTGAAATTCCCGATAGCCCGTGAGCTTTTGGAGATAGAAAAAGACACTTGGGAGTAACAGTATGACCATTACGTATTCAACAGAAAAAAATGCGGCACTTTTAGGCTTCACAGCAGTGTCAAACGCATTCATAATAGAATTTGCAAAGGACGCACCGCCCGAATACATTGCAGTGTATCTTTATGCGCTCATGCAGTGTCAACACCGCAGTTTTGAAAATGATGATATAGCGGCTGCACTGTCATGCTCTGAGGAAACGGTAATAAGTGCGTTTGAATACTGGCAAGGCAAGGGACTGCTTACCATATTGCGCAGTTCACCTTTGCACGTAGAATTCGGCAGAACGACGGTGTCCCCCGTTTTCTCTCAAAGCGAGGGGAAATATGCTGAACTCCTGAAATCATTGCGTCCCGTACTGGGTACACGCATACTTTCCGCTTCGGACTTAAAAAAGGTTTATGACTGGATAGAAATTTTCGGTCTTACGGAGGATGCGGTGTATGCACTCTTTGTTCACTGCTTGGATATAAAAGGGGCTCGTGTTCCCATTCGTTACTTGGATGAAGTGGCAAAGACTTGGTCGGATAATAACATACTGACGGCGGACGATGCCCGTGAGTACATAACAAGTACCACGGAGCATCACGGCGGAGCAAGAGCGGTTTTGAAACTTTTGGGAATGAAGAGAAACCCCACGGAAGCCGAAGTTGCGCTTTATAAAAAGTGGCGCATACAGTATGGGCTGACTCCCGAAGTCATATATGAAGTTTGTGCAACCAATGTGAGTGCCGGTAATCCGTCATTTGCGTATCTTTCTGCCATAATGGACAGTATGCACGAAAAGGGAGTGGCAAACACAGACGAGCTTGCACAAATACGCAAACAACAGGATATGCTGACGGACTTGTGCCGCCGATTGTTTATGAAAGCGGGCATGACGAGCAGGCCGAATGCACAACAGTGCGAGAGGGTGTCACTTTGGCTGAGCGATTATCACATGACGGAAGAAATGCTCTTTGCCTTGGCAGAGGCAGCATCGGGCAAGTCACAGCCGTTTTCTTTCATGTGCAAGACGGTAGCCAGATGGAATGAATCGGATATTCATAATTTGCAGGACGCAAAGGCAGACCTTGCATCCGCTCACACATCTTCTGTATCTTCCAAAACACCCATACACAAAGGCTTCATGCGGCATAATTACACGGAGAGTGACTTATCGCACATAGGCATAACATTTGATGATGACGATGATGAATAAGGAGGCACAATATGCATATACCCACTAAGGTGAAAGAAGAATATGCTGCCAAACGGCGAAAAAACGAACTGTTGCATGAAAGGCGAGTAGCCGAAATATATGAGCGCATCCCTGAAATAAGTGATGTTGATTCAAAAAAATTAGACCTTGCGTTTGAACTCGGCATGAAAGCATACACTGCAAGCGGCGAAGATTACGAATCTGAGTTCAGCAACACAAAAGCTGAGCTTGCAAAATTAGACGACCTCAAAGGCACTTTGCTTACGGCACACGGCTATCCCACGGATTATTTGGAACCTGTGTACGACTGTCACATGTGCATGGACAAAGGTTTTCTCCCTTCGGACGGCAGCATGTGTGCATGTCTTTTGAACAGCATCATATCGTACAATTATGCGAGCTCTGACATAGACAACGGCGAATGTTTTGAAAACTTCGATTTGAGCGTTTTCCACAACGAAAAACAAAGACGCATGATGAGCAAGATGTATGATTTTTCACTCAATTACGCAAACACTCTGCCCCACCCCGAACCGTTGAATCTAATTATTTTGGGTTCCACGGGATTGGGAAAGACCTATCTTCTGAACTGTATTGCAAAAAGGGCCATTGTAAACGGACTCAATGTTATAAAGATAACTTCTTATAATATGTTCGACTCCATCTTAAAGTCAATTCGCTCTGATGCAGATATGCCCGATTATATTTCATGCGACCTGCTTGCGATTGACGATTTGGGGTCTGAGCCCTTCATAAATAATATAACGGTGGAAAAACTCTTCCTCATCATAAATGAGCGTGAAGCACAACGTAAACCCACCGTCATTGCAAGTAACCTTTCCAAAGATGACTTGCAAAACCGCTACGATGAGCGAATTGTCTCACGGCTTTTAACCCCTAAGTACAACACCGTGGTATTGCTCCGCGGCGATGATGTACGGCTGCTTTGATGACTGAATTGCACTTCAAATAATATATTTTGTTCCGAGGGACGAAACCTAAGTTTGAGGGATGAAGATATTTGCCATATGAAATCGGCTATGCTATCATAAATTCGGGAGATGGGAGTTCTTCACACGGTGTTGTTGGAGCTTCCTTACTCATTTTATAAGCATTTATACAGAAAGAGGTGACTAACTTGTTTTTTAAGCTGGGAGTGAGGAGTCTTTTACGTCAAATAGGAAAGACGCTTGCATTTTTTCTGCTGCTTTTCTTTGTAAACCTGTTCCTTGTGCTTTCCGTGAGCATGAAAGTGTCTTGTACAGACCTTCTTTCCGAGGCAGACAACAGTTTTCTTTCCATTGCCGACTTGGACTTCCGAGGCGGTAATTATCCCACGGAAAACAGTCATGATGCTGATTTAATGAGCTGTGCTGAGGCTCAAGATTACGAATACTTATCAAATCTTCCCGGTGTAAAACACTTTGAACCTTATGTACGCATACGAGGTTATGCAGGCGAATATCCTGCACTCGTAGACAAGCATTACACCGATATGTCCGTCATACTGTTCAAGGTTATCGGAGAAACTCCTTATGGCGATATTTCATGTATGCTGCTGAAAAATTACAGCACACACAATTATCTTGTAGAAGGCGGATACTTCACACTGGAATACGGAAGTTTTACCAAGAACGGTAAGCCTCTCGATATCTTAAAGTATCTGAAACCCGAACACCGCTACATTGCAACAGGCGAATATGTATCAATAAACGGTACGTCCACTTTCTCCCCTGCACCCTTTGTCACAAATCAAATCTCGCTTACGGATGAGCAGGTGTCCATACTGTTATCGTCACCGAAAAGCAAGGACGTCCGAAAGTTTTTCCTCACGCCCGATATTTTAGAGCATGAAGGCGCATACTCCGACTTCTTGAATGAAGCGGCGGAGTTTTATGAGACTATCTTTGACCAAAAATTCATCAAGAACGGATTTTATATTGATGTCACAAAGAATCCGAATGTGTACGGCGACTGTGTGTATGACGAAGATTGGACTGCATCGCAGCCTGAACTTTGGGAGAAGTTTGCAAACGACCCCGAATCTGTGGATATGGACTGGAAAAATGTGTTGTATGCCGTGTCACGCTCATATGATATCATGGCAAACACGCTTGATGTGGTTATGACGGACAATTCAGAGTATCAGCGAGTTTTTCACCAAAACACCGTACCGCTTGAAGACGGCGACTATTACACGGAGTCGGACGGCAAAAATGTTTGTCTCATATCAAGCGTGATGGCGTACACAATGAAACTCGAAGTGGGTGACTCCATACATCTTGACCTTCACAATGCCGCAACGGGCGATGATTACTATAACTCATACTTTTACGGTGCAGGATTCAAGCACAGCGGCGACTATGTCATAAAAGGCATTTACAAACTCACGGAGGAGATTACGGATACGATTTTCATACCCGTGCAGACTTTCCATTCGGAAAAACTCTCCCTGCTTTTCACTGAAACAGGAATTTCCCGCAGTTGCGGCTCATATAAGCTGGGCACATTCGTGTTGGAAAACAAAACAGCCAAGGAATTTTCCTCTCTTGTAAAAGGTAAACTCTATGACAAATGCGCCGTCACCGTGTATGACCAGGGCTATATAAATGTGGCAGCACCGCTGGAATCCATGCATGACACCTCACTGCTTCTGATAGGCATATGCAGTTTCACGGGGCTGAGTATCATACTTCTTTTTGCCTATATTTTTGTTACCAAACAAAAGCAGACGGCAACCACCATGCTCAATCTGGGCACAGGCAATGCAAAAACAATGCGCTATCTCATGTACGGCGCAATGCTCCCGTCACTTTTTGCTTCCGCAGCAGGTGCTTCGGCAGGATTTTTCATGGCGGAGTCCGTACTCATACGCGCTCATGCTTGGGCGGCGGAAAACAGCATGATGGACCTCACGTTCAGCACTATCAGAACGTCACTTTCACAAGAGTCATTCCAAAATGATTTCTCAGCAAAACTTCCCGTGATCATATTTACCGTAGCAGTAGTATTTTTGGTATGCTGTATCACATGTATGTGTTTCGCAAATGCGCTTGTTTTACCACGCAAAAAGAGTGTTGCTCCTAAAAAGAGGCGGAAAACTTCCATACCAAAGGAAAGACGCACTCCACCTGCAATAAAATCCACAAAAAACACGAATGCAAAAAGCATAAAGGACAACTCAAATAAGCTGATGCGAATTTTCAGGCGAGTAGTTTTTGTGTTCAGACACGGAATACGCTCCATATTCAGAATGCCGGGTAAAAGCGTGATAGTGCCTGCCGTATCGCTTGCCATTATCATACTCATATCCGCATTCTGTGCGCTCTTGCAAAGCTACACGAGAAGCATTGAGCAAACATATAAAAACACTGAAATTTCGGGCGAATTTCTCACCTTAAACGGCACATCAAATGACGGATTGCTGCTCACGGGAGAAATGCTTCATGAGTTTGTGGAAGATGCAGAGATTGAATCATATGAGTTTTCAAACTCCGAGATTTTTTATAAAGTCATAAGCTATTACGACGATGACGAAAATCTCATACCGCTTACAGACGAGAACATTTCCTCTGACGCTATGCACGAGGTAATACCCGATACACCCTTTGTGCGTGAGAAGTTCATAGGTGCCGTACTCGACAGAAGCAAGCTCGTTTTAACCACATCACCTCATGCTGCCCCCGAGTTTTACGGTTCGGGTATGCGCAATATAGAATATGAAGACGGCTATGACGACTCACTCTTTATGGGCGACGAATATGTGTGTGTGGTTTCCGAGAGCTTTTTTGAACGCACGGGCGTACCGAAAGATTGCAGAGATTTGCGTGTTTCATGCGCTATAAAAGAAAACAGGGAGTATAGCTTTTATGCCATAGACCTCAAAATAGTGGGCATAACAGCGGAAAACACAAACAGGATATATGCCCCCATGGGACTTGCACTCCTCTTTCCCCAACTGTACGATTACTCATATTATGACATAAAGGAAGGACACGATTGGCTGGATTTGGGGCATCCCGAACTCAACACCGATAAAAATGAAGATGACACAACACCCGAGCTTTCCGACTATGCCCGTATAAGTGCATTCAGCTTCACTTTACGTGACGGTTATGAAGTTGCGCCCATGAAATTATACCTGAATGAAAAGCAGTACAGTTATCCCTCACACATCGGCATGATAAGAAAGTGCCTTGTAATAAACGATACCGAGCTGCAAAACACCGTAAACAGTCTCATGCGAGTGCGTGGTTATTTGGAAGTGTTGTATCCCGTGATATATGTCATAGTCATTGCAATAGCGTTTGTAATGTCATATCTGCTCATACGCACACGTACCACGGATATTGCCATAATGCGCAGTTTGGGTTCGGGAAAGAGTGCCACATTCGTTGCACTGTTCACCGAGCAGTTCCTACCGTCTGTCACTGGTGCGGGACTGGGAGTACTCGTAATGAAGCTCATGTACGACAGCATCACCTCTTTGCAGTGGGTGAGCGCAGGGCTGTACATGCTGTGCTATGCACTGGGACTTGTCATTGCCGTGTTTGCAATAAACTCGGTTGATGTTTTGAAAATTCTCTCATCTAAGGACTAAGGAGGTCACACATGGCTATTTTAGAATTAAACAACGTAACATACATATACAAAAACAAGTGGCAAACTACTCGTGCAGTAAATAATGTTTCATACGCCTTTGATTGCGGCAAGGTATATGCCATTGTGGGAAAAAGCGGAAGCGGAAAGACCACCCTCTTGTCCATGCTTGCAGGACTGGACACCCCCACGGAAGGTCAGGTACTCTTTGACGGCACCCCCACGAATAAGATAAACCGTGACGCATACAGGCGCAACAGCGTATCCGTCATCTATCAGAGTTATAACCTTTTCCCACTCCTCACCATACTGGAAAACGTAACATATCCGCTTGAACTGTGCGGCATGAAACCTGCATCCGCACGGGAAAAAGCGAAAAAGATGATAGAAGTGGTAGGACTTACCGATGTGGTGTACAGGCGTTACCCTGCCATGTTATCGGGCGGCGAACAACAGCGTATCGCCATTGCCCGAGCACTTTGCAGCAGTGCAAAGGTGATGCTTGCCGATGAGCCTACGGGTAATTTGGACACGGAAAACACCGCAAACATAATATCCATTCTGAAAGACTTGGCTCACCGTGAAGGCTACTGCGTCATCATAGTCACACATGACATGGCGGTGGCTGAAAAGGCCGATGTCATAATTCGCATGACCGACGGGAATCTGATACCCGAAGCATAATCACGATAAATTATAATGGTAAAGAGAATTGAGAGAGGTCACCGTCTTCTCTCTTTTTTCTTGCACTTTTTTTAACTGCAAAAACCTCTTATATGCGATAGCCTCGCCGTCATTATATATTTTCACCGAACCGATTGCGAATTTTACAGACGGATGTTATAATGTTGCGCAGAAAGCAGTTAAATGATGAAATGAATAAAAGTGAGGATGTTCTGAATGGATATTTTTGACGTATTAACGCTCATTGGCGGACTGTGCCTTTTCCTTTTTGGTATGAACATTATGGGCAGTGCCTTGGAGAGAAGCGCAGGAAACAGATTGGAATCAATGATTGGTAAACTGACATCGGGCAAACTTTCAGGTCTGTTCACGGGTCTTGGTGTTACGGCAGTCATTCAGAGTTCGTCCGCCACAACGGTTATGGTGGTGGGTTTTGTAAACTCACGTCTTATGACACTGAAACAGGCTATCCATGTAATTATGGGTGCGAATATAGGTACTACCGTTACCGCTTGGATTTTGAGCCTCAGCGGTATTTCCGGCAGTAATATGTTCTTGAAACTCCTGAAACCGTCTTCCTTTACGCCTGTTTTAGCACTGATTGGCATCGTTCTTTTCATGTTCACTAGGAACAACAAGAAAAAAGATATCGGTATGGTGCTCCTCGGATTTGCCACCTTGATGTTCGGCATGGAAACAATGACGGGTGCGGTTTCTGGGCTTCGTGATATTCCCGCTTTTCAGCAACTGTTCCTTATGTTTAAGAATCCGATACTCGGCGTTCTCGTAGGCGCAATTCTTACCGCCATCATTCAGTCAAGCTCAGCATCGGTGGGTATTCTGCAAGCACTTGCGGCAACGGGTTCTGTGTCCTACGGTGCGGCAATTCCCATCATTATGGGACAGAACATCGGTACTTGTATTACTGCAATAATTTCCTCGGTTGGCACAACAAAAAATGCAAAACGTGCGGCTTTTGTCCACTTATCCTTTAACATCATCGGGACGGTTATTTGCCTCATTGCATTCTCAGCAATAAATGCAATATTTGCACCAGCACTCTTTGGTGAATCAGCAACATTTGCAGGAATCGCTACATGCCATTCTGTTTTTAATGTGGCTTGCACCCTATTGCTTCTTCCCATGTCGGGTCTGCTTGAAAAGCTCGCATATAAACTTGTACCCGACGGCAAACTTCCCGAAAAGGCAGCAGAGCTTGATGAGCGACTCCTCGCAACGCCTGCCATTGCATTGGAATGTGCCCACAACCTCACCTTTGATATGGCTCGCACTGCAACAGACGCCCTCAAAATGTCGTTAGAGTGCCTTGAAACCTACGACAAACAAAAGGCACAAACCATTCGTGATTCGGAAGACAAGACCGACCGCTTTGAAGATATTATAGGCAGTTTCCTCGTAAAGATAAGCACAAAGCAGCTTAATGAAAGAGAAGGTGCTACCGCTTCCATGCTGCTCAAAGCCATAGGTGATTTTGAGCGCATCTCCGACCATGCTGTGAACATTTTGGAATCGGCAGAGGAAATGCGTGAAAAGGGCATTGTATTCTCGGAAAGTGCTAAGCGTGAAATGGACGCTCTGTGTGCGGCAACACTGGAAATAGTTTCTCTTTCCTACATTGCTTTCGTGGAAGAAAACTCCGAACAGGCGAACCTCGTTGAGCCTCTTGAACAGGTCATTGACAGAATGAAAGAGCTTCTGCGTACAAGACATATTGACAGGCTTCGCATGGGTGACTGCGGTATTGAAGCAGGCTTTGTATGGAGCGACCTTATCACCAATATGGAAAGGGTATCCGACCATTGTTCCAACATAGCAGGTTGTGTTATGGACGCAAGCGAACAGAATATGAATCTGCATGAATCGCTCAAAATGCTCCGAAGCGACAACGAGTTTTACAGAGAAAAATACAGCGAATACACGAAAAAGTATCTTTCGTGCATATGAAGTTTTAATGATTGATAGTCCGATTTGTGTTTTCGTGGGTAGAGGCGTTGCTTCGACAGCGTCTTTTCTGTTAAAATCACGTGTAAATCAGAATAGGATATCACAGGCGGTTAAAGCTAAATAATAAAAGCACAGCGTTTATAATCGGACGTTTACTCGGCAGAAAATCAGCTATCAATAATTTAAAATAAATTTAAAGGAGATTATCATTATGAAAATTGCAGTAACCTACGAAAACGGAAATATCTTTCAGCACTTCGGACACACCTCACAGTTTAAGCTGTACGAGGTTGAAAACAGCGCCGTTGTACGTTCTGAGGTGATTGACACCAATGGCAGCGGTCACGGTGCATTGGCAGGATTCCTTGCGGCAAACGGCGTAAACATGCTTATATGCGGAGGAATCGGCGGCGGCGCACAAGCTGCCCTTGCAGACGTCGGTATCAAACTTTTCGGCGGTGTTCACGGGAATGCCGATGAAGCGGTTCAAGCTCTTCTTGCAGGAAAACTCGGCTACAATCCCGATGTGAAATGCGACCATCACGACCATGAACACGGCGCAGACGGTCATGCTTGCGGCAGTCACGGTTGCGGCGGACACCACGAATAAGCCTTTTCTCTAATTGCGGCGGCAGAGAGATTCTTTCTCCCTGCTGCCCTTTTTTTGCAAAAACCATTGACAAAGAACATACTTCGTGATATGATGTATAGCATGAAAGGAGGCATTCTATGGATGTTCAGTTGAAACGAGGTCTTCTGGATGTGTGCGTACTGGCAGCGATTAAAGGCGAAGATTCATACGGATATAAAATCATAAAAGATATGAAGCCGTATATTGAGTTGTCCGAGTCCACATTGTACACTATTCTCAAACGCTTGGAAACTGCAAATATGTTGACGGTCCGCACCGCAGAGCATGGCGGAAGGCTCAGAAAATACTATCATATTACAGACGCAGGTTTAAAGCGGATTGAGGATTTTAAGGAAGAATGGGATAAAATTATGTCGATATATCGATTCGTAATCAAGGAGGGTGATGGTGATGAATAAACAAGAGTTTCTTGCGAAGCTACGTGCCAGTTTGCACTACTTGCCGCAGGATGACATGGAAGAACGCTTGACGTTTTACAGCGAAATGATTGATGACCGAATGGAAGAAGGTCTTTCGGAAGAAGATGCGGTTTCTGAAATAGGCAATATTGATGCACTTATATCACAGATTTTAGCCGATGTGCCGCAGACAAAACTCGTAAAAGAAAATATAATACCGAAGAAAAGGCTAAAAGCCTGGGAAATCGTACTTTTGGTACTAGGCTCTCCCATATGGCTTTCGCTTATGATTGCCGCCTTTGCAGTGATGCTTTCGCTTTATGTTGTGTTGTGGACCGTTTTAGTTTCGTTGTGGGCTGTTTTCGTTTCGCTTATTTGCTGCACTATTGCCTGCATAGCTTTAGGTTTTTACACATCATTCAGCGGTGATATTCTGCAAGGTCTCGCCATTATAGGTGCAGGTCTTGTGTGCGGCGGACTTTCCGTTTTTATGTTCTACGGATGCAAGGCAGCAACAAAAGGTGTTTTGATACTTACGGGAAAATCGGTGTTGTGGATAAAAAGCCGCTTCATAAAAAAGGAGGAGAATAAAAATGAGTAAAAAAACAAAAATAATGCTTATTACAGCAGCTTCTCTTGTATTTGTCGGATGTATAATATTCGGAGGTGTAATGACAATGCTGAATTGGGATTTTACAAAACTTTCAACTGCAAAGTATGAGACTAACCATCATAAAATCAACGAAGTTTTTACTAACATAACGGTTGTAACAAATACTGCCGACATTGTGTTTGTAACTGCTGAAAATGGGGAAAGCAATGTTGTGTGTTATGAACAGTATAAGATGAAACATTCTGTTGTGGTGCATGACGGCACACTTGAAATTAAGGTGGACGATACGAGCAAATGGTATGACCATATAGGTATATTTTCAGGTTCACCCAAAATAACGATAACGATTCCGCAGGGAGAATACGGTGTACTGTCATTACAGTCAGACACGGGCAATATACAAATACCTGCGGGATTCAATTTCAAAAGTGCGGATATTTCCGAGCACACGGGCAATGTAACAATCCTTGCCTCTGCTTCCGAAGCCATGAAAATACAGACGAGTACGGGAAGTATTCGGGTTGAAAACATATCCGCAGGTGCGCTTTCTCTCTCTGTCTCTACGGGCGGCATTTCGGTTTCCGATGTAACCTGTAATGGCGACATCAACATAAAAGTTTCCACGGGAAAGACAAGAATATCCGATGTTGAGTGCAAAAACATTATATCAAGCGGAAATACGGGCGATATTTCATTGGAAAATGTGATTGCATCAGAAAAAATTTCCATTGTGAGAAGTACAGGCGATGTGAAGTTTGACGGCTCAGATGCCGCTGAACTTTTCATCAAAACCGATACGGGCGATGTAACGGGCAATTTGCTTACCGACAAGGTTTTTATTACCCGAACATCCACAGGTGATATAAGCGTGCCAAAGACAACAACAGGCGGAAAATGTGAGATAAACACCGATACGGGTGATATAAAAATAGAAATTTGTAAAAAAGACCTTGCGTAAGGTATTGCTTGTTACGTTGCGTAATGATGTAAAATGCACCGTGTAAGGAGGTGAAAGCTATGTCAAAGTATACGACGGGAGAAATTGCAAAGCTCTGCGGCGTATCCGTCAGAACAGTTCAATATTACGATTCGAGAAACATTCTCGTCCCCAGTGAACTATCAGAAGGCGGTCGCAGGCTTTATTCAGATGATGATTTAAAGCGTATGCGAATTATCTGCTTCTTGCGTGAAGCGGGAGTGCCATTGGGCAGCATCGGTGAGTTGTTTGCTGAGGAACATCCCGAAAAGATTATTTCCATTCTGCTGGATCAGCATGAGCAGACACTCAGAGACGAAATAGCCGAAGGGCAGAAAAAACTCAGTATCATAGAGGCTATTAAATATGAGCTGAAAGAACTCCCCAAATTCTCCATTGAGTCTATCGGCGACGTAGCGCACATTATGAAACAGAAAAACAAACTCTCAAAAATGCGCCTTGTTATGGTGCTTTCGGGGCTTCCCCTATCCCTTGTGCAATGTGCAGCTATCGTTTTATGGATTACAAAGGGACTTTGGCTGTTCTTTGTAATTTGGGCATGTGTTGCAATTCCGTGGGGAATTATTGTATCAACGTACTACTACAAACATGTTGCCTACATCTGTCCCGAATGCCACGAGGTATTCAAACCCCGCTTTAAGGAAATGTTTTGGGCATACCACACGCCGAAGATGCGCCGTCTGACCTGCCCCAAGTGCGGACACAAGGGATTGTGCATTGAAGTATATGCGGATAACGAGCATAAAGCGAATAAAATAAATGGATAGAATTGTGAGGGGGTGACTCAACAGATATGCTTCATATAACGAATCTTCACAAGAGTTTCGGTGACAAAGATGTTTTACGAGGGTTGAATCTGTCTGTGCCCGAGCACAGCATATACGGATTTATCGGCAAAAACGGTTCGGGAAAAACAACGACGATGAAAACCGTACTCGGTTTGTTAAAATCGGATGCAGGTGAAATTAAGGTGAACGGTGAAAGTGTTTGCTACGGACAGACCGCAACAAACCGTTATATCGGCTACTTGCCCGATGTACCTGAATTTTATCCTTTTATGACCGCCCCCGAATACCTCACTTTCTGCGGTGAAGTCACGGGAATGCGTAAGAGTGATATCGCAAAAAGAAGCGAGGAGCTTTTGACACTTGTGGGGCTTGCGGATGAAAAGCACCGAATACGCGGTTTTTCTCGTGGGATGAAGCAAAGGCTCGGCATAGCGCAGGCACTTTTCAATCGCCCGAAGCTGCTCATATGTGATGAGCCTACATCTGCACTCGATCCAATAGGCAGGAAAGAGATTTTAGACATCCTCTTGGCAATAAGAGATGAAACTACGGTTTTATTTTCCACCCACATTCTTTCAGATGTGGAGCGCATTTGCACCGATGTGGCTTTTCTGACCGGCGGTGTGGTAAGGGTTTGCGGAAAACTATCCGATATAAAGTCAAAGTACCGCAGTGAAGGATACATTTTGGAAGCGGAAAACGTTGAAGATATGCTCAAACTCTTGCAAGCATTCCCCGATATAAAACAAATCGGCGGAAATCAACTCGTTTTTCGTGAAAACGGCGTCACAGTGTTTGATGTGCTGCACTTTTTAACGGACAAACACATACGTCTTTTGAAACTGGAACGCATAGAGCCAACTTTGGAATCGCTTTTCATGGAGGTGACGGAGGAATGAAATCTTTATTAGCCTTTACAAAAAAGGAAATCACATCACAACTTCGCTCAGTCAGATTGATAATCCTCGGAATACTGTTTGTCTTGCTCGGCGTAATGAATACCGCCATTGCAAAGCTGACACCGCTGCTTTTGGACGCTGTTTCAGACACCATTTCACAAAGCGGCATAAGCATAACGCCCGTAACCGTAAGTGCATTGGATTCTTGGATGCAATTTTTCAAAAATATCCCCCTGGGCCTTATTGTATTCATATTACTTGAAAGCGATATCTTCACCCGTGAATATCGGTCGGGCACGTTGATTCCGCCGCTCACAAAGGGACTTGCACGGCATAATGTTGTTATTTCCAAAGCAGTCGTTCTCACCACTCTTTGGACGCTCTGTTACTGGCTGTGCTTTGTAATTACATACTGTTGCAACGCATATTTCTGGGATAATTCAGTGGCGCAAAACCTTATGTTTTCCGTAGTGTGCTGGTGGTTGTTCGGGTTATGGGTTACTGTTTCGGCTGTATTTTTCTCAACAGTGGCAAAGTCAAACATCATCGTACTTGCAGGCGTAGGATGCAGCATTCTTGCTTTATACCTTTTGAGTTTTATTCCCGAACTAAAAGCGTATTTACCGATAATGCTGACAGACGGGAACTCTTTGATTTCAGGTATTGAGAAAGCTAAAACATATAACTCCGCAATTATCATTACAGGGGTTTTGACCATAGCTTATTTGGCTGTCAGCTTCCCCGTTTTTAACAAGAGAAATTTATAACAATCAAAAAAGACCACACAAAGGGAAAACACCGATTGGCGTACCTGCCGTAGAGCAGATACGCCAGTTATATTCGCCTCTGGCGAGTGATATGCACAAGTGCGTGATATGTCCTTCGGACGTGATATGCGCTTTGCGCGTTGATTTTTAAGGCGAATATAATATCACTGCGACCGTCGGGAACAATATCACTACGAGTGAGGCGAGTAATATCACTTTCGTTGCGTTTGTGCCCACAAATGCAGTGCTTGTCAGGAAAATTGACAAGCAATAGATGAACATAAAGAACGGCTCCCTTGTGTAAAGGGAGCTGACGCCGAAGGCGGCTGAGGGATTGTTTTTCGGTATAATTTTGCTTTTTACAATCCCTCCGTCTCGCTTACGCGAGCCACCTCCCTTTACACAAGGGAGGCTCATTACCGCCCGACAGTACACCTGAAAGGTGTAACACACTATGCCTTGCAGGCAAGGCGAGTGAGAAGGAGTACGAACAAAACTGTCCGTACTCCTTTTGCTTTTTTCGGTAGGTAAAACCTGCTTTATGCAAGGCACCCTTTTGTGCGGTCTTTGTTTTTTCTGCCGTTTTTCTTATTCTTTCAAGAATTTAAGTTCGTCCTCACGCACCGTAATGAGGATTTTATCTCCCACGCTGATGCGCCCCGATAGGATTTCCTCCGAAAGTCCGTCTTCTATTTCATGAGCAATGGCACGGCGAAGTGGTCTTGCACCGTACTGTTCATCAAAACCACTCTTTGCCATATGCTCTGTGACATCATCGTCATAATGGGCATC
>JAFSHG010000038.1 GCA_017440405.1 Clostridia bacterium
ATTAGACAAGGAATAGTGTCCCTTGATGCCATCGGTCAATTTTAAGATTTGAATTGCAAATTCTGTTGACATATCGGCCAGTTTGTTTTCAGCCATCGAAACCACCTCTTCGGCGTTAATTATATCATAAAAAATCGTAACCTTCAATGAAATCGCGCAAGCGCGATGAAATCCTCGCTTTGCTCGGATGAAATCTGCTTCGCAGATGAAATTAAATCCGTCCTTATCTTCCGACGAAGTCGGATTTCATCACAAAGTGATTTCATCCCACACCAGTGGGATTTATCCCGTCCGTAAGGACGGATTTAGTTGAAAAGAAACAACATTTGTCTGGTAGACAAATGTTGTTTCTTTTCTGGCGTACCCGATGGGATTCGAACCCATGACCTTCAGAGTCGGAGTCTGACGCTCTATCCAGCTGGGCTACGGGTACATTCACACCGTGCAGAGCCATTATAGCAGATTGCAATTCACATTGCAAACATTCAAAAAAGAAAAACTCCTGCAAGGCATATAATTCACCGTATTTGGAGCATATAATGGGTTGTCGGCTTTATGTTTGCAACACGAATAGCAAGTATCGCATCCGTTCCGGGCATAACGAGTGTTGATTACAGATAAAATAAAATGCCGCCTGCTGCAAAACTAAAGGGAAAACCTTTCCTATGCGGTTTTCCCACGGATTATTTACGTGTATGATATTACTTCTCGTATTCGGAAATCTTGTTCACACGGTTTTCATGGCGGCCGCCGTCAAACTCGGTGGAAAGGAATGTACGCACTATTTCCTTTGCAAGTTCCTTGCCGATTATTCTTGCACCCATTGCAAGCACATTTGCGTTGTTATGCTTTCGTGTGAGTGCAGCAGACACGGGTTCCGAACAGAGCGCACAGCGTATTCCCCGAACCTTATTTGCACAAATGCTCATGCCTATACCTGTGCCGCATACCAGTATGCCAAACGCAAACTCGCCTTTTGCCACCGCTTCGCACACGGGAAAAGCGTAATCGGGGTAGTCCACGCTGCTTTGGGAATGGCAACCTGCATCTTCCACCTCATGACCCATTTCACGCAGATATGTGCAAAGTTCATTTTTCAATTCAAATCCGCCGTGATCGCTTCCTATAATTATCTTCATACAAAGCCTCCTGTTGTTCATTTGCTCACAAACACTATAACTAAAAAATCATGCTTTGTCAACACACGGTACTATCGTTTTTCAGGTGTAGTCAACACCGTATTTTCTCTTTAATACAGCGTATACAGATTTTTTCGTAATATCATATTGGGTTCTGCATTTTGGGGATAAAACTCATTCATCAACCTATAAAATTTTTCATTATGTGAAGGTTCATACAGATGCGTCAGTTCATGTATCATCACAGCCTTTATGCATTCTTTGGGATATGCTGCAAGCCCCAGTCGGAGCCAAATCCGTCTTGCATTTACATTGCACGAACCCCATCTCGTTCGCATATCCTTTATTCTCCATTCATACGGGCGCACATGTGCAACTCGCTCACATTCGCTTATAAGCTCGGGCAAAATGCGCTCAAACTCTTTTCTGTGTATCTCTTTGAGTGCACGCACAAAGTTCTCATACGACACGTCCTCGTTCGCATACAGGTACAATCCGTCATCTTGAAGTATCATTCTGCAATCATCGCTGTTTACATGTATCACGGGCAGTTCTTTGCCCAAATTATATATGTGTGTAACATCAGAAGCATACAGATAATTCGGGCTTGAAGATTTTTGTTGCTGTGCCTTTCGGATGCTTTTTCTCACCCAATCCATGTTATTTTGCACAAACTCCTGTGCCTTTTGATATGTACACCCGTTTGGGACGGATACAGCCACGTGCATGTTCTGCAAAATGCGCATACGCATATTTTTCATTTTCTTTTTTGTGACTTCAAAGGTGATGCCTTCCAGTGTAAAAACATGCGGGCTCATAAAAATTATTCTCCCTAATTCAGACTAATCAGATACAAAAAAAGTCCTGAGAAAACTCAAGACTTTATAATGGCGTGCCTTAAGGGACTCGAACCCCTAGCCTTCTGGTCCGTAGCCAGACGCTCTATCCAATTGGGCTAAAGGCACACGCTCGTTCCTTTGAACATATAACATTATAGCCACCGCACGGGCGTTTGTCAACTGTTTTTTTAGCAGTTTTGAAATTACTCAGAGATTTCACACGAAGACATGTGCAGATACGTTCGGATAAAATGCAATGAGAATCGGTCGACAAGATATATTTGTCATAAAATCGGTTTTGTGGGCGGATTGTAAAATCAACTGCACCACCCGACAGAAAAAAGAATAGCTCAAATGAGCAGCTTTTGATATAATGTTGTTTAGCGACAAATAACATAAAGGAGCTGATCAAA
>JAFSHG010000039.1 GCA_017440405.1 Clostridia bacterium
CTTTCATTGAAAAGGAAGCCACCATAAACGATGAGATAGATAAGCTCCGTCACAGTGCCACAGCATCACTCAGTACACGACGGGATGTTATCATTGTTGCGTCTGTTTCGTGCATATACGCACTCGGCGACCCGTCGGAATATCAGAGCATGAGCATTTCGCTCATTCAGGGCACGGAAGTGGATATCACAGAGCTTTTGCACAGGCTCACGGAGCTGCAATATCAGCGGAACGATATGGATTTTCATCGAGGCACATTCAGAGTGCGCGGCGATACGCTGGAAATATACCCCATAGGTGAATCGGAGTTTGCGTACAGGGTGGAATTTTTCGGCGATGAGATTGACCGCATAACGCAAATACATCCTCTCACGGGGAAAACCATGACGGAAAAGAAATTCATCATGATTTTTCCCGCCTCACATTATGCTACGGGAGCAGAAAAATTAAAATCCGGTGTTGAGGAAATACTTTCGGACTTGGGAAAACAGGTGGATTTTTTTAAGTCGGAAGGCAAACTCCTGGAAGCGCAAAGACTGGAACAGCGTACAAACTACGATGTGGAAATGATAAAGGAAATAGGCTACTGTCAGGGCATAGAGAATTACTCACGTTACTTTGACGGCAGACGCCCGGGACAACCCCCTTTTACACTTTTGGACTATTTCCCCGATGACTTCCTCATAATAATAGATGAATCGCATGTGACCGTACCGCAGATACGTGCCATGTATGCAGGCGACCGTTCGAGGAAGGATGCACTTGTGGGATACGGCTTCCGTCTGCCTTCTGCTTATGACAACAGACCGCTTAAATTCGCAGAGTTTGAAAAACATGTAAAACAGTTGCTTTGTGTGAGCGCAACACCTGCCGATTATGAGCTTAGTCTTACAGAAGGTTGCGTTACGGAGCAGATTATAAGACCCACGGGACTTTTGGATCCGCCCGTGTGCGTGAGACCCGTAAAAGGACAGGTGGACGACCTCTTGGGCGAGATAAAGATGACTTCTGAATCGGGTATGCGAACACTTGTTACCACGCTCACAAAACGTATGGCGGAGGAGCTTACGGAATATTTGGTGTCTTTCGGTATAAAGGTGCGATACATGCACTCCGAGATAGAAACCATGGAGCGCATGGAGATAATAAGGGATTTGCGACTGGGCGAATTTGACGTGCTTGTGGGAATAAACCTTTTGCGTGAGGGTTTGGACTTGCCCGAGGTGGGGCTTATTGCCATACTGGATGCGGATAAAGAAGGCTTTTTGCGCAGTACCACATCGCTCATACAGACCATAGGCAGAGCGGCACGAAATGCGGAGGGCAGAGTTATAATGTATGCCGACACGGTGACGGATTCCATGCAAAGAGCAATAACGGAAACGGAAAGGCGCAGAGAGATACAGAAAAAGTATAACGAGGAACACGGTATCGTGCCGCAAAGCATAATAAAACCCGTCTATGATGTCATAGAGGTGGGAAAATCATCCGCACGCAGAAGCAGGACGGAAAATGTGATGAGCGAGGAGGAAAGGCAGCGCAGAATAGAGGTTTTGAAGCAAGAAATGCAAAAGTGCGCCATGGAGCTTGAATTTGAGCAGGCGGCAAAACTTCGTGATGAAATGCTTGTCCTCATGGGAAAATCGGATAAAAAGAGCGGCGTGGCGCCGGGTACGGTGGGCAGCCGCCGCAGAGCAAGAGAGAGAAAACGCAAATAGCCGTGCAAAATACGGAGGAAAATATGGATAAATTCATAAAAATAACGGGAGCACGCTCGCACAATCTGAAAAATGTGAGCCTCACCATACCGAGGAACAAACTGGTGGTATTCACGGGACTTTCGGGATCGGGAAAATCGAGCCTTGCATTTGATACCATATACGCAGAGGGTCAAAGGCGATACATGGAGTCGCTGTCATCGTATGCACGTATGTTTTTAGGTCAGATGGAGAAGCCCGATGTGGACAGCATAGAGGGACTTTCACCTGCCATATCCATAGACCAGAAAAGCACGTCGAACAATCCCCGTTCCACGGTGGGAACCATAACGGAAGTGCATGATTATCTCAGACTCTTATACGCAAGAATAGGTGTGCCACATTGCCCCGAATGCGGCAGAGTGATAGAGCGTCAGACCATTGACAATGTGACGGACAGTATAAAGGAGCTTGGGGAGGGAACAAAATTTCAAATACTTGCCCCTGCTGTGCGAGGCAGAAAGGGCGAATACCAAAAACTGCTTGAACAGCTCAGAAAACAGGGCTTCACACGGGTTATAATAGACTCTGTGACATATATGTTGGACGATGAAATGCCCAATCTTGAAAAAAACATAAAGCACACCATAGATATAGTCATAGACAGACTGGTGTTAAAAGAAGGCATTGATACACGACTCAATGACTCACTCGAAACGGCGTTTAAGTATGGCGAGGGGCTTGCAAAGGTTATAGTCATGCGTGAGTCGGGAGATGAGGAGCTTTTATTTTCTCAAAACTACTCGTGTCCTGAATGCGGTATAAGCATAGAGGAATTGGAACCCCGCATATTTTCATTCAACAACCCTTTCGGTGCCTGTCCTGTATGTACGGGACTTGGACTTTTGCGTCATGTTTCCGAAAAGAGAGTGGTTACGAATCCGGACATTTCACTTAATGAGGGTGCTATAACAGTGAGCGGTTGGAACAGCGAAACGGGCGGCGGAGCTATTGCTGCCATGTATTTGCAAGGACTTTCGGAGCATTACGGTTTTTCGCTGGATACACCTTGGAAGGACTTGCCAAAAAAAGCTCGTCATGCGGTTTTGTACGGTACGGGCAATGAGAGAATACGGGTGAGTTACGACCGTGATTACGGCAGTGCGTCCTATGTCACAAGATTTGAGGGAATAATTCCGAACTTGGAGAGACGTTATCGTGATACTCAGTCCGAGGAGATAAAGCGCAGTCTGGAAGTGTACATGGTGGAAGAACCCTGCTCTGTGTGTAAGGGTAAAAGGCTGAAAAAGGAAAGCCTTGCCGTCACGGTTTCGGGAAAAAACATAGCGGAACTGAGTGATATGCCCATATCGGAAGCCCGTGACTTCATAAATTCCGTGCAGCTTAGTCCGTCGCAAAAGATAATTGCAGACAGGATTATGAAAGAATTAAACTCACGCCTGGGATTTTTGGTAAATGTAGGACTGGATTATCTCACACTTTCACGGTATGCAAACTCGCTCTCGGGCGGTGAGTCGCAGCGTATAAGGCTTGCTACGCAAATAGGTTCGGGGCTTGTGGGCGTGTTGTACATACTGGATGAACCCAGCATAGGTCTGCATCAGCGTGACAACAGAAAACTGCTCGATTCACTGTGCAGAATGCGTGATTTGGGAAATACTCTCATTGTGGTTGAGCATGACGAGGAGACCATGCTCTCGGCAGATTACATTGTGGATATAGGCCCGGGTGCAGGCTCTCACGGCGGTGAAATAGTGGCAGCGGGTACTCCCGACGACATAAAGGCGTGCAAGGATTCCGTTACGGGGCAGTTCCTCTCGGGAGAGCGCAGCATAAAAACTCCGAAAGGGAGACGCAGCGTATCGGACAAATTCATAACCGTGCATGGTGCTCGTGAGAACAATCTGAAAAATCTCACGGTGAAGCTACCTCTCGGAGTGTTTACATGTATAACGGGCGTCTCGGGTTCGGGAAAATCCAGCCTTGTAAACAGGATATTGCGTGACAAGCTTTTGGCAGTCCTAAACCATGCAAGGACGTCACCCGGTGATTTTGACAGCATAGAGGGCGTGGAAGCACTGGATAAAATAATAGACATAGACCAATCGCCCATAGGCAGGACTCCCCGTTCAAATGCAGCCACATACACGGGACTCTTTGACCTTATAAGGGATTTATTTTCACAAACTCCCGATGCCAGGGTGCGAGGATACAGTAAGGGCAGGTTCAGCTTTAATGTGAAAGGCGGCAGATGTGAGGCTTGTGCAGGCGACGGCATAAAAAAGATAGAGATGCACTTTCTGCCCGATGTGTATGTGCCGTGTGAGGTGTGTCACGGCAAGCGTTATAACCGTGAAACTTTGGAGGTGAAGTACAAGGGCAAGTCCATATCCGATGTACTTGATATGACGGTGGACGAGGCACTTGTGTTTTTTGCAAATCTTCCGAAACTGAAACGCAAGTTACAAACGCTGCAAGATGTGGGTTTGGGCTACATCACATTGGGACAGAGCGCAACCACGCTTTCGGGCGGTGAAGCGCAGAGGGTGAAACTTGCCACGGAGCTTTCCCGCACAAATACGGGCAAGACGCTGTATGTACTGGACGAGCCTACCACGGGATTGCACATGGCAGATGTGGAAAAACTCATAGAAATAATACAGAGACTGTGTGACAGCGGCAGTACCATAGTGGTTATTGAACATAACTTGGATGTGATAAAGTGTGCCGACTACATAATAGATATGGGCCCCGAAGGCGGAGATAAAGGCGGCACAGTGGTGGCGTGTGGCACTCCCGAACAAGTGGCGGAGAATGAAAAGAGTTACACGGGACAGTATTTGAGCAAGATACTTTCAAAGTAGGACGGTAAACTGATTCCCGAAAAGGGCGGATTTTTCACCGCCCCTTTTTGTATTCAACACCTCAGGAGCAAAGGTTGTGTTGAGGATAAAAAAGGAATAACTGACAATCTTTAAAATTTATTGCCGTTTCTCCCTTGACAGATAAAAATAAAAGTGATATCATTTTGATATCACAGGTTGCGAAAATACGGTGGCAAGCGGAGGTAAACATGGCAAGCATTATAGAGATAAATAATCTGAATAAGAGTTTTGGTGATGTAAAAGCCGTACAGGATTTGAGTTTCAGAGTGAAAGAAGGCGAACTGTTTGCATTTTTGGGAGTGAACGGTGCGGGAAAAAGTACCACCATATCCATTATGTGCGGACAGTTGGAGAAAGATTCGGGAAGCGTAAGAATAGACGGTGAGAATGCCACGGGAAACATGTATGACATGAAGAAAAAAATGGGCGTGGTATTTCAGAATTCCGTTTTGGACGCTCCTTTATCCGCGAGGGATAATCTGAAAAGCCGTGCGGCACTGTACGGCATAACGGGAAAGGCTTTTGAAAAAAGACTGTGTGAGTTGTCGGAGGTACTGGACTTTTCTCATATATTAAAAAGACAGGTGGGAAAACTCTCGGGAGGTGAACGCAGGCGCATAGATGTGGCACGAGCACTCCTGCACAGACCGAAGATTCTTATTTTGGATGAGCCCACCACGGGATTAGACCCACAGACGAGGAAGCTGCTCTGGGATGTAATTTCCGATTTACGAAAGAAAGAGCACATGACGGTATTTTTAACCACACACTACATGGAGGAAGCGGCGGATGCAGATTATGTGGTAATCTTGGACAGCGGTAAAATCGCTGCCGAGGGTACGCCTTTGGAACTGAAAAATAAGTACACGGGTGACTTTATTACCCTGTACGGTGCAGATGAGGAAAAGGTTAAATCTTTTGGAGCTCCGTATGAAAAAATCCGTGATGCGTACAGGGTTTTGGTACCCAACACTGCATCTGCCACGGAGCTTATTATAAAAAATCCAGAGGTTTTCACCGATTATGAGATAACAAAGGGGAAAATGGACGATGTATTCCTGGCGGTAACGGGAAAAAAGCTCGCAGGGAGGGATGAACAATGAAGACACTTCTTATGCTCACGGGAAGAAATGTAAAGATGTATTTTAAGGACAAGGGCATGTTTTTCACATCGCTTATAACGCCACTTATCCTCATAGTCTTGTTTTTGACTTTCTTGGGGAACATTTACAGACAAAATTTTCTTAGTATAATCCCCGAGGGAGTGGAAGTGCCAAATGCGTTATCGGAGGCTTTTGCAGGCGGATTTTTATTTTCTGCCCTACTCTCGGTGTGTTGTGTAACGGTGGCTTTTTGCTCAAACCTTCTCGTCATACAGGACAAGGTGACGGGTGCAAGGCGTGATATCATCATGACACCCGTAAAAGGCTCAACGCTTGCTTTGAGCTACTTTCTCTCCACCGCATTTACCACTCTCATAATATGCATGACGGCACTTTGTGTGGGCTTCCTGTATCTGGGCAAGGTGGGTTGGTATTTATCTGCAAGTGATGTCATACTGTGTGTGTGCGACGTGGTGCTTTTAACATTCTTTGGCACTGCCCTTTCATCGGTCGTGAATTATCCGTTGTCCACACAGGGTCAAGCCTCTGCCGTGGGTACCATAGTAAGCTCCATGTACGGATTCATAAGCGGTGCATACATGCCGATTTCCCAGTTTTCGTCGGGAATAAAGACATTCATATCGTGCTTGCCGGGTACATACGGCACAATTCTTTTGCATCGTCACTTCATAAACGGTGTGATGCGGGAGTTGGAAGGGGAGTATGTGCCCGATATTATTGTTGACGAATTTCGTGCAGCATTTGACATGAGAGCAGAACTTTTCGGGCACGAATTGAATGATGTGCATATGTATCTCATTTTAGGCGGTGCAACACTGTTCCTCATAATCCTATATGTGATACTGAACTTATTCAAGAAAAATAAAAAGAACAGGATAAAAGGGTAAATTAAAACTGAAAAACATACCGTATTTATAATCGGATTTTCGTATGCATAGCTTATATAAATACGAAAGGGAGAAAATGGATATGGAAAGAAAACCCGAATCAATAAAAAGACTGCGCTCACAAGCCGTAACGCTGGAAAATCGTGAGATGCTCAGCGTGAGCGGCGTGCGAAATGTGGACGAATTCAACGACACCGATATATGTCTGGACACCGACTGCGGCATTCTGCACATAGACGGAGGCGGTCTGCACATCACAAAATTGAACTTGGATGACGGAATAGTGTTGCTGGAAGGGAACATTTGCGGAATTGTTTTTGAGGAAGAAGCGGAGGAGCGAGGCGGATTCTTCTCGAAGATTTTCAAATGAATTCCACCGTACAAATCTATGAATTTATGGGTTGCGTATATGCAGGCATTATAATGGGCGTGATATATGCAATCCTGGACTATATAAAGGGAAACAAGGACGGTGCCGTGATAACTGCGATTTTTGACGCCGTCTTTCTTGTGATATGTACCGCAATTGCCGCCGTTTCGCTGTATTATCTGACATACGGCAGGGTAAGCCTTTACCACTTCATCGCCTTTCCCACAGGTATTTTCTTATACGTTAAGTGTATCCATAACCCCGTGTCACGAGTGTTGAGGAAAAAAGACAAATAGCGTCGGAATGCGAATGCTTAATTTCTGATTACTTTTTGCAATTTAAAATACATATTCAAGATATGCAATTGACAAAAAGCAAGAGTTGTGCTATTGTATAGTATGTATAACTATCATGTATATTTACATTTGCAGGAAAGGGAGTAAGCATGTATGAATAACCGTTTTAAGAAAGGCTTTACACTGGTGGAACTGGCAGTGATTATTCTGCTTGTTGGCATTGTGGCTGCATTTATCATTCCGTCACTGGTGGGAAATGACGATTCTTCACAGGTAAAGGCCACAGAGTTTGTGAAAGGCTATCTCATGGAGTACAAGTCCGAACATGCAAACGATTATGAGGAGGACGTGGTAATTGTAAACATCACAGACTCCACCATGTTCATATTCGGATATAATTTCTCGGACGACTTGCTGTATGTGTTCAGCAAGGCACCGTGGCTTGCGAAGGCATGTGAGGATGCAAAGCAGACGGGTGATATCCAGAGAGTGGCGAAGCATATAGCAAAGTCGGCAGTGTGGGACAGCCTCTCGGGCGGCGATGACCTGTATCCGGATGCCAGAGGTCTTTTCACATATGACCCGGGCTTGCAGGTGGATGATATCATATTAAATTCCGAATTTTCGGAAAGAACACAGAAAAAACTTGCAGACAGCACCGTATTCATGTCGGCAAAGCTTGCAGATGCAACGGGCGACACTGCATATTCGTGTGAAGCAGGCGGCATTGTGTATTACATAGCATATGCAGAACCTGAGCTTTTGGACAGTTCCGTGGCGGATGCGGCAGAGTACATGACTACGTTTGACTTGGACGGCGGAAATATCAGCCTGGACGAATCGGATATAGTGTTCAATGCATCTGAAACTCGCACATTTGAATGTCCGAAAGACCCCGTGAAGGACGGAAAATACTTCCTGTACTGGAAACTCATAAGTGTAAACGGTGAAAGTTGCGATATCCCGGCTCCTGCACTTGTTCCGGGTGAGAGATACGAAGTTCCGAATTCGGATGTAATCTATAAGGCGGTGTACACGTCGGAGGAAGCACCGGAGAAAGTGGACGGCGTGTATCGTGTGTATAATGCACACCAGCTGAATTGGTTGGGCGAAAATGATAAGATAGACGCAAACATAGAACTCGCACGAAGCTTCCGTGCAGGAGCTGCCGTAAAGCCCATTGGCACATCATCTGCCCCGTACACGGGCACTTTTGACGGCAAGGGCTACAAGATTATAGACCTTGAAATAAACGGTGAAGAACATGATACGCATCAGGCCCTCTTTGCATACACGGAAAATGCCACGGTGAAAAATCTCACGCTGGAAAGTCCGCAAATCAGAGGTTTCAGGTTTGTATCGGCACTTGTGGCACGAGCAAAAGGCGGTGCCGTTACCAATTGTAATATTACGGATGCAGATGTGAAAGCGGCAGATTCCACCACGGTTTATATGACCGTAGTGGATGCAGGCGGCGCTGTGAGCAAGGAAACGGGCACATACTGCGGCGGCTTGGTAGCATACGGAACCGACGTCACGGTGAGAGGCTGCGAAGTCACGGGCAACGTGGACGGCGGCAACAGCGGAAGTGCAATAGGCGGAATAATGGGCGTAGGCGTGGGTTCAGTAAACATTGAAAACTCGTCAAACAAAGCAACGGTACAGGGCGTGCGCTATGTGGGTGGCATACTGGGTAAGTCGGTGAAAGGTGCAGAAACTGCCATCGTACTTATAGATAACTGTTATAATGCAGGCAGAGTTACACGTACGGAAACATTGCTCACGTTCCCTGCAGAAGGCGAGCAATACCATACCACCGCTACGGATTATTGCATAGGTTACGGCGGTATAATAGGCGGTGCAACAGGAGATACACGCATCCAAAACTGTACGAATGCAAAATCAGCAAAGGTGGAGTCAGATAAAACAGCATCATATGCAGGCGGCATAGCAGGTTTGGCAAATGATGAAACTTTCACGGCGGACGGCTGTATAAATTACGGCACGGTGGAGCTGAAAACAGCTTGCGGCGGCATATTGGGTGCTGCACTGAACGCTAATGTAAATTTAAAGTCATGTCAAAACAGTGGCACGGTGAACGCAACGGATAAGAGCGCAGGCGGTATTTTGGGATATGCCAAAACCACAAAGGCGGAAACCAGAGCGGATAAGAGTATAACCGTGGAAAGGTGTACCACGAGCGCACAGTCCAAAGTATCGGGAAAAACCCGTGTGGGCGGCATTGTGGGCGATAATGAGCGTGTGATGACGGTGAACAAGTGCGAAAATAACGGTTCTGTTACCGAAACTGCTGCCATGAACGGCGACACCGATACAGGATGCGGCGGTATATCGGGATACACGGTGGGAAAGATGACCATTACAAATTCCGTGAATAACGGCAGAATAAAGAGTGCATGTCAGGGCGTAGGCGGCATAGTAGGTAAGGCTACCTCCGTGACGGCACCCGTTCCCACGGAAACACCCGACCCCGAAGCCGTACCTGACCCGGAGGCTACTCCCGAAACCACGGATATTGCATCCAAATATACAAGCATAGTGAAGTGTGCAAATAACGGAACTGTGGATAACGCTCCCGCTTCACCTACTCCCGTTCCCACGGAAGATCCGGAAGCTACTCCCACACCCACTCCCGACCCTGCCGTAACACCTACTCCCACACCTGCAACGGCATATACGTATGCAGGAGGCATTTTGGGTTACAGCGATGAGATTGTGTCGGTGGACTACTGCTACAATGCAGGTTATGTGAGCGGCGAAAAGCATGTGGGCGGCATAGCAGGTGCTATGGTTTCATCGGGAGAACCCGTGGCAACACCCGACCCCGATGTTGAACCGGTTGACCCCGCCGTAACACCTACTCCCACGGAAAGTTTGATAAAGCATTCGTTCAACGTGGGACTGGTGGAATCCAAATCGCTCACGGAGGCGGTGGCAGGTGCAATTTTAGGCAGCAGTGATTGGGACGTGGACGTGGCATCCAACTTCTATCTGAAAAATTGTGTGAAACCGCACGGTATAATAAGGGTGACAAAGACGGCGGATAATACCGTGATTGCACAGGAACTGGAAACGGCACTTTTCGTGAAAGATGACGAGGAAGGTTTGGTGACGCTGCTGAACGCGGACAGGGTGGCGGCAGGTTTGACCCCGTATTTCAAACTGCCTGATATACCGTCAGGTGAAACGGAATTGCCCGGCTATGTGTATTCCGCAAAGATGAAAGAAATGATGAAATATTACAACACCCAAGACCCCACGCACAGGCTGACTCTGCCCAGAACGATTCCGCAGTTTGAGTGACAGTTCTTATTTAATCAATACCGTATGCCCCTTCTTTTGAGAGAAAAGGAGGGGCGTTTTTCATAATAAAAATACGATTGAACATGTGCCGAACAGCGTGCGTGCGACTTCACTTTGCGGAGGAATTTACAGCCCGGCTTTATGACAGAGATATATTTCAGTGTTGACCAAAGAAAAAGAAGAGACGGAATGTTAAATTTTTGTTTCAAAACCCGAATGATAATGCGGTGTTGACGCACCGAAAAGAATGGGGGATAAATCAAAAAATACTATATGAGGTGTTGAATATAAAAAAGAATACAATATGCAGAAATACAAGTCGGAACAAGCAGATGCAAAGGACAGCAAGAAATGTGGGATGTAAGAAAAAAATTATATGGTGAAAAATTTATAAAAAGTCTTGCAATGTGAATCTAAATAGTGTATGATAATCTGTGAGAGGATAGATGATACTATCCACAATAATTATCAGGAGGAAAGCATAATGAAGAAATTCATGACACTCGCACTTGCCATCGCAATGTTGATGACAATAGTGCCCGCAACACTTGCTGCTCCCGCAGCAAAAACAGGCAGTCTTGAAAAGAGCCAGACTCTGGAAGCTGCACAGAAGGTTGAAATGCCTAACGTTTCATCTTCACTTGAAAACGTAAACAAGAAATATCTTCCCACTTCTCTTTCAAAGGACCTCACAAAGGCAACCTATGAAGAAGTAGAAACACTCGGCGTTGCTGAAATCCCGCTCGAGGATGGCGCATTCACAGGCTACTGGCTGGACAATGCAGAAGAGGGCGTTTACTATGAAGTAACAGACTGGTACACAGACGGCACACCCGTTTATCTCCACCGTTTCGCAACAGTGGAAGAAAGCACGGTTAAGGCTTATGCTGAGGGCGACACACTGTTCTTCAACTATGACCTTTATCAGTCCTTCGAAAACGGTATGTCCACAGACCTTCCCGAGAGAGAAGAAGGTTATGAACTTTCTTGCTTCGTACTCGGCGGAGAGCTTCAGGCAGACGGCAACACAATCAGCCTCAACATCGTAGGTGAGTGGTCTTCCTTTGAGGGCGGTCTGAGCGTTTCCTGCACAGCTCCCGTTGATGACTACTACTTCTTCTTCGTAATGGTAGTAGAGCAGGTAGCAGAGCTTGAGGACGGTTTCGGCGCATGGATGAACATCTCTTCCGTAGAATCCGATGCAGACTTCAGAACAGTTCCCAAGGGTGCAGATGTAAAGGTTGGCGAAACATTCACAACAGACATCGGCGCAAGCGGCACAAAGCTCGTAGTAGCTCCCTTGAATTCAACATTCACAGGTACATACGCACAGGCTCACAAGATTCAGCTTGAAGGCGGCAAACAGTACATCATGGGTATGAACAGCCCCGACAATATCGGCGGTCACATTTGGTTCTGCGACGAGAACATGGACGTTATCAATGACACATTCATCGCAGCTGAGTGGGTAGGCGAAATTGACTACGCTCAGGTAGACTCAATGGTATGGCCCACAGAAACAGGCACATACTACATCGTAGTAGGCGGTTACTGGGCAACAGATGAAGGCGAACTCGACGTAACAGTAGTTGAGTGGAACGATTATGAGGGCGAAGCTTTTGAAATCCCCGAAGTAAATGAAGTAATCGACTTTGCAGAAGTTGAAGACGGCGATGTTGGTGACGGCGACACATGGGCATATGTATGGTCGGCAGAAAACGACATGGGTGTTCTCGTAGTAGGCGGTATGCCCGGCACATACACACTCAAGGGCGATGGCTCCAAGGTAACAGTTGTTGTAATCGAAGGCGGCGTAAAGCTTGTTTATGACAATGCTACCACAAACGCACTCCAGCTCCAGAACGAGTATTCACCCGTTTCAGTGGAAGCAAAGGGTAAGTCAGCAATCGCAAATGCAGAAGGTTTTGCAGTAGTGAACAGCGTTGGCGCAGTGGGCGGTCTGTACATCACAGGTGAAGAACTCACAGTAAGCGGTATCTTCGGTATCGTTCTTGAAGATTCAGCTCTGCACGTTTCAGCAAAGAAGCTCATCGTTGATACCACAAGCATGGAAGGCTATCTGCCTATCTCAGTATGGGTAGTAGGCATGATGTGCAAGCACTTCACAGTAGGCAGCGGTGCAAAGTTCGACGGTGATAACAAAGTTACAAAGCTCTTCTACGAGGAGAACAGGTTCTTCCAGTACGGCTACGGCGTATCAGAATACGATGAACTCAGCCGTTACGTAGAAAACGAAGGCGATGCAAGCTTCGAGAATGCATCTCTCTACTTCGAACTCACAACAGAAGGTGGATTCGGCGGCGCAGGTATGCTGGGCGATGCTAACGAAGACGGCAACGTAAACACAGGTGACGCTACAATGATTCTGAAGCATGCAGCTTCAATCCTCGTACTCGAGGGCACATCATTCGCAAATGCTGATATCAACCAGGACGGTAATGTAAACACAGGTGACGCTACAATGGTTCTGAAAGTTGCAGCAGGCATCATCCCCAATCCCAACGAATACTTAACAAATTAGCTGAGGATTACCCGAACCCGAAAGGGTTCGGGTTTTTTATGCCGATAAGGGTCAAATTTCATAAAAAAATTTTTGAAAGCCAAAAATTTGCCTTCAAAAGCGGGTTTAGCATATTTTGTGTCTCTGAATGCCGTACTATACTATAAGTAAACCAAATAGGACGCAAAGGGCAGAAAATAAATCATTCTGTAACATCATGACAAAATAAAAAAACAATATATGCCCTTGCAATGGCGTAATAAATAGTGTAATATAAAGGAGAATAGCATGATGTATGTTCATGCATAAAAATATTTAGGAGGAAAATAACATGAAGAAAATCATGGCACTTATTCTCGTAGTTGCAATGCTGATGGCAATTGTGCCCGCAACACTCGCTGTTACAGAGGACAAGTACGAAAAGACAGCTAACAATTCCGTACTGACTTCTCCCTTCGCACAGAATGCAGTGGATGTAAACGGAAATATCGTTGTTACAAGCGATATGCGCACAGAGAAAACAATTGGTACAGAGAACGTAAGCAAGAAGTATCATACTTTGAAGGCAGACGATTTCAACACAAAAGACTGGATGGCAGATACACCCCGCGTTGGTCTTGAAATGCAGCCTCAGGACGAGTCCTTCCTCGAAGGTTACTGGATTACTAAGGACAACTTTGCCCTCATCGACGATTGGTACAATGACGGCACAGAAGTTCTTGCACAGATAATGCACCCCACACTGGACGGTGAGTATTATCAGTACATGGAAGGCGAATCCGTTTGGTTTAACTATGACCTCCAGAAGTCATGGGATGCAGGTTCACAGCAGCTCATCGCTCTTGATAAAGAAGTAGCAATCAACTGCTATCTCTTTGGCGGCACAGCTGAGGATTTCATGGGCGAAGGCGAAGGTATCGTAATGGTAAATGCGTGGATGTCGGGCCAGAGCGGCATAAGCTGCAAGGTTACAGCTCCCGTAGATAACTATGTATTCATGTTCGTTTTCATTATTGCAGACACAACTCTCACAGAGTTCGGTGCATGGACATCCATCTCATCTGCAGAAGCAGAGAATGAATTCAAAAACATCGTTGAAGGTCCTGCAATGACAGTAGGTCAGGCAGTTACCACAAATGTTAAGGGCGCAGATTCATCACTCGTTCTCATGCCCGACGGTGCTGATTACAAACTCGCTTACGGCGCAAAGCATAAGATTGAGCTTGAAGGCGGCAAGAACTATGTTGCAATGATAGACAGTGCAGACAGCATTGGTGCACAGGTTTATTTCTGCGATGAGAACATGGACGTTATAAACTACACATTCGTAGGCTCAGGTGCAATTGCAAACGGTGCACAGTATAAGGATTCCGCAATGATAGTTATGCCTCCCGTATCAGGCACATACTACATCGTAACATGCGGCTTCTATATGGGCGATGAAGGCGAATTGGAAGCAACAGTTTATAACTGGGAAGAAGTAGCATCTCCCCTCGTAACAAGCAGCACAATAATCGACCTCGATGCACTCGGAACAGAGACATACGTTGAGGAAGTTGCAGGCGTACAGCTTTGGGGTTACTACTGGTATTCAGATTACAGCCTCGGTGAGCTTATTATAGCTTATCCCGGCAACTACACAGTAAAGGGCAGCAATGCAAACGTATTCTGTGATATCTATGACGGTGTAAACCTTACTCTTGACAATGCAACCATCGGTTCAGTTTGGAAGGGTGGTTTGGGCTACGCTCCCTCCACAATCACAGCAAAGGGCGATGCAACCATCGAAAACACAAGCCTCCAGTTCTCAGTTTATAACTATGAAGGCATAAATTCAGGTCTTTACATCACAGGCGATCGCCTCACAGTAATCAGCGGTGGCGAATCAATGGGTGCAATCATCACAGATGAAACTCCCGTTCATATCCTCACAAAGACACTGGAAGTTTACTCAACTCCCGTTGACGGTGCATACCCCGTAAGCATTTGGACAACAGGTAAGAATCATCCCGAACTCACAATTGCAGCAGGTGCAGAGTTCGACGGTGATAACAAGCTTGCAAAGATGTACTATGACGGCGACGGTTACTTCTTCTTCGGTTACACAGTATCCGTTCACGAAGAACTTTACCGCCTGCACAATGAGCCCGGTCTGGAAGAAGCATCCTTGGAGTTCGTTCTCTCCACAGAGGGATTCACTCCCGGCCCCGGCACAATGCTCGGTGACGCTAACGTAGACGGTCTCTTGAACACAGGTGACGCTACAACAATCTTGAAGTATGCAGCACAGATGATAGAGCTTGAAGGCCAGGGTCTGAAGAATGCAGACATCAATGAGGATAACAGCGTAAACACAGGTGACGCAGCAATGGTTCTCCGTGTTGCAGCAGGTATCATCCCCGATCCTAACCTTTAATTAAAACAGCCGCAAGGCATTTGCCTCAACCCAAACAGGGTTGGGGCAATTTTTATATCAAAATCAAAATTAAAGGATTTTGTTGTATGGGTTTGAGTACATATACGGGCGGTAAAACGCTTGTGAGGCAGTGTGACTACGAAAAGAAGCAGAAAAAAATAAAAAATGTCATTTTAGAGGTTGACAAACAGAAATAATGTGTTAAACTCAATAGAAATAATCAAAGGGGAGAATAGAAATGGATAGCAAAATTGTGATGGAAGGAATTACCTTTGACGATGTACTGCTCATACCGCAGGAATCTGATGTTACACCTAATATGGTGTCACTTGAAACACACCTCACGCAGAATATAAAGCTCAATATTCCGCTCATGAGCGCAGCTATGGATACTGTTACGGAATCCAACATGGCTATTGCAATGGCACGTCAGGGCGGTATCGGCATGATACATAAGAATATGAGCATAGAGGAACAGGCAGAGCATGTGGACAGAGTAAAGCGCAGTGAGAACGGCGTTATTGTAGACCCGTTCTATCTGGCACCGGATAATAAGATTGAGGATGCACTGAACCTCATGTCACGCTTCAAGATTTCGGGTGTTCCCATTACCGTGGATGGCAAGCTCGTGGGACTTTTGACGAACCGTGACTTGCGATTCGTAACTGATTTTCAGCAGCCCATAAGCAATCTGATGACGCATGAGAATCTCATAACTGCACCCATTGGGACTACATTGGAGCAGGCAAAGACTATACTCTGTAAGCACAGAATAGAAAAACTCCCCCTCGTGGATGAAAAGGGATACCTGAAAGGTCTCATAACCATAAAGGATATAGAAAAAGCTATCCAGTATCCTAACGCTGCCAAGGACGCAAGAGGCAGACTTCTTGCAGGTGCGGCTGTGGGCGTATCAAAGGATGCTATGGAACGCATAGACGCATTGATAAATGCAAAGGTTGACGTCATAACCGTGGACACGGCACACGGCCACAGCAAGAATGTTTTGGAAACCATAAAGAGCATAAGAAAGAAGTATCCCGACTTGCAGCTCATTGCAGGAAATGTTGCAACGGCAGAGGCAACGCAAGATCTCATAAAGGCAGGCGTGTCCGCCGTGAAGGTGGGTATAGGCCCCGGAAGCATATGCACAACACGAGTGATTGCAGGAATAGGCGTTCCGCAGATTACTGCCGTTATGGAATGTGCCCGTGCCGCAAAACCGCATAACATACCGATAATAGCTGACGGCGGTATAAAGTTCTCGGGCGATATAACCAAGGCGATTGCGGCAGGTGCATCATGCGTTATGCTCGGAAGCCTTCTTGCAGGTACGGACGAAAGCCCGGGCGATACGGAACTGTATCAGGGCAGACGCTTCAAGGTATATCGTGGCATGGGTTCTATTGCAGCCATGGAAAAGGGCAGCAAGGACAGATACTTCCAAGAGGATGCAAAAAAACTCGTTCCCGAGGGTGTTGAGGGCAGAGTTCCGTATAAGGGACTTTTGGAAGAAACCATATTCCAGCTTTGCGGCGGCATACGTTCGGGTATGGGTTACTGTGGTACTCCTACCATTGATGACTTGCGTGAAAAGGGCAAATTCGTGAAAATTACGGGTGCAGGACTTGCAGAGAGCCATCCGCACGATGTTTTGATAACGAAAGAAGCTCCAAACTACACCAAGGGCTGATTCTCAGACAACATAAAATGAATTGAAAAGGGACGGTACTTAACACAAATTAAGGGCCGTCCCAAATAATTATTAAAAACAGAAAGCGTGAAAAGATGATAACAGCCATAGTGTGCATAATATGTTTGCTTGTATTGCCCACGGTTTTGGTGTACTTGCTTCTGCACAAGTTCATACGAAGATACGACATGGACAAGTATTCGTTTTCACTGCGTTGTGAGGATATGCAAGGGGAGTTTTTGCCCGAACATGTGAGCTTTTATTCGGGAAAAAACCGCTTGCACGGCTATATTTTCGGTGATGAAAACGAGAAAAGGAAAGGACTTGTGGTATTCTGCCACGGCCTTTTTGGCGGTGCGGAAGAATATTTTGCATTTGCAAGACGTTTTGTGCGAAGCGGATACGCTGTTTTTATGTTTGACAACACCGGATGCCAAAGGAGTGAGGGGAAAAGCATAAGAGGTGCGTTGCAGGGGTTGTATGACTTACATGCAGCCATGGAGTATCTCAGGACGAATAAAAGCGAACTGTTTGCAGAAAAAACGGCTCTGGTGGGTCACAGTTGGGGCGGATTCACCGTGGCTGCCTATCCGCTGAAAGATACCAATATCCGTTGCGTGATATCACTTGCGGGGTTTAATAAGCCTGCACCTGCACTTTGCAATTTCATATCGGGTTGGTTCGGGAGGAACTTAGGCTTTACCCTGCCCTACTGTATGATTATTCTGCTGCTTCAATACGGGAGATGTGCAGGCATATCCGCTGTTGACAACATAAATAAAACCGAACTGCCATACCTTGCGGTACAGGGCACAAAAGATAAAATAATACACTATAACAGTGCCTCACTGTATAATTACAGAGAACACGTAACCAATCCCAATGTAAAATTTATTCTCAGAACAGACGAAAGGCACAATAAACACAACACCATATTCAGAGATGCAAACGCCACGGAATACATGCAAGAGCGTTATAAACTCATGTCACGTGCGAATGATACAGAAAAAGAGAAAGTTTACACAGAAACGGACAGATTTGCCATAAACAGATTGGATAGAGAGCTAACCCGTGCAATGGACGCCTTCATAGTGAGTAGCTTTCATGATGACAACACATAAAAATATATAATTACATGGCGTAAAATGCTATGCAAAATGTCATAATGTGTGTTATACTGAAATTTGCGAGAAAGTGAAAGGTGGTTACTTATGTCATATTACAAAATCAAGGGCGGAAACAAACTGGAAGGTATGATATCCAATAGCGGAGCAAAAAATGCTGCCGTTGCACTCATACCTGCCGCTATACTTTGCGGACAGAAGTGTACACTGCTGAATGTTCCGAACATAGAAGATGTAAGAATACTGGTGGAACTTTTAAAGTCAATAGGTGCAAAAATCAATTTTGACGAAGACCACGGCGCAATGGAGATAGACCCTGTCGGTATTCACTCGCATGTTTTGACATGTGACCTCATGCGAAGCCTCAGAGCATCGTATTATTTTCTGGGTGCGCTGTACGGCAAATACGGATATGCGAAAATAGCACTCCCCGGCGGATGCGCAATAGGCCAACGCCCCATTGATATCCACATAGAGGGATTGAGAACATTGGGTGCTGAGGTAAATCTGAAAAACGATGTTTTGGAAGCGAAGTCCAAGGGCGTACACTTTTTCAGCGGTGAGATAAATCTCCCCGTAAAGAGCGTGGGAGCCACTATAAATATAATGCTTGCAGCGTCCACCATAAAGACGGGTGTTGCCGTGATTACAAACCCTGCAAAAGAGCCGCACATAGTAGACGTAGCAAACTTTTTGAATGCA
>JAFSHG010000040.1 GCA_017440405.1 Clostridia bacterium
CCCCCTGAGTTTTGCCCCCTTTGCGGCGTGGGTCCTGAGGAATTTGAAGAAGTAAACGAGTAAAACATTAAAAATAAAACAGGAGGGATTTATTATGAAGAAGTTTGTATGTTCAGTATGCGGTTATGTTCATGAGGGCGACAGCGCACCTGCACAGTGCCCCGTTTGCAAGGCTTTGGCAGAGAAGTTCTCTGAGATGAAAGAAGAAGCTGATTACGTTACAAAGCATAAGGTTGGCGAAGCACAGGGCGTGGAAGAAGACATCATCATGGATTTGCGCGCTAATTTCAACGGTGAGTGCATGGAAGTAGGTATGTACCTTGCAATGGCAAGAGTGGCAGACCGTGAAGGGTATCCCGAGATTGCCGAAGCATTCAAGCGTTATGCATTTGAAGAAGCAGACCATGCATCCCGATTTGCTGAACTGTTGGGCGAAGTTGTAACGGACAGCACGGAGAAGAATTTGCGTATGCGTGCAGAGGCGGAAGCAGGTGCTTGCATGGGCAAGTTTGAGCTTGCAAAACTCGCAAAACAGCGCAATTACGATGCAATTCACGACACCGTTCATGAGATGGCAAAGGATGAGGCTCGCCACGGTGCAGGATTTGCAGGGCTTTTGAGAAGATATTTCTAAGCGTTCTTGTACAAAAAACAAGCCTATAAAAGAGGCGTTCTGCAACATATGCGGAACACCTCTTTTTTCACCTATATATCAAACATAAACGGATTACAGTTAAAGCCTTCAAATGTTTTCAGTGCCATTTTATACATTGCTTTTGCGTGGATTCTGTCATGCCACACAAAGCGTCTCAACACTTTTCGCAACGACCAAAGTTCGCCGTAACTGCCTTCTCGCACGGTGTTGTCTAAAAATGCGGCTGACTTTTCCAATGCGTCAAAGCCCTGCATTCTGCATTCTGATATTGTGCCGTCATTGTCTGCCACAACTCTGATTTCGCTCCAATAGTACGTGTTTACATTTTTTGTATGCTCATACATTTCCATTGCGGTTCTCGGAACTTTTCCGTAAAAAGTCTCTCTGCACGGAATAGTGCTGATATCCGCATTCGGAATATGTGAGTACAGCTTTTGAAAATCGTTTGCCGATTTTAATGCAATCCGTTTCAACGCCGCATACTCATCCATGCTCAAAGGCGACTTTTCTTCCTCGAAAATAGCGTCGGAATCTGCATCTTTAATATTAAGCTCGCTGCATTTTTCCTGTACAATCTCCACGGCGATTTCGCGCGGAACGGGCATATTCTGCCATTTCAGGTAAGAAATAACCTCTTGCTGCATCTTTTCCAAAGCGACTGCACTGTTATAACCTCGGGTGTATGCCCCGGGAAGATTTATCGCATACAGTAATGTATCATCGCCGTTATGTTCTGAAAAACACTTTACTTTCATACACTGCTTGACCTCGAAAACTCATGATTTACTGTGCTTATGTTACAGTCAACACGAAAAAATGTCAAGGACGCACAGGGGGATATGCATATCAACACAGTTTTGGAATTATTGGCTGCTTGTGTTCGCTTGACAGAAACGCTTGCAGGGTGATAAAATAAATTGAATTGGTATGCAGTATAATGCGGAGGGTGTATGTCGGACAGAAGTTCTGTTAACTCAATAGACTCAAGGAATGCGGACACGGAATATCTGTGGTCGCTTTTGTCCGATGTGCGTGTAACAAACCCCAATGATACCGTACTATCCGTTTATGATAACGGTGATGTTACAGAATACACGGCACAACAGCTCGTGAGCGATGTCACGGCATTGGGAAGTCTTTTCCTTTCCATGTCGGCGTCCGTGATTGCGGTTGCGGGGAAAAACTCGTACCCGTGGCTTACGGCGTATCTTGCAGGTGTGTGCGCGGGTGCAGCCGTGCTTGTCATTGACCCCGAGCTTTCACCCAATGCCATGTCGCAGCAGATTGCACTTGCAAAAACCGATTTGCTTTTGTGCGATACGGATTGCTATCGGAAAATAAATGCAAAGTCGTATAAGACCGTGGCGATGCTGGATAATGAAACGAGTTTTGCTGTAAAAGACAGCGTACAGAGTTTGACTGCCATGGGATATGAGTTGGTAGCGAACGGTTACAATATGTTTGCAAAGAGTTCGTATGATAAGAGTACTACGGCACATATTGCCTTTGATCCCGGCGCATACGGCAGGGATAAAGCCGTTGTGTTGTCGCAGCGCAGCCTGTATGCTCAGGTTGTGAATTATGCCGATGTACTGGGTGCTTCGGACATATACATCTCAGAACACCTCAGTCGCAGCAGAAGCCTTTTTTGCGCCATAGCAGCCATTGCAATGGGAAACAGAGCTGCATTTTGTTCTGAAAGTTACAATGTGTATGACGCATCCATGATGATGGGCGCACAAATGCTGCTTTTGTCGCCGCTGTCTTTAAAAAAATACTATGTGGACATTTGGGGAGAAGCGGAGCGCATCGGTATAGCGGAAAAGCTGGAAAAGAACATAAAATTCGGCATGATGCTTGGGCATGTGGGGCTCAGAAACAGACGTTTCATATCCCGTTGGCTCAGAAAAAACGGCATAAATGCAGTGCAGAGCGTGGTGTGCTTTGGAAATAACATAGACAATGAGACTTCATTCGGAATACATATGATGGGTATAAACCTGTACTGTATGTATGAAACTCCCGAATGCGGTGTCATATCATACACCCGAAAGAGTGACGGAAAAAATCGCACGCTCGGCATTCCCACGGACGGTGTGTACATAAAACTGAATCAGACAGGTCAGATTTTAGTGAAAGCGGATTCTGTGATGAGCGGATATTTGGGTGAGGGCGCATACCCGGACCACTGGATACCCACAGGTGATGCAGGCGATTTTTCATCGGGACACATTGTTTTGCATAATGACCCGCAAAAGGTATTCATTACGCAGCAGGCAAGGCGCATTTTCCCCGAAAGGATGACAGAGACTGTGAAAAAACAGATTCCGTATGCTTCATCGCTCTCCGTGAGAGTTGAGGAAAACGACGTGGTTCTGTATGTTTTCTTCGACCCCGAATTTGTGAAAATTACAGGGAAGTATGAGATTTACAACATAGTAAATTCTTCCGTTGACGGCTTAAATAAGGGCCTTTCGGATTTTGAACAGATTACCAAAACAGTTATAGATGACATTGCGTAAACAGGAGTAGATATGGACGACACAGTGGTACTGATACCGGCATACCAGCCGACGGAAAATTTGACGGAGCTTGCAGGTTCACTGTATGCGGTGGGATTTCGCATAGTGGTGGTGGACGATGGCAGCGGCGATGAATTTTCACACATCTTTGAAAAAACAGAAGCATATGCCACAGTTATAGGCTACGAAAAAAACAGAGGCAAAGGATATGCATTAAAATACGGCATGAGCTTCATATCCAAGCAAATGTCATACTTCAAGTACCTGATTACCGTGGACTCGGACGGTCAGCATTCCGAGGATGCTGTGAAACGCATTTCCGACGAGGTGCATAAGAACGGCGGAATTATAATTGCCCAAAGAGTGGAGGAAAAAAGCTCCTCTCCTCTCCATGCCAGATTTTTCGGCGGTGTTTTGCGCTCCCTGTATGCTCTGATTACGGGACGGTATCTTCATGACATCATGTCGGGGCTGCGTGCTTTTGACTTTAAGTATGTGGGTGAATTGCAGGAGATAGAGGGCAACTGTTTCGACTTTGAAACCAATGTGCTTTTACATGCCTCAAAACACAGATATCCCATACATACGGTAAGCATAGAGGAGTCCGAGTGGCAATGTCCAAAGAAAGAACGCTCCCATTACGGCATATTCCGTGACCCGTGGCTTCAAGTGCTTGCCGTAGTGAAAACAGGGTATCCGTCCATTTTGGCTGCGTTTATAAATTTGATTGCCACAACGGTGTTGACTCTGATATTCGGCAGAAGTTTTGCAGGTGTTGCAGGTGCTGTTATGCTGGGCAGTCTGTTTGGCATAAGTGCGACCGTGATTTTCAACAACCGTATAGGTTTTGAGGAAAACTATGACGGTGCATTGAGCTATAACAGAATCATAATGGGTATGCTTCGCTTGTTTGCTTATCTGCTCATGATGGAAATCCTGTGCGCATTATGCGGACTCAATGTGCTGCTTTGCGTTATAATAACTGCTACACTCACTTCTGCAATTGAACTGAATGTAATGAAACTCGGACTGGATAAGGACATACGCATCTTGGAAAAACCGTAAAATCATGTTTCATATGACGCAAGGTTCGCTATTCCTGCCGCAACATGCTTTGCGGCTGCGAGTGCTTCTTCCAGTGTGTTCATGTTATGCCCTATCTCAATGAGCATACAACAGTTGCTCACATGCTGATTGTATCTTCCCGTTTTCACCCTTATCTCGCGAACAAGTTCGGGGTGAACACTCCTTAAATATTCCGTGACGGAAGCAGCGTATGAATAGTTGCTGTCAAAGTCGGGCGTTTGCGAAAAACCCGTGCCCGTGGCACCTTTTCCCGTACCCACCACAAACATCACACGAGCTGTCTTTTCTCCGTCTATTATGCAAAAATCATCGGTGTTATCCTCTCCCGTTGCATCTCTGTGAAGGTCTATAAACATAGTAAGACTCGGATACTTTTTCTTATAACTCTCCATGGTTTGGAGAGAACGCTCATACGCCGTGGAGAGCTTTGGCGGCTCATGATTTGTGATGTCATGAATTACATTGAAGCCGTAACTGCGCAATTGTTCTGCAAGCAATTCTCCCACGGTTACTACGTTTCGTGTATTATCATCCGTTCGCCATGAACCGCCGTGTTCCGTGTAAGGATATTTTTCTGTGGGCGTGTACGCTTCCAGAGTGTGAGTATGATATATGAGTATGGTGGGTTCTCCTCGGCTGGACAGATTCAAGGTTATATTGCCCGTGCTTTTGGATACATCACTCGTTGGCGTTTCCTGCGGTGTGAGTGTGACTTTCACGGGTGATGTTTCTTTGGGAATTTCGGTATTTTGCGCATGAGGTGCTGCAAATGAGGTGAGGGCAGATTCAAATGTTTTCCCCGAGCTTAAAAACAACAGTGTAAACAGCATGACGGTACATACCAGAAAAGTAATTATTTCCGCATTCGCATTTGCATTTTTTCTTATTCGTTTTCTTCGCATAACAGCCTCCTGAGTTATTTGCAAGCCTGAGTTTACGACCTTCTGTTCAATGTATGCAAAAGTTGATTATAAAATGTATATCTCACGAGCAAATGGGAGATACTTATTCTGAGGTGATAGTAATGGAAGATAATAATCAGAACGGCAAGAAAAATGCTTTTGCAGAATTTATAAGCAGGTACGGCACATACGCCATAGTCATATTGTGCATAGTATGCGTGGCACTTGCATCGGTGTTTTTAGTACCCCGTGACGGCGATGAAACTGTTCGTGGCAGCGACAACACAGACGTAGGCAGAGCGGAGGGGAACGATACGGTTGCAGATAAAAAAGATGAAAAGCCCGTGTCCCAATCCCGTGATGAAAGCTTGAACGACATGTTGAATCCGCTCACGGGTGAGGTAATGAACGACGGAGGACTGCGAGTTCCGAATACAGATATTTCAGCAACACCTATCCCCGATTTTACTCCGTCTCCCGATAAAACTCAAACTCAGACGGAACTTTTATCGGCTCCCGTGGACGGTGAGATAATATGGGCGTATGCGATGAATGAGCTTATATACTCACAAACGCTCGACCAGTGGACCACCCATTGCGGCGTGGACGTGGCGTGCAAGGAAGGCGACAATGTTCGTGCGGTGGCTGACGGAACCGTGGAGAAAGTGTATACTGACGATGCTTACGGGCTTACCGTGGTGATAAAGCATAAAAACGGTCATAAGAGCGTGTATTCCAACCTTGCAGAGGGGAAAAAGACGGTGACAGAGGGAAAAGCCGTGAAAGCAAGCGACGTGATAGGAATTTGCGGCAACACGGCACAGCTTGAATGTGCGGATAAAAGTCATATCCACTTTGAATACCATGTGGACGATAAGCCGGTGAACCCGGAAAAATATGTGAGGTTTAAGAAAAACAAATAAAAAATAAACGGAAAAAGCAATCTCGGTGTACGTGCTTTTTCCGTTTGTTATTGTTGTGTTTATATGAGCTTCATTTCAGATATCACTATGGGTGATACGGGAACATCCTGATAGAACATGTAATTTCCCGTCTGAGTGTTTGCAATCATATCCACCACATCCATTCCGTCGGTTACCATGCCGAATGCAGCATACTCGCCGTCCAAGAAAGGTGAATCCTCATGCATGATGAAAAACTGTGAAGAAGCGGAGTTTTTATCGTTTGTTCTCGCCATGGAGATGACGCCACGAGCGTGAGCTATATCATTTTGTGCAAAGCCGTTTGAGGCAAATTCACCCTTTATAGCCGTGGCTTTTTTGTTCTCAAAAGCAGGTGTCATACCGCCGCCCTGAATCATGAATCCGGGTATTACACGGTGAAAAATGAGTCCGCTGTAAAATCCGCTTTTTACGAGTGAGATAAAGTTCTCAACGGTCAAAGGTGCCTTATCCGCATACAACTCCACCGTAATATTTCCCATGTTTTCAACACTTATGAGCACTTTCTGATTATTCATTTTCATAGTTCCTTTCAAGCATTTTTTATATCTGTGACTTCAAAACCTAAATCTTCTATTGCATTTTTGAGTGCGCTGTCCTGTACGTCCTCACCTGCAGTGACGCAAGCAGTACCCGTGCCGTGGTCTGCCGTGACATCCGTAACATGAGCAAGCGCACTGAGTGCATCTTTTACTCTTGCATCGCAATGCGCACACATCATACCTTGAACTTTTATGATTTTTTTCATGTAATCAAAACCCCTTTCATAGCAAGTCTACTATTGCATTATAGCGCATTGCAGAGTTTTTTTCAAGGAGTGCGGTGTTATAAGCAAGCGTTCATGGAAAAAATAAAAAGGGAATCTCCTTTTTTGGGAGTTCCCTTATGTAATTTTGATTGTTTTTTAATCCTCGTATTTGGTTTCGTACTCGGAAAAATCAAACTCATCTACTGTGTAGGTCACATCTGAGGGTGAATACTCGTGTTTTTTCGCATCGTAATCAAAGGTTACATCCAAGTATGAGAAGTTACACAGTTCGCCGCCAATGCAGACTTGAATGCGCATCTTCACCTGTGCCGTGTCCGTATTTACGGAAAGTGCGATGCTTTCATGAGTGAATGCACCCGATTCTGAGTCAAAATATTCCGCTTCATAATGTGACTTTGGTACTTTGCCTTCAAATGTGTCTCCCGTGGGCAGGTAGGTGAGCTTGTACTCCCTGTTTTTTACAAACTCCACTTCAACCACATTCTCCTCATCGAGCGGGTTGTGCAAAGTGCCAATCTCGGTTATGGTGTCACCGTCAAAAAGATAAGCGTTTACCGTGGACAGATAATTGCTGCCGCCCGTAGAACCTGTGTTTTCCAGTATGAGAAGTTCATCTTTGAACTGTACCGCCGAAATCACGGGGAAAGGATAGCTCACGGATTCGGTTTTTATGAAGATTTGCTCATCGCTGCCGCCAAAGTCTATCGCCACAAACCTTTCACCGTCCGAAGTGTCCGTATATATAACTTTTATGAGGTCATCCTGTTCGTCGCCGTTTACGTCCATTTCCTTTGCGCCATAGCCTGCTATGCCGTGTTCTTCCAAGAATGCATGGGTGACTTCTTCGGGAATTTCGCTTATTTTCAGTATTTCCGATTCATCTTTTTGTGTGTTGTCCAACATTTGTGTATCGTCCTTCACGCTCTGACTTCCCATGGGGAGCTTTGAACTGTCAATCCGTGTGCTTACACATGCCGAAAGCAGCATTACTGAGGAAAGCAAGATGACGATTGTGATATAAGTTTGAGAATTTGTGCGCATGGTATATACCCCCTATATATTTTTTTGCGCTGTTTACTCCTGCAAACAGCTTTCTTATTTTTATTATATAATATCCGATTTTTTTGTCAAGGCATTTTTGAAATTTTTGTGAAAATTCAAAGCGGACGCTTTCCCCTTGAAAAGTGAGGTGAGATATGTTATAATGCAGTTGGTGGTGCAGTATCCTAGTCGGTGAAGATATTTCCTAAGACGGGCCTAAAAATCCGTTAAAGGGCACATCGATGAAACTTCTTGTGTAGGCTTCTGACGCCCAGTCGGGGGTCTATGCTGGGAGGAAGGTGGCCGGGCAGCTGACAATGGCATGTCGGTACTGACCCGTCCTCCGCGGAGACCTGAACGGGTGGTTGCATTCGGCGGCATTGCGGCATGTATTTGCCGTGGTGTTGACGAAAAGAATTACTCCTCAGGATTAAACCTGTATTGCGGTTGATACTGTGTACAGTGTAGCCTGCCTTGAGTGGTGCCGGCGGATACCGGAACACACCTGTGCGGTACGGCCATACCGTATGGGTGATTGCCGATTGAAACCCTCATTGCAAAAGAGGCTAAGAATTATCTGAGCTGTTGGGGAAAGCTCCTAGGCTGTTTTTTGAGAGAAAGGCACATTGGGGATTACAGTGTGGTCTAAGTGGTGATCGGGATTCCGAGAAATCGGGCCGTATGCAAAATGGGAAACCGCTTCTACCGGCGACGGGGAGTGCGATACGGGAGAAAATCTTCCTGACCTGAAGCCACAAAGTTTACTTAATGTGCTGCCACCATTACTTTTTTGCACAACATGAACGGAAAGGTTTACTATGAGTTCAGCCAAGTCGCATAAGCGCAAAAAGAAAAATCTTTGGCCTGTTTGGGTCTTTTTTATTACATTCGTTATCTCGTTCTCGCTGTCTTTTTTTGCTGAAACGGTTTTGCCGGGAGTAGGTCTCCCCGTGGCAATTCTCCTTCTTTTTCTGATAATCCTGCTCGGTATAATTGCGGATATATTGGGTGTTGCGGTAATGAGCGGTGAGATGATAGCGTATAACTCCATGGCATCAAACAGGATAAAAGGTGCAAAGGAATCCATAATACTCATAAAAAAAGCCGACCTCATATCAAACATATGTAACGATGTTATAGGTGACATATGCAGTATTATATCGGGTGCAATGGGTGCTGCTATTGTGGCGGTGACTTATACGGGCGGTGAAAGTTCCACAACACTCATATTGAATGTTTTAGTCTCTGCCATGACGGCTGCCATGACTGTGAGCGGAAAAGCGGCAGGAAAAACGCTCGGCCTCAAATACAGCAAGCAGATAGTATTTTTTGCAGGCAGAATACTTGCAGTGTTTATGCCCCAAAAGAGAAAAGGAAAGAGGAAAAAGAAGTAATGAAATTTCACTACATTGATAAAATAAAATCACCCGATGAGTTAAAGCGCATATGCAGAGATAACGAAAGTGCAAAAGAAGCCATTGCGGACGAGTTGCGAAAATACATAATAGATGTGGTTACGAAAAACGGCGGACATTTGGCGTCCAACCTCGGCGTGATAGAGATAACGCTGGCACTTCATCTCACCTTCTGTTCTCCTCGTGACAGCATAGTTTTTGATGTGGGACATCAGTGCTATGCGCATAAGATTCTCACGGGCAGGTTTTCTGAATTTGAAACCCTCCGAAAGAAAGACGGCATAAGCGGATTCCCAAAGCGCACGGAAAGTGAGCATGACGCCTTTAATACGGGACATTCGGGTACATCCGTTTCCGCTGCACTCGGGATTGCAAGAGCAAAGGCACTCTGCGGCGACAAGTCAAAGACGGTTGCCTTAATAGGTGATGGGTCCATGACAAGCGGTATGGTTTTTGAAGCACTCGATGACGTGGGTCAGAGCGGACTTCCGATTATCATAGTATTAAACGATAACAGCATGGCAATTTCAAAGACGGTGGGTGCACTCGGAAGTCACCTTTCACGGATGCGCACGAGCAGAAAATACATAAATTTCAAGGCGAGAACAAACGATGTTTTGAGAAAAGTCCCGAAGGTGGGCGAACCCATTGCAAAATTCTTAGAAAAGTGCAAGAACCTCGTGAAATACATCTTTGTCCCCAATGTTATATTTGAAAACATGGGACTCACATACATAGGTACTGTGGACGGACATGATATAAATGCACTCACACGGGCTTTGCAAATTGCAGGAAACAGCGAAAGACCTGTAATAATACATGCTGTGACACGCAAGGGCAAGGGGTATCCTCCTGCTGAAAACGATGCAGAAAAGTATCACGGCGTGTCTGCTGCAAGCGGTGCGAAAAAGTCTGCTGTTTCAAACTCAAAAGTTGTGGGAGAAAAACTGGTACAGCTTGCAAAGGAAAACGAGAAAATAGTTGCCATAACAGCGGCAATGCCCTCGGGAACGGGACTTATACCTTTTTCGGAAACATACCCCGAAAGATTTTTTGACGTGGGTATAGCCGAACAACATGCGGTTACAGTGGCAGCAGGTATGGCAACCCACGGTATTTTGCCGTTTGTGGCGGTGTATTCCACATTTTTCCAAAGGGCATATGACCAAATCCTGCATGACGTATGTCTCCAAAACCTGCCTGTGGTTTTAGGTGTGGACAGGGCAGGGCTCGTGGGTGATGACGGCGAAACACATCACGGTGTGTATGACATAGCGTATTTGCTCACTATGCCGAATATGTGCATAATGTCACCGTCGTGCATGTATGAATTGCGTGAGATGTTGGAGTTGGCATTCAGAATAAAAAGACCAGTGGCAGTCCGTTACAGCAGAGGCTCTCTGCCCGAAAGAGAGGATGCAAAACCCGTGGTTTTCGGGCGTTGGGAGACGCTGAGAACCCCTGGGCAAATTACAATCATTGCCACGGGCAGAATGGTGGACATATGCATCCCCGTGGCGGATAATCTGGGCATAGGACTTGTGAATGCACGTTTTATAAATCCCGTGGACTATGAGGCGATAAGCCATATATGTCGCTCTGCAAAAATAGTATTCACGGTGGAGGACGGTATCACGGTTTCGGGATTCGGCGCAAGGATAACTCAGCTTTTGTCAGATAAAGACGTGCATGTTTATAACTTGGGGGTGCCGTCAAAACCCGTACCACATGCAAGTGTTGCACAACAGGATGAACTGTGCGGAATATCCGGCACTGCGGTGTTGAGGAAAATAAAGGAAAAAGCAGCATTGCACGGCGTATATGTTTACGATTCGGAGAGTGGCAAAATATGAAAGGTAAAAGAGCAGACCTGCTATTATATGAAAGCGGACTCGTGAAATCACGGGAAAAGGCGAGGGCACTCATTATGGAGGGTGTGGTGTTTTGCGGCGGAGTTCGTGTGGGAAAACCGGGCGATATGATGCCCGAGGACAGCGTTTTTACCGTGAAAGAGGATTCAGTGCCGTATGTGAGCCGTGGCGGACTTAAATTGAAAAAGGCACTCGATAAGTTTCCCGTGTCCGTACAGGGCAAAGTGGCGGCGGATTTAGGCGCATCAACGGGCGGATTTACCGATGTCATGCTCAAAGAGGGGGCAAAAAAAGTATATGCCGTGGATGTGGGATACGGTCAATTGGATTGGAGCCTCAGAAATGATGAACGAGTGGTTGTGATGGAACGCACAAATGCTCGTGCCATTGAGAAAGATTGGTTCAAAGAGGAACTTCAATTCGCCACCATGGACGTTTCTTTTATTTCCATACGCCTCATTCTTGCACCGCTGTTTCCCGTACTCTGTGACGGCGGCGAGGCCGTGGTACTTGTGAAACCGCAGTTTGAAGCGGGCAGGGACAAAGTGGGCAAAAACGGTGTTGTGCGGTCGGAACAGGTGCACGAACAGGTCTTTTTTGATGCTGCCGTATTTTGCCTGAACTTGGGATTCAACATCGTCGGTATGGACTTTTCGCCCATTACAGGTCCAAAGGGCAACATCGAGTTTCTGCTCGCTTTGCGCAAAGAGGAGAGGAGCATTACGGAAGCAAAGGTGTTGTCTCGGGTAAAGGAAATCGTAAAACTTGCTCACGAGGAGCATAAAGTCTGATAAATAGAGTTTTTCCATGGTGCCGCTTGCACAAAATTGCAAGCGGCTTTTTTTGTCCGCATATGTTTTAAGAATCGTGCTTAAAAGGACTTAAAAGAGCTAATTTATGCAAAAAGTGCCAAAATATACTTTAACATTGAATATATCCGAAAAGTATGGTAGAATGTACCATATATGTAGGAATAGAGAAAACATAGGTGACTGTCTTTGGAAAGAGTGCAACTTACAACGAAAAAGATAGCATTTTGCAGAAAAAGACGGCGAAGTGAAGAAGAAATGTATGCGTAGCGCATATGAGACCCGTGCATAAAACTCGGAAAGCAAGTGTGTGTTAATTCGGTAGGTTGGGAAAATGGCCGTATGCACAGAATTTTTGCACACGAACATGTTCGTTCCGACTGAAAGAAAATGTGCATGACGAAGAAAAATGCGTTACATTACGGATTTAAGAGGAGAAAAAACATATGCCACAGCGTTCAAAAATGCTTGCTGACATGATAGACTGCGAGAGCTTCAACGAACAGTTTAAAAACAGGTTGCGTGACTTGTATGTGTATGGCTACAAGTCATACAGGGATGTAATCATAGAAGAAAGTGCAAAAGGG
>JAFSHG010000041.1 GCA_017440405.1 Clostridia bacterium
CCTCATCATCCACAAGGAGCGTGCGTGAATCCTTAAAGACTGTTCGTGCAGCATGTCCGTTTATTTTTACCACGCTCCATACGGTGAAGTTTTGTCCTTTTATTACGCTGTTTCGCACCTGACTTTCTTCATCGTAATTTATGTCCACACCGGTTATTTTTATTTCTGATATTCCTATTTTTATATCCGTGGGAAGATAATGTTCTCTGCCCTCCGTGGTGATGTAATTATCGCCGTACAGCATGTCGTACTCAATGATTTCCAGCATGTACGAGTAATCAACGGGGTTTTGTGCATTGCGATATGCCTGATGTATTTTGGTCATCACGCCGTCGTTCTTATCGCACAATTCCATTATGTACGATGAAAGCTGATAAGATGTGAGGTCCTGATGCTGCTCGCTGATTTTCAAGTCGTAGTTAGTCCAAATTGCATATTCTGTGCTGAGCAGGTCACCCGTTTTCAGCATATCGGCAGAAAGTTCTATGTTCGGCATATGGTCGCCGTAGAATACTATCATGACGGGTTCGTCGTGCTTTTCATATGCTGATATAAGCTCTTGCATCATCATATCTGTTTCGTATATCATGCTTGCATAATATTCCATGGCTATGCGTTCTTCATCTGTTTCCATACCGTTTGTAATCTTTATGAAAGGGTCATATCCATCTATGGGTTCCGTGGGATATTTGCCGTGCGCCTGAACGGATATCGCAAACACAAAGTCACGTCCCTGTGTTGAGTCCATAGCTAATTTTATGTAATCGGGCAACACCTCATCCTTTTCCCATCCCTTTGGAGTGGTGGGAACATATGTCATATGCTCAATGGGTGTGAATGTATCAAAGCCCAGATTGGCGAAAACTTTATTTCTGTCATAGAAAGTGCCGTAGTGATTATGTATGGCATGGCATGAATAGCCCGAGTTTTTTAAGTTGTAGCATATGGATTCGCATGTGTTGTTTTGCAATATGGTCTTATAAGGGTATTCACCAATGCCGAAATACGCTTTATCCATGCCCGTGAGGACTTCAAACTCTGTATTTGCCGTACCTGCTCCGAGGGACGGGACTTTAAGAGAACCCGTGGGGTATGTCTTTTTTAACTCGGTAAATGTGGGGACGGGGTCCTGTGAAAAAGTGATGCCGTTCAGATAGTTCAAGTCAAAATATGACTCCAACTGTACGAGTATAATATTTGGGTTTTTCTCGTTGACGTCAACACCCTCGTTGTCCATACTCTGTATCTGTGCGTCAATCTCCTCCACTGCTTCCTGACTGTAACCTGTGGGGCGTGTGATACCTCTGCTGAATACGCTTGCGGAAAAACAGTATGTAAATCCGTACGATTCGTATGCATCACCTAAGTTTGTAAATTTTCCGGATATGGAGCCTGACTGCACTGCCGTAAAAAGTGCAAGTGAGAAGAAAACAGCCACCTTACATGCACAGAGTATGCGTGTTTTCCATATCAAGGTTGATGCAGGCGATTTAATGAAGAAAATTATCACGCCGTAAAGCGCACCCAGTATGAGGAGTGAAACGAGTATTATGCCCCAAATGCTAAAATACATTTCTATAATGGAAAACACGGAGGTTATAAGAGTTATATCCATTGCAGAAAAGGGTGTGATTCTGTAAAAGCATATTATAAAGTTCGTAACTGCCATGGAAAACCATAAGAGTGCTATGAAAGACATGACGGCAAAGCGTTTTTTGAAGAAAAGAGAGGGAACCATGGTCAGAGCCACGATTGCAACGCTGAGTAAAAATGCTACCGGGTTGCGGAAAAGGAACATAACGGCTTCCAAAGGGTTATGCCTTGCCAAAGCTTCCATTATTATACACAAAACCGTAGCGCATACAAATATAAAAAGTGCAGGTTTTTCAGATAATGTGCGTATTTTGCTGCACATTTTACCGAAAGCAACAGAAAAAGCACCCTGCTTCTTTGTGTGGGTGGGTTTTGCTGTGAACACATCGGTTTTTCTTTGTTCTTCACGTTTTTTTCTGCGTCTTTCTCTTGCATTTCCTTTCATGGCGTCCTCCGAAATACAGGGCAATTTTTTTACCCGATTCGCATACATTGTACCACGGGTGTTTTATCTGCACAAGTATTTTTATGGTTTTTGCTCTCAAATGACAGTTTGTGGTTGATTTATCACATTTTTTGCATCCAATGTATGCAGCGGAAAGAAATAATGCTCGGTTTCAACATTTAGCACGGCATGTTTTTTGTGCAGATACCATTATTCGCCAAAAAGCCGTTTGATTCTGCAACAATACCCACTTTTGCCATCTGTACAAGACTCGATTTTAAGTGCTAAAATGCAATCAGTTCCACAAAGACGGAGAGAAAAAATACTCATACTTTGTGTGGTAGTAAAGAAAACAGGAGAAATGTTATGAACGGAAAACGAATACTTATTGCAGATTCAAATTCCACTCTGCAATCACAACTGAAAGACTATCTCTCTGCACAGGACGGCATAATGTCCGTGGACACGGTGCAGGACGGAGCGGCAGCACTGAGCGCACTTCACTCTGTACATTATGATATTCTCATAACAGAGCTTGCAATGTCGCATGTGGACGGGTTCGGCATATTAGAACACATACAGGCAGGACTTTTGGAAAATCCGCCTGCTGTTATAGTGTTGAGTGCCCTGAGAAGTGAAGATATCATAAGGCGTGCATGTGCTATGGGTGCAAAATATTACATGATAAAGCCGGCAGAAGCGGAGACCGTGTACAAGCGTCTTTTGGATTTGGACGAAACGGGCTCAACACCGAAAAACAGGTTGTATCAGCCGCAATCCGCTCCAAAGACACTGGATGAGAGAATAACCGCCATTTTCCTTGTGATTGGCATACCTGCACACATAAAGGGGTATCACTATTTGCGTGAGGCGATACGCATGGTGTATTTCAGACCGGAACTCATAAATAAAATAACCAAGGAACTGTACCCCGGGATAGCAAATCATTTCAGGACGACCCCGTCCAAGGTGGAGAGAGCTATTCGTCATGCCATAGAGGTTGCCTGGTCAAGAGGCCGTATAGAAAACATAAATCAGATATTCGGGTTCAGCATCTATAATAAGAATGACAAGCCCACAAACGGCGAGTTCATAGCACTTGTAGCAGATAAACTCATAATGGAAAGTGCTCGCACGGGAGAAAAGCAGTCACAGGCAGGAATGATTCTGTAAGCCTTCCCGATTCGTTGCGACCTCCTCAAAAAGTCGCAGCATATGTCGGACACCGCAGTGCATGGGAAAGTTTTCTTTCCCCATGTCCCTCCAAATTTTTAGTGCTGCGGTGTTCATTTTATTTCTCAAACAAGCCGTAGTGACACATCGCCCTCATTCAGACATACCGTTCCGCGGCTTGTCTGTACAAGCAGTCTGCCAAATGTATCCAGCCCCACGGCTATGCCCGTAAAGGGATTGTCCGTAAAAACTCTGACTTCTCTATTTATTATGCAGGAAAGTGCGGAATATTCCTCCAAGACGCATTTAAAATCGGATTCGGTTTCACACTTGTGAAATACGGATTGAATTTCGTTTATAATTGCAGCCGCCAAAGCTTCACGTTCTGTTATACGTCCTGTTACGCTGAATACGGAACACGCAAACGTCTCCACATCCTTTGCTTGTGCAGGGTCGTACTGTGTGATGTACTTATCGTCCGACGGCGAAAACACGTCGTTCACGTTCACTCCTATACCGCATATGAGGTATTCGCAACGAGAGCCCGAAAAAATGGCTTCGGAGAGTATGCCGCATATTTTTTTACCCTGCACTAAAATATCATTGGGCCATTTTATCTCGCAATCCACTCCGAATTTTTGCAGTGCTTTCGCCACGGAAAGAGCAAATGCAGGTGTGTAGCGCATCATATCCTCTGTCTTTGCGGTGGGTTTCAGGATTATACTCATGCACAGTCCGGTATGCTCGTTGCTCTGCCATTGTCTTCCGCCTCTGCCTCTGCCTGCGGTTTGGTTTGCACATATTACGAGTGTGCCGTGCGGACAACCCTCACGGGCAATCTTTTTAGCAAGGCTGTTTGTGGACGGTGTTTCTTGCACGCATATAATTTTGCTGCAAAGTGACGGGTGTGTGAGATTTTTTTTGATTAAGTCGGGGTTTGGGTACGAGTGCATGTTTTATTCCTGTTCCGGATGAAAAAAGTCATATTCTGCCTGTCTTACGGCAGATTTCACATCATCATAGCAATAGCCGTGATTTATAAGCCGCCGCATGAGTTTTTCACGCAACTTTTTTATATCGGCATCGCCCTCCGTGGGATTCATACAGCGGAAAAATGTTAAAGATTCGGCGTAGGCATTTTCGTAGTCGCTGTTCTCGGGCAGAGCAAGAAGTTCCTGCTCGATAATGCAGTCGGGCAGCTTGCGGCTTTTCATTTTTGAGCGCAGACTGCGTAGGCTCTGCGGTTTTTGTGCGAGTTTGGATTGAACAAAGCAGTGCGCATAATCCGAGTCATCAAGCAAGAGGGAGTCTGCAAGCTCCGCTATTGCTTCATCAATATCTTTTTCATCAAAACCGTATTCACGCAGTTTTATGCGAACCTGCTGCTCTGTGCGCTCTTTATAACTCAAATAGTCCACAGCAGCTGTGACCGCACTGTCATAATGCTTTTTCATGTAAAGCTGTATCAGCTCCAAAGCCGTTCCAGATTATAATATTCTCTCTCATCGGGGTGGAATATGTGTATTAAAATATTGCCATAGTCCATAACTATCCAGCGTCCGTCATTGTAGCCGTCCGTGCGCAGTTTTTTTATATCCAAACCGTGCTCTTTTACCTTTTCGTCCACCTCGTCGCAAAGCGTTTTTACATGCGGTACGGAGTGACCCGAGCATATCACGAAGTAGTCTGCCACAATGGTTTTGTCTCCCACGTGCAGAACCTGTACATCCTCTGCTTTCTTGTCTTCCAATATTTGAGCTATCTGCTCTGCATTCTCTTTGCTTGTCATAAAACCTCCGTGTGATTTTGTTTTTTATTAAAATATTAAAATTCAAGTGTTTGTAGCCATTCCCTTGCCGCCAGCGTTTGCGGATGCAGTCTTTTTCCTACACCCACCAAGAATTTTTCGCTCAAATCTATGGCGGTGAGCATTCCTTCTTTGAGGCTTATGCTTGCAGCGTGACGTATGGCGTCGGTGTCGGGGTATGACCTTTGCGGTTCAATGCAGTCTGCCAGATACGTCACCATGGCTACTTTGGACATAAAAGGTGCTGCCAGAGTATGCACTGCCACAGCGTCTATTATCTCCTTGTCCTTTATGCCGTAACGCATCCTTATCATGTGCGCACCCAGTTTGGCATGAATGAGGGCGGGGGACTCCAACTCATATGCATCGGGTGTAAGGCCGCATCTGTATGCAGCGTTTACAAGGTCTGTACCTGCTGCTTTTTCACAGTCATGTGTAAGAGCTGCTATCCTGCATTTTTTCTTATCTGCACCGTATCTGTCGGCTAAAAGAATGGCCTCTCTCATGGTGCTTATACTGTGTGCAAAACGCTTGGGATTCAGTCTCTTTTGCATGTCGAGCGTGATGTAATGCACATCGGCAGGGGAATACAGTGCCCGCTTATAAATTATCTTTTCCACTTCATACGGCAAATAACCCAATATGGGTTCTGCTTCATACACTCTTTTTCGTATCTCGGTGGACGAAATGGGCGGCACGAAAAATTCCGCTTCATACACAGTGCCTGAGAGGGATTCACGTATCATATTCACAGCGTAAGAATACTCTGCGTCTTGCTCACAGTTCGGACGCCTCACCGCAATTATTTGAGCATTTTTTGTTATTTCAAGCGGCTCATGCCATGACGGGAAACTCTCCAACATATCAGACCCCAGTATGAGATAAAAATCATCATGCGGGAAATCGTGTTTGAGCTGTGCTATGGTGTCGGAGGTATAACTCACACCCCCTCTGCAAAGTTCAATGTCACAGGGGTAAATTCCCTCATATGCGGGTGACATGGCAGCGCACAGCATTTCATAACGCACCTGCGGCGATACATGTCCTGATGGCTGCTTATGCGGCGGGTTTGCCGTGCAAACGAGTAAAACACGGTCTAAATCAAACGTTTCCTTTGCCAGTCTTGCCATTTCAAGATGTCCGTAATGTACGGGATTAAAAGTCCCGCCCAGTATTCCTGTTTTCATAGCCTGCTCCTTCGTATGAACGTTTCAGTAAATGATAACATATTATTTGTTATTTTGCAAGATGTGGTCGGGAATTTTAATGAGGCTGGCAGTTAAGCATAAAAAGGCTTCGCAAAAAGAAGTGGCTTCTCGTGCGAAAGAGTAAAAAACGGAGCGTAGGGGCAGGTAAAGAACGCAAAAAGGTATGCAAATCACCTGCAAAATTCGTTGGTTTATAATCTTAAATACATAGTTTTGAAAAAACGTCCAAGTTTTTAATAAATTGCGGTAGAAGAGCTTGATCAATGATATTTTCAAATTTCAGTTCTTGCCAATAACCTTTTACACCATTGGAATTAAGTGTGCCAGAAATAAGAATATGTCCTTTTTTATCACCTGAAAACGATATGTACTGTTGATTTCCGAATGGCTCTTGTATTTTTGCTTCTCCGTTTAGAGAATCATAAACTTTTTGCAGTTCCTTACAAAAAGAAACTACATCTTCTATGTCAATATCTATGGTTGCAGATGCAGAGAAGCCTTCGCTTAAAACATAAACGGACAAAATTGTGTTAGTAAGGATAGGAAATATCGGATTTGAACACTTGAAAGTCCAACGATAATTTGAAGCATTCGGCTTCTAATATAATGCGCTCTTTCATTTCACATCCCCCTTTGCTGTTCTGCAAGATGCGATCAAAAGTCTGCGAATCTTGCCGCATAATTTCTCTGTGTATTGATACGTTGTACTATCAATCCTTTTAGTTTCGTACATCAGTTTCAGCCAATAACTTGTTTCGTTTGATTCTTTCAATGCGATTTCTAATTTTGCAACAAAATCTTTCTTGCTCTGTGCATATTGCGCTTCGTGGATGTTGGCTCCCACAGATGTACCTGCTCTTGCAAGTTGGTCGGTCATATAAGAACTTTTCGGCGCTGTTACACCATCAACAAGATTAACGATCGCAACCGCAAATTCAAAAGATAAGTCAAGCAATTTATTTTCGGACATAAAAGCACCTTCTTCCATCAGCACTACATCATAATTTGTTGTGCTTTTCAATGATATATCGCCTTTGGCGATATGATATACGTTAAGTCGTATGATATACTTGCTACGCAAGCATGATATAATATCCGTTCCTTCATATGCCGAAGGCATATATCATCGCTCGTAGAGCGATATCATATCGAAGATATATCACCCGTTTCGCAAGGAACGGATATCATTGAAAAAAGTCACCTTTGTCGGTAGACAAAAGTGACTTTTTTCGTGGTACACCCTCAGGGGC
>JAFSHG010000042.1 GCA_017440405.1 Clostridia bacterium
GCAAGCTCATAATATGCGTGTATGACGGCTTTATGCAAACTCCCGTACAAAATGCCAAGGTGGTGATACCCGAAACCGAACAAATCCTGTATACGGACACATCGGGAAAAACGGAGGCATTTTCCGTACCCATAGTCCGTGATACGCATTTTGACGATATAAAGCCTCAAAACTACGGCAGAATTACCGTTTTGGTGTATGCCGACGGATATCTGCCGTATGCTCTGTTTTTTGCCCAAGTGACCCCGGACAAAACAAGACGCATTGATACATGGCTTTTTGAAGATGACGGCTCTGAGCCTTTTATCATAATAGAATCGCCCGAAAAAGAATGGGCTTTTGAACTCATTGATGAGTATCAGTAACGCAAATGTGAAAACACACTGCCCGTTACTTTGAGCTTTGAACGTATCATGTTGAATGTAATACGCTCAGAGCAGGACACGTCCATGGGACATATGACCCTTACACTGTCTGTTTCAGACTCGGAAAGTATGAGCCGCTCCGTATCAGGCGTAATATGACCGCACAATAATGCTTCATTGCCGTCTGTAATGACAAACGCACTGTCTGTACATAAAACTTTTATTTCACTCTCATCTGCCTCACTCAGCAGTTTTTCAAAGTCTGCCTTTTCCATATGAACACAGTTCTCAAAATCCCGCATATTCTCAGAGTATATGGCGAGCAGCTTTTCCGCAGTGGGTGTCGCGCCCGAATGCAGCATACCTTTACATGAGCCGTCATTTCGCAAAGTTCGGACTCCGTATTTGCACAGTGTTTTATAACCGTATTTCTCATAAAAAGAAACCAGTTCTTCATTTGCAGGCTGCAAAATAAATGCGTCCGTATCTATATGCCTATGTGCGTATAGCAGCACAGCTTCAGCATAGCCTTTACGCCTTTGACATTTTCGTGTTGCCACGCCTGCAATAAGATGAGTGTCAAAGATTCGACCGCCAAAGTTCATCTTCTGAGGCAACACATGGAGCATACTCAAAACCACGCCGTCTTCTATGAGGCAGAGTATGTACTCGGGCTTTGACCTCTTTGAAAAATAATACTCGGTGAATGCATCGGAATCAGAAAAAGCCTCTTGCCAAAGGTGCTTTGCCTGTTGTATTAAATTTTCGTCGTTTTCATTCAAAAAGCGTATCATCACATTGAAAAAATAATGCCCACAACAGCGGATATTACAATGAACACTATCGGATGCAGTTTTTTGAAGAATCGCATTCCGAAAAAGAGCACAGCCGCAAGTATTATTCCCTTAAAATTAAAAAGTCCCGTAAAACTCTGCACATCACTCACGGCAGAGAGTGTGAACCCGTCAGGGATACATAGCAGGGTGGACGCCATAATGCCCAATCCCGCTGCAACAATGAGTGCAAGCGATGCAGGTCGTATGGCGGTAAACACCGACTGTACAATAGCTGCATTTTTAAATTTATCCAACACCCTCGCCACAATGAGTACTATTATCAAAGACGGCAGTACGAGCGATAGTGTAGTCAATATTCCGCCTGCTATTGCGCCCCATATGCCGTATGACGCAAACATCACCGTAAATCCCACATACGTGGACATGTTCACACCTATGGGGCCGGGTGTTGATTCTGAAACGGCAAGCATTTGCAGCACATCCTCATTGGTGTACCAGCCCGTGCGTGCGCCTATATCGTATAAAAACGGCAGTGTTGCCATTCCTCCGCCTATTGCAAAAAGACCTGTGAGGAAAAATTCCAAGCAAAGTTGAATTACGGTGTTCATTCTGCCAATTCCTCCTTCTTTTCGGTTTCGGGTTCGCTGACTTTATTCTTTCTTTTTTTGCTTAAAAAGTGCAGTATGACACCGAATGCGCCAGCCAAAAGTACCAAAAAGGCAGTCTGTATCTTTCCCCACAGCGCAAGTAAAAGCACTACGGAGAATATACCTACGGACAATAAATTCGGGAGTGATTTTTTACCCAGCTTTATCACGGCATTCACAATGAGTACGCACACGCACACCCGTATTCCGCCGAATGCGTGCTTCACGGCTTCATACTCGGCAAAATTCCGAAGACATGCAGCGATTACGGTGATAATGACCATTGACGGAAAAATCACGCCGAGCGTGGCAAATATGCCGCCCAATACACCCTTTCTTTTATATCCTATGAGTGTGGCAGTGTTCACGGCAATAACGCCCGGTGTACACTGACCTATGGCAAAGTAGTCCATAATCTCATCTTCACTCGTCCACTTTCGCCTTTCCACCAACTCCTTTTGAAGCATGGGCAGCATGGCGTATCCGCCGCCGAATGTGAAGGCACCTATCTTTGCAAAGGACACAAACAGCATCAAAAGTTCTTTCACTCAACTCACCTCCGAATCGTGTGACATTATAGCACAGACGCATCACAATTAAAAGCGCAATTTCATTAAAGACGACATCTCATTTTTTCTTTTTTGTCAACACTGCTGTGTTCATACCCGTATTCCGTTTCGCATTTTTGCGTGCAAATTATAAAAACTCGGTGCTGTCATAGGTATATTTTATATATTTCGTACTTGTATGTGACGACAAAAAGTGCTATACTTTCAGTGTTGATTATAATGAAAGGTGTGTGCAAACCATGAAAAAAACATTTTCTTTCACACTGGCGTTCGTGATGCTTGCGGCCGTGTGTATGCCTCAGACATTGGCACTGGGCTCATCGTGCAGAACCGTTGCACTTTCGGATTTTGCAGCAAGTTCCACGGAGCTTACCACGGATAAAAAGCACGAACTGCTCTTTACCGCAAACATTCTCACCACGGGCGGAAAGGCAGACGCTGCCGTGTACGATGACCGAGGAAATATTATTACTCATCTGAATGACTCGGGCAAAGACGGCGATAAGATAAAAAATGACGGTATTTACTCTGCCCGTATAATTCCCGATATCACGGAAAACAGAACGGTTACATACACCCTGCGTTCAGATGGCTTGGAGAGTAATCCGTTTGACGTAAATTACTACCACCAGCTCACGGAAAAAGAGCTTCAAGAACATGAAAACTTCTGGAATGCAGCAGAAGAATATGAAGAAAACCTCCGCTTAAACGGTGTTGAGGCAAAAGACGTTCTCCAAGCCATGTACTCATACATTTCCACGGACCCCGCCATAGACAGAAGCAGCATACAGTGGGAAAAGGACTACACTTTCGTGTTCACATTCAAGTCGGGCGCAAAGGGCTTTTACGAGGAGTTTGAACTGATGCCCCATGCGGAAGATACCCGCAGCACGATGCAGGTTTTCCCCACGGAAGTTACTCGCACCATTGAGGAAGCGTCGTGGACGGACCCCGATGTTTTGGTGTTCAGACCGTACAGAAATACTCCCTCTGCCGGAAGCTTTGATAACGAATTTTATACGAACATTGCATCGGGCATATGCGAAATCACGGGCGGACAGTACGTGGACTGCAAGGAACAGTCTGCATACCCCGGAAACCTGAAAAATATGGACCAGTACGGCTTCTTTTTCATAGACAGCCACGGTACCACGGCTTACGGAAAATCCTACATGATTATGCGAAAAGGTGACACGTCCAATTACGATTACAGCGCAGACTTATCGGCAGGACATATAATGACATCGGGTTCGGATATAGGAGTTACGGGTTCATTTTTCACCAAATACATACAGAATCAAGGCAAAACTCTCCCAGATACCTTGGTATATCTCGTGATATGCTTGGGCATGAAAACCACTGCAATCTGCAATCCCATGCTATCTTGCGGTGCAGAGCTTGTGGCGGGATACACGGAAAGCGTTTCATTCTCGTATGACTTCTCTTTCTCCGCTGTGCTTTGGGAAAAGCTCTTTGAATCGCATCCCACATACCCCGAAAGAACGTATACATTTTCAGAGGCGGTGACAGCGGCAAAACAAAGGGTCGGAAATTACGACTATTCGAGCGGCGCAACCATGGTAACCGCAGGAAATGCGAACTTTGTAATGCATGTGGAAAACTATGACCCTGTGGAGAGCGTAATTCTCTCGGACACGGACATTTCACTTTATCAGAATAATACTCATGCACTCGGTTTTGAAGTCACGGGCGGAAATATAAGATACACATCGTCGTGGTCGTCATCTGACCCTGCTGTGGCAAGTGTTTCAGAAAGTGGCGTTGTAACCTCACGCAATGAGGGTGTTGCCACCGTAACTCTCACTGTTACGGACTTATCGGACGATGAAAATCCACGCCAAATAACCGCCGAATGTACTGTGCACTCACTGGGCGCACTGCATGTCACGGGACTTGAAATTCTCACTTCATCGCTTGAACTTTACGAAAGCACATCGGGCGAGTACATCGAGGTACGGGTTTTGCCCGAAAATGCAACCGATAAACGGCTCACATACAAGAGCAATGACGAAAACATAGTCACTGTAACAGCCGACGGCTTGGCAGTCCCCGTTGCAATGGGTACGGCTACCGTAACAGTAACCACCGTAGACGGCGGATTCAGCGGCGAAGTCACTTGCGTGGTGCGTGAAAACGGTTTTAATGAAGCCATAAATGTACAGGGCAGCAGACTGGAGCTTATAACCACGGGCGATTATCCTTTTGAAGCAACAATACACGACGAAAAAGCTTGCGTGGTATCAACCAACAAAGGCGTAAATTCATCAAAGTCGGAAATTGTACTTGATGCAGGACATCTGAATGCGGGAAGTAAAATCAGTTTTGACCAGAAGGTAAGTTCGGAAGTGAACTGTGATATTCTCCTGTTCTGTGTGAACGGCAATGAGGTAAACAGATTGAGCGGCTATAAGAATTGGGAGCATTACGAATACACCGTACCCGCAAGCGGTGAGTATGTGTTCTCTTGGCAATATCTGAAAGATACGAGCGACAGCGCATATGACGACAGAGCTTGGATTGATGCGGTGGAGCTGTACAGAGAGGGCGAACTGCACACGGTAACTTTTTATGACATGGACGAAACCACGGTTATAGCAGAGATTGAAGCGGCTCACGGCGCAAGCGTAACACCGCCCGAGGCTCCCGTACATGAGGGATATAACTTCACGGGTTGGAGCTATGCTACCACCATTGTCCGTTCCGACCTTTCCATATATGCTTTGTATGAAAAGGTGAACACACCCACACCGCCCGAAAGTGATGTGCCCACGCCGCCTGAAAGTGAAACGCCCACGCCGCCCGATAGCGACGATACCGCAGAATACCCGTTGGGCGACACGAACATGGACCGTGCGGTAAACACGGCGGACGCTGTTGCAATATTAAAATATGCAGCGGGAATGGCACAACTGAGTGATGCACAACTTCTGCTTTCGGAAGTAAATCATGATAATGCAGTAAACACGGCAGACGCAGTGGCGATATTAAAATATGCGGCAGGCATGATACAGGCTTTCTGATAATGCACATAAACTTTGAAGGACTTCTCCCCGGGTGGGCGAAGTCCTCTTTTTTTGTTTTTATTGCAGCCTAAGTTTTCCGCATATATCTTGCCCATTCAATGCCTTTTGCGGATTATGAATATGCCGTCTGCTTCCTCACAAATATAATTTTGCTCCAACAATTCTGCATCTACTTCTGCTGACAATTTACCGTCTTTGAGTCGATTCACAAGTACGGCATCACTCTCAAAAACCAACGGATCTGATGCCGAATACATCTCACAGCCGATTATGCTGCCCACCTCACCGTCATGGACATAAAATGCGTTTCCGAATTTTTCCGAGGTTATTTTTGTATTCATTACCGTACCGACAATACCTTGGGAATACAATGCGTAGCGGGTAGTAGTGGATTGCATCTCGGGAGAATATACTGACGGGTCTTGGGCATCATTACTTATTATGCAATTATCTATGCTGAGTATGGTGCCGTAATTTACAATAACAGACTTTATTTCATCACGTTGTGTTGTGACATGTGTTATTTCAGTATTGTATACGTACGAAATTACTCCCTTGTTTACTATTCCGCCGTGCATTATCACGCTGTCTGAAACAGATAAATTTGCGCCTTCATCATTATAGATAAACGGGTCATAATGCAGGTCTGTACCGGTCTTTTCAGGCTTCAAGTCATTGATAATGCACCTGTCTTGATTTATTATACGGAATGTATGGGCTGAATTATCAAACGGACAAATGTTATTGTCAATTGTAATATTACCGCAAATGCGCATCTCACCCATGCTGTTGTATAGTGTTGACAGCCAAACGGAATGATCAACATCAAAACTTACACTTGCAAAGCCTACTTTGGATAATGTATCCGATGCATTTTCTATTTTCAATGCACCCCCATTGTTCTTGATAAAGGCATTATGCTGCTCGCCGGGTTCTCCTTCAATACGGGGAACAGCCGAACACAACAAGGCATTTCCGTTCACGTCAAGTCTTACTTTTTTATCCGCAGGCACCTCCACAGGCAGATCGTTAAATGAATTTGTTATCACATCCGTCATCAGACGTATATAAAGTGTTTTTGTCCCGGTTTCCTCAATATAAGATTTGAACTGCTCAAATGTTCCGTAAAACTCAATAAACTCGGTAACACTCACACTTGCCTCCACACGCGTTTCGCCGCATATGGCGGTAATGGTGGCAGTGCCTTCGGATACACCTCTTATGTTGCCTCGGTCATCTGCAATCGCCACACTTTCATCACTTGAAATGTACCGTATGGGTTCTGCAGGCGATACTGTGGCACCAAGATTCTCACTTTCTCCCACTGCAATCTCAATATTTGTGTTCTCGATAAAAAGATCGGCAGAGAATGCACACAGCCTGTATCCGCTGTAAACTGCTACATTAGGCAGAATATCGAGCAACATGTTATTCAAACATGCAGCGTTTTCTTCTTCCTCAACAATGCTGTCTGATATCATTTTGTCAAGCAACTCGGATACATTGCTGTCAAAAGGTCTGTCGGCATCGCATTTGAAACTGTTTTTTGTACATTCACGCAGTTCGTCTTTTCCCCCCATAAGCCCGTAAACATACATGGAATTTTTCTTCTGCACAACAATAAGTACGCTTCGGTTTTTAATTCCGTATTCCTGACTGTAAATCTCATAACTTGTCAGGGCATTTCGTGCATCCGAAAAAGCAGATTTTGCGTCCGACTTTGCTACGGCACCGCTTATTACAAAGACAAGTATGCCACAAAGCACGCCTATTACCGCAATTACGATGATGAGTTCGACCAGTGTAAAGCCCTTTTGATTTCTTGCAATCATACCATACCCCCTTTCAACTTCCCAGTGCATTACTTTCAATACAATTGCTATCGACTCAATATTAACATATTTTATTCATAATATCAAGTGTTTTTTGCAAAAAATAAAATTATTCGGCTGCTGAGCTGTTCGGACGCATTGGGCAAAGTGAATCCCGTAAAGCCGTTATAAGACCGAACATGTTTAGTTTTTAACGGTGATATTACCCCTGATGCGCCCCTTTGACATTCCTCACGCCCCACCCCACGAGGCAGGACAAAACGAGTGCAATCACATTCACAGCCACGATGCTTGCGCCTGTGGGTGTCCCCAACACATAGGATGCCACCATCCCCACAAAGAAGCACAGCACGGATATAAGCCCCGAACAGATGCACACGGCTTTGAAGCTGCTGCAAAGTTTTCTTGCACACAGGCAGGGGAATATTATGAGCGAGGATATGAGCAGTGCGCCCATCATACGCATACCCAGAACCACGGTTATGGCGGTCAAAACGGCAATGAGAGTGTTGAAAAAATTCGTTCTTATGCCTGTGGCACGAGAAAAACTTTCATCAAAGGTGACTGCAAAAATCCTGTTGTAGAAAAGTACATACCCCGCAAGCAGTATCACGGAAAGGGCGATGCTGAGGTATGCGTCAGCGTCACTTATTGCCATGATGCTGCCGAACATGTAGCTTTCAAGGTCTGTATTTGTCCCCGAAAGAGACACGCAAAGCACGCCAATGGCAAGTGCTGCACTTGAAATCACGGCTATGGCAGAGTCGCCCATGAGTTTTTTGTTGTCCAACCTCAGCAGTACAAATGACGCCAAAAGTACCACGGGAATCGCCACGGCAAGCGGCGCAAGCGAGAGTGCAGACGCCACGGCAAGCGCAGAAAAGCCCACGTGTGAAAGTCCGTCACCTATCATGGAATAGCGTTTTAACACGAGGCTCACGCCCAAAAGCGATGCACACAGCGACACCAGCGTTCCCACCACAAACGCTCTGACTAAAAATGAATATGAAAAAATACTTGTTACAGCTTCTGCAATCAACATACAAAACTCCTCTCCGTCAATGTTTGCAACCCCAAGCACATAAAAACTCTCTGCCCTGCTCCGTTTCCCTGTACTCGTCCGTAGTGCCGAAAAACGGGTTCTCACCCACCATATGCAAAATATGCGTGGAGTAATTCACAGCGGCATGTATGTCGTGCGAAACCATTATAACGGTGATATTGAGGCGTCTGTTTATGTCACTTATGAGTTTGTGCATATCGGCAGTTGCGTGCGGGTCAAGCCCCGTCATGGGTTCATCCAAAAGCAAAAGTCCCTTTGTATTTGTGGCACAGAGCGCACGAGCCAAAAGAACCCTTTGTTGCTGCCCTCCCGAAAGCTCCTGAAAACTTTTGTTTTTTAGTGAGTCAACACCCATTAGCCGCATGTTGTGCATTGCTGTTATTTTATCGTTCTTGCTGAAAAACGGTCTAAATCTACAACTGTTAAGCCTACCTGATAGTACGACTTCAAATACGCTTGCAGGGAAATCCTTTTGCACTTCGGTCTGTTGCGGCATGTAGCCTATGGCACAGGCATCCGAATCTGTATCAAATATGACTTGTCCGTCATGTGGTTTTTTGAGTCCCAAAATCGTCTTTATGAGTGTACTCTTGCCCGAGCCGTTTTCGCCCACAATGCACAGATAATCGCCTCGTGATATTTCAAAATTTATATTCTTTGCCACCACCGCAGAGTCGTATGCAAGTGACAAATTCTCACATTTTATAAGTGACATAAAACCTCCGAATATTATTCTGCGCCCAAAGCACGGCGCAAGGTATCGGCATTTTGCCGCATCAAATCGCAATAGGTAACGCCGTTTTCAAAGTCGTCCGCCGAAACGCTGTGGCAGGAGTGCAGGGTATAACTTTTTGTCCCCGTTTCGTCGCATACGGTTTGCGCCATTCTGCCGTCTGAAAACTCCATGGAAAATATTGCATGGACGCCCTCGGCCTTCGCCTTATCTATGAGAAAGATGAGGGTGGGAACGGATGGTTCGCTATGGGATGAACAACCCGGGAAAGCAGCATAGCAGTCAAAACCGTATTCTTCTGCAAAGTATCGCATGGGGAAACGGTCGGCAAATATGAGTGTTTTATTTTCCGCTTCATCTGCAACACTCCTGATTTGTGCATCAATTGCAGACAGGCGCACACGCAACATTTCAAACTTTGCCCTGTACGCATCGGCATTTTCAGCATCTTTTTCGCACAGTGCATTACATATCCCCTCCGATATTAAAATGGCATTCTTCGGTGATGTCCACACATGCTCGTCCGCTTCATGGTCATGGTCGTGTTCATGGTCATGGTCGTGTTCATGCTCCGTACCGCCTGTTGGTTCCTCCGAAAGGGTTTGAACACAATCCATCATGCGCAAAGTTGAAAGTTCTGCATATTCATCGCCCGCGAGCAGTGTTTCCACCCACTCATCGGACTCACCGCCGTTATATATGAAAAGGTCACACTCTGCAATTTCAAGCATCTCAGTGGGCGTGGGTTCAAAGCCGTGAACTTCTCCACCAGGCGGCAAGAGCATGGTGACGTACGCATACTCACCCGTTATTTCCCGTGCAAAGTCGTATGCAGGAAATATGGTGGCGATTATCTTTAACTTATCATCGTCTGCCGTATTTGCATTTCTTACGTCTCTGTCTGTACAGCTTACCGCACATAGCACACAAATGCACACCAATACTAAACAAAATAACTTTTTAATCATGCGCTTTACACTCCGTACATTTTCCCAGAAGCAGCGTATCTGACCCCGATATATCAAAGTCATTTATGCGCAATCTTTCACGCATGACGGCAGACGCTTCATTATCGAGGTGTACGGTTTTGCCGCAAGATGTGCATTTCAAATGATAATGTTCGCCATGGCAGTGTGCATTCAAGCTGTACACGCACACGCCGTCATCCGTGGTATAGCGCATAAGCACGGATTCGCTCACGAGTTTATCCAACTGCCTGTACACCGTACTTCTCCCCACCTTTTCTTCACAAAGACATGTGAGCAAGTCTTTTACACTCATACCCTTTCCCTGTTCCTTTCGGAAACAATCCAATATGAGCTTGCGCTGCTGAGTATTGTATGTTTTGCTATCAGTCATTTTTTTGACCTCCCAAATCGGGACTGAATCTCAATTTATTATAAGCAAAAAATATTATTTGTCAAGCGGGGTGAGAGGTGATATACTATAAAGAAAAAAACAGGAAGGAAAACATATGACATATAATGAGATAAAAGCGAATGCCGATATACGCACATACATCACACAGGCTGACGCTTCACTCGGCGCACTGGGTTACACGGAACACAGCTTTGCACATGTTACGCAGGTGGCGGAAACGGCAGGGTACATACTTTCCACTTTGGGATATGATGAGCATAGTGTGGAGCTTGCAAAGATTGCAGGTTTTCTGCACGACATAGGCAATCTTATAAATCGTTCGGAACACAGTCAGAGCGGTGCTGTACTTGCGTTCTGCATACTTGAAAAATTAGGTTTTGACGCAGAGGACATCGCAACGATTTCCACCGCCATAGGCAATCATGATGAGGGCACGGGAATACCTGTAAATGCCGTGGCAGCGGCACTCATAATTGCGGATAAGTCGGATGTGCGCAGAAGTCGTGTGAGAAATAAGGACAGAAGCACTTTCGACATACATGACCGTGTGAATTATTCGGTTATAAAATCACAGCTGCACATAGACGATGAGCATCAAAACATCTCTTTGGATTTATCCGTTGACACGGAGCTGAGTTCCGTCATGGATTATTTTGAGATATTCTTGGGCAGAATGATACTTTGCAGAAAAGCCGCCGATAAACTGGGACTGCATTTCTGTCTCACCATAAACGGTCAACAGCTAATCTGATATGTACAGGACTTGGGATGAAATAAGAGCCGCACTGCAAGCCGCTTGTGAAACCCAATACAGAGATTTCTCATGTAAACTCATGCCCGACACACCACCTGATTTTGTACTGGGCGTGCGAGTCCCTTTTTTGCGTAAAGCTGCACAAATGTGTGATTCCGAGGCGACGGGTTCGCTTCTTCGAGTGTTGACTCACAAATATCACGAGGAGTATTTGGTACACGTCTTTCTCATACACAGGGTGCGGGATTTTAGTCTTGCAACAGAATATGTTGACGCAATCCTGCCGTACATAAGCAATTGGGCGATATGTGACTCGCTCTCCCCTGCCGTATTCAAGAATAACACGGACAAACTCTTTCCGCACATAGAAAAATGGCTTTCATCGCAGCATAATTTCACGGTGAGGTTCGGCGTATTACAACTGATGCGCCACTTTCTCACGCCCGAGAGCATAAAGCTTGCAAACGACTCCGTATGTGCCGTCAAATCCGATGATTACTACGTGAACATGGCTCGTGCGTGGTACTTCGCCACCGCACTTGCCGCAGAATATGATGCCACACTGCCATACTTGCAAAACAATGCACTGGACGTATGGACACATAACAAGACAATTCAAAAAGCTATCGAGAGTTACCGTGTGTCCGCACCGCAAAAGGCATATTTGCGCACATTAAGGCGCAAGTCATAGTATTTTTTATCAACACATAAAAACCGTGCAATATGCTTATTTGAGAAATCGCAAACCGAAAAGTTCCCACAGACAAAACAAGGGTCTATCGGAAAAGGTTCCCTTGTGTAAAAAGAGCTGTCGGCGAAGCTGACTGAGGAATTGTTCTGCACAGACCAAACAAACGGTTTGCGGAAAAGGCTCCCTTGTGTAAAGGGAGCTGTCGGCGA
>JAFSHG010000043.1 GCA_017440405.1 Clostridia bacterium
AAATAACTCTCGGCACAGACGACTCAGCAGATAACTATTCGGAAATCTAATACGCATAAAACTTGCCGTTCGCATTTTTGTGAGTTGCGAACGGCATTTTATTTTATGTATTTGCGGTTATTTTCTATTCCTCAGCTTTTGTATAGCGAAGTTGTATGCGGCGGGTGAAATTACAAACAGCAGTGAAAGAATACGCCTCTTAAATGAGAACGAGTGTTTTATTACGAAGCGTTTATGCACATACTCTTTCCCGTATTTGTGAGCACCTGCCAAATAAAACATATTGAGATACTTAGATACCAGGGCGTCATACAAGCCGTGACGGAATTTTCTGTCCTCTATGCTCGCATAAAGCTCCGAAAGTTCCAGACATGTTTGGTAAATATCGGCAAGATTCTTCCGCTTATCGGGCTTTGTGGTGATGGATGCTTCACGGATAATGTAGTGATAAAAAACTTCACCGGTACACACCACGGACTCTGCCGCTAAAATTGCCCTCGGGGTGAATTGTTCATCCTCGTGAAGTATTCCCACTTTAAACTTTAGATTTTTATCCGTCATATATTTGCGGCTGTAAATATAAAGAACTGCCGCCATAGGTGCTTTTTTACTCATGACCGACATGCGAAGAAACTCATACCCTGTACATACACCGTCGTATTCTATGTGTTCCAAATGGCATATGCCGCCTTCCACAACAGCGTCAGCCACCAGTATATCGGCATGTGTCTCCGTATATTTTGAAAGTCGCTCACATGCATCGGTATCTATGTAATCATCACTGTCAAGGAATATAAGATAGTCACCTGATGCGGCATCTATTCCGAAATTCCTTGCATCGGAGAGTCCGCCGTTTTTCTTGTGAATCACATGTATTCTTTCATCACGCCCTGCAAAAGCATCGCACATTTGGGGGCATGAATCGGGAGAGCCGTCATCCACAAGCAATATTTCAATATTTCTGTACGTCTGATTTATGAGTGACTGCACACACCTGTCTAAGTATTCTTCTACTTTGTACACAGGTACTATGATTGAAAAAAGCGGATTTTCCATGTTATTCACCTCGTCTGTTTCTTATGAGAAAACGGCAAAGATTAGGACTTACACCAAATAGAATTACCAAGAGTTTCCTATGCAGAGAGCCATTTTTTAATATGAATCTCAAACTTATTCGACTTCTCGCTTTTTCAAACTCATTTTTCAAGAGTTCTTGCTGCTCTTTATTCTCACTTGCACAATACAAGTTAGCAGAGACAGAACAGAGCTTATATTGCGCATACGGCACAAGTTCCACACGCCTTTGTTCGCATAAATTGCTTATAAGATGATATGCGCGTATGTTATCAAAGGCTTTGCTTGTAATTCCCCGTGAGAGTGAGTTTTCGGTCATAACATAGTTGTAAAGAACGTGCGGTATTACCCTGTAATTCGATGCATCAAAAAAGCAATGACACAGTACATACGCATCTTCACCGCAAAACAGTCGCTCCCATTTAATATCGGCAATTATATTTCTCGAAAAAATCTTGTTGCACAGATAATTCGCGGTGTTTTTCTGTTTTGCATAATGGAGGATACAGTCATCACCCGTGACTGTTTCATGATATAATTCGGATTTGGAAATCACATTCCCATCTGCATCTGTTTTTTGCCAACCAAACTCCAATATATCAACGCCGTCTGCGTATTCTAACACATCATCATATGCACCTTCGGTCACAAAGTCATCGCTGTCAACAAAAGTTACATAGTCTGAAACAGCCAGCGAAACGCCTCTTTCTCTTGCAACGGCAGGACCACAGTTTTCTTGCGTAAAAACTTTTACTCGTGGTTCATTTTTTCTTAGTTCGTTGCACACTTCAAGCGAATTATCGGGAGAACCGTCATTTATGAGTATAACCTCAGTAACACTTTTAGAGGTCAGAACACTCTGCACACATTTTTTAATACTGTTCTCTGCTTTATATACGGGTATAATAACCGAAAGTGTCACCATCAAGCCTCCGAGTAATGCATAAACAGTTCTTCTATCATCTCAAAACATGCCGTGAATTCATAGTTTTTCTGTACAAACTCACGACCTGCTGTTCCGAGTTCCTTGCATAGTATAGGATTATCATAAAGCGATATGATTGCGTCGGCAAGTGCACGTTCGTTTTTGCGCTGAACCACAATGCTTGTCCTGCCCGGATATGTAGCTTCCATAAGTCCCGGGATATCCGATATTATCACGGGGGTTGCACATGATTCTGCTTCAACGGCGGACACGCCGAAGGACTCAGAATCCTCTGTTGATGCCACAACACCTACGTCCATATTTGCCCATTCCGTTGCTGCCTCTTCCTGTGATATAAAACCAAGCCACGATGTCATGTGGGATAATCCGAGGTCACATGCAAGCTGCTTATACTCATCTGCGTATTCGCCTTTACCCGCAATACGTATTTTTAAGTTTATATCGGGGCGCTCATTGCGTATAATCGCCGCCGCTTTGAGCAGGTAATCTATGCCATACTTTGGAGTAAGCGCTTTTACGGTGCCTATTATGAAAGCATCATCCGTTCTGTTACGCCTTTTGGGGGTGAACAAATCTGTTTTCACGCCAAACGGTGTGATGTCTATATGTTTTTTTGTGTATTTTTGTGTTTCCTCAGCCATCGCCTTGCTGGTTGAGAAGATATGTTTTGCACGTGACAGGCTGAATTTTAAAAGTGCTTTATGCAGAAAACTTTTTTTGGGGAATGAATAGATATCTTTTCCCCACACCGACAAAAAGTGGTTTTTCAATCCTGCAAACGCTGCCACAGCACCATAACTCGAAGCATAGTGAACATTTATGATATCCGGCTGTATATCTTTAACTATTTTGCGAACTTTTCCGGCGGTAAGCAAGTATTTTAGCTTTGAGCCGTCAGATTGGGTCGGAGTAACTCCACAGTCCACAAAATAAACGGTCGCACCGTCAATGTGTGCATCAATAAATGAAATAACGCTCACTTTCATGCCTTTTGACATGAAGTAATTTGCCCACTTTTGCGTATGATAATTATTTGAAGGTGCAAAAAAGCAGATATGCATTTCCAAAGTGTCCTTTCTGAGCATAAGTTATTTTATGTGCAAAATCTTTATAACTCCCCACATGCACACATGAAAAGCCGCACGCAATGAGGAGAAATTTTCACAGTCACGGTATAGTCTGTACTGGTACTTGACAAGGGATGTTTTTTTTGATGATATGGAGCCGTCACGCACCGTGTACTTAGTCAACACTTCGGGAAGCCCGTATGCACGGCAACCCGTGGTACGCATTATTTTCAGCCACAGTGCGTAATCGTTTCTCTTGCGAATATTCGGCACATAGATTTTACCGAGCTGCTCTGTATCAAGCATTACGGTGGAATTTCCTATGGGATTCATCCATACACAGGTGTTGTATGTGCATATGTTTTTACACTTTATTATTTTGCCTATTCTTTCGCCTTTTTCATTTATCCTCTCATAGTTTGTGCATGAAAAAGGATATTTGCCCGAGTTCATAAATTCAACCTGTTTTTTCAGTTTTTCCGGAAGCCAAATGTCATCGGAGTCCAAAAAGGCAATATACTTTCCCTTTGCAAGCTCTATGCCCTTATTCCTTGCCACGGCTGCTCCCGAATTCTTTTCGAGCTTTATGTACTTGATGCGTGAATCACTTTCGCAATACCTTTGTATGACATTTGCAGTGCCGTCTGTTGCGCAGTCGTCAACTATGATAAGTTCCCAGTTTTTATACGTCTGTGCCGTTACGGTATCTATGGTTGCGGAGATGTATTTTTCGCAATTATATGCAGGCATGATGACGGAGACGAGGTCTTTTTCCATGACTTATACTCCCACGCCGCTGTATGTAAATCCGCATTCTTCAACTTCTTTGCGCTTGTAGAGGTTTCTGAAATCGAAGAAATATCTGCTGTGCATGAGCTTTGCTGCACGCTCAAAGTCACAACTTTTGAAAGACGACCAATCGGTTAAAATCATAAGCGCATCACTGCCGCAGAGTGCGTCATATTCATCCTTTGCATAATACATGGATTCTGCTATGTCTGCAAGCCGCCAAGACGCTTCTTTTTTACCCTGAGGGTCAAAAACACGTAGGTATGCTCCACGCTTCACCAGTTCAGGCAATATTACAAGTGACGGCGATTCACGCATATCATCCGTGTTTGCCTTAAACGTAAGTCCCCAAACGGCTATTGTTTTGCCGTGCAGGTCGCCCATTTTATCGGTAACTTTATTTACCATGTGTATTTTTTGGCGTTCGTTCACTTCAATTGCAGCTTCCACAAGTCGCATTTCCACACCGTGTTCTCTGCCCATGTATGCAAGTGCCCGTGTGTCCTTAGGGAAACAACTTCCGCCGTATCCCGGGCCTGCATGGAGGAACTTAGGGCTTATTCTGCCGTCCTTTCCCATTGCAATTGCTACTTGCTGAACATTTGCTCCCACAGCTTCGCAGAGATTGGCTATCTCGTTTATAAAAGTGATTTTTGTAGCTAAGAAAGCATTGGACGCATATTTTATCATTTCGGCTGTTTCAAGCGTGGTTTCTATAAACGGCGTTTCAAGTTTATAGAGGATGTCATACAGCTTTTTCATGCGTGAAAGTGCATGTTCTGATTCTGTTCCAAGCACCACTCTGTCGGGATGTGTAAAATCATACACTGCCGTTCCTTCACGCAAAAATTCGGGGTTTGAAACTATGTCAAACTTGAAGTCAACACCACGAGCATCAAGCACAGTCTGTATTGTTTGTCGCACCAGTTTACCCGTGCCTATGGGAACTGTGGATTTATCCACGATTATCTTGTAACCGTTCATGTTTTCTGCAATACTTCTTGCAGCGGAGAGTACGTACTGAATGTCGGCACTGCCGTCATCTTCCGACGGTGTTCCCACGGCAATAAATATAATCTCTGAATTTTCCACCGCATATTTCAAGTCGGTAGTGAAAGCCAGCCTGTGATAATCGCAATTAGTCTTTATGATATCGTCAAGTCCGGGTTCATATATGGGAAGTATGCCTTTTTTCAAGTTCTCAATCTTTTTCTCATCTATATCGACGCAAATCACGTTATTACCGAAATCGGCAAGCAAAGCACCGCTCACCAGACCGACATAACCGCTTCCTATAACTGCTGCATTAATCATTTTACACACCTCCGCATCGAAATTATACCATTGTGCAACTTCACTGTCAAGAATACCCACCGCACACAGCTCCGCCTTAGAATGCAACACATGCGTTCTGAGTTTTTTATTTATTTTGAGTCAACACTTATCTGTGCCGTCTCGTCTTTACATGCACTTTCTTTTGCTTTTCGTCCTTGCCGTGAAGTTACAATGCTCATGGTAACGGACACTGCCACGGCTATCACACATATGATAAAAAGAAGCCAAATCACGCCGTTCCAACCAAAATGGTCTGCCACCGCTCCCAGTCCGTATGAACTTGCGGTGCTTCCCACATAGCAGCAACCGTTCAAGATGCCTGCAAGCAATCCCGTGTTTGCCCGCTCTCTCATGTACAGTGGCAACATGCTGGTTATGAGATTATTCACACCGTGCATAAAGAGAGAAATAAGACCAAAGGATACGAGTACGACCCACCACAGTGTTGAGTCGATAAAAACCACCACTACAATCATACACAGCGCAGAGAGTGTGTACCAAATCCCTGCAAGCGATACAAATGATTTAAGTCGGCGTTCTAAAAGCGTATTGCATGTTGCGCCAAAAAGCCCCAGCATGGGCAAAATCAGCGTGAGTATGATGGAAAGACTCTCATGCAATCCGAAGTTTTCTTTCAAAATGGACGGAATCCAAGTGGTAAGTCCCTCTCGTATGAGGTTATTTGCAACTGCCAACACTCCGAATACAGCAATGAATATCCATAGCCCATAAGATGCTTTTTTACTTGTATTTTCGGTCACATCTTCCGTTTTGCATATGGGTGAGGAGAATGCTTTTTTATAGTTTATGAGCCAAACCAGGGCGGATATAAGCATTGCCGCTGCACCGAACAGAAATGAGTACGAATAACTCCCCACAAGTGCCATGCATGAACTGAAACCGTATGTTATGAGCGTACCTATGGAAACTGTGGTACTCATCACAAGTACGGCTTTTTTGAGGTCTTCTTTTTTAAGCGTTTCGGAGAGGATGCACAGCAACGTGGACCACAAAACCGATTGTGCCATACCGTTTACAAGCCACAGATATTTGAAGCAAAAGAAGGGTACGCCTATGAAAACCGCCGTATTTATAGTAACCGAAACAAAGAGCGCACCTGCAATCATCCACTTTTTATTATAATGTTTGCACAGTATTCCGTTTAAGACCTGCCCTATTCCGTATGCAAAGAAGAAGCATGTGGTCACCATGCCTGCGTCGGAATGACTTGTGCCGAAATCCCTTATTATGGATGTGATATTTGAGGCGTAACTGTACCTGCCCAGATATGCCGTCATGTACACTAACCAACAGAGTATTATCGGAAGCCAAGTGCCGTTTTGCTTGTGCGCATTTGCGTTCACCGAAGCTGCATTTACGCCTTGCATCTGATATCGCTCCCGTCCCACTCCTCGGGTATTTCAGCCTCAAACAAATTTGCAACGGTAGGAGCTATGTCCTTTATGCTCAAACCCTGCATATTCTTTCCCTTTTCAAAGGGTTTACCAAGGAAAAACATGGGTATCGTCATGTCCTCGTGCATATCTGTTCCATGCATTCTGTCATGTCCGCCATGGTCTGCCGTGTAGATTATGACACAGTCGTCGTCCAGCTCCTCTGTGAGATTCAACACCATGTCGCAACATGCATTTGCAGCATGTAAGTACTCATTGCTCATCCAACCGAATTTATGTCCTTCATCATCGGGCCAGCCAAAGTATAAGAATGCAAAGTCCACATCTTTACCTTGCATCTGTTTCTTTGCCGCCTCAAAAAGTGCCTGTGAGGACTTTTCATATCCGTATCTTTTGCCCGATATGCATATGTTCATACACTGCTTGCCGGGTCTTGCCACATCACGCAGTTCTTCCCAGTTATAGAACATTGCACAGTTTTTCCCCTTTGCGGCAAGCTGCTCAAAGAGTCCCGAAACGGGTCGCATCTGAGGCACATATGTATTGCTCGTTATACCGTGTCTGTTCGGGTCCACACTGTGGAAAAGCGACATATGGCACGGCAGCGTTACCGACGGCATTACAGTCCGTGCTTCCATGCAGTATGTAGCATTCTTCTGCATATATTGGGTCAACTTATGTTCTGCTATTGCATCGGGTCGCATTCCGTCGCTTAAAATCAACAATACTTTCATATAACATTCCTTTCGCTGTACAATCATATGTCATTTTTTGGTATACACCGTGGTTATTGTACCGTGGTAACAACCTTTTGTCAATGGATACGCAATCCATGAAAAAGACGGAGCAAATATTCTCCGTCTCTTGCCTCAATCATATTTTTGCGTTCAAACTTTAAAACACTTGTGCAATGCCTTATATTCGCCCAAAACAAACAGCGTTATATCCTCTGACATAATCATATCGGGTGAAACCACTGGGCTGATTTTTCCGTTTTGTCTTACTGCCATGATGTTTATGCTGTGCTTTTTACGAATATCAATTTCTTTTATGCTCTTGCCAATCCACGCCTTTGGCACCGACACCTCGAATATACCGTTTTGCTCGTCCAACTCTATGTAGTCTAATATTTTATCCGTGCTGTAACGCATTGCAGCCCATTTTGCCATCTGTTTTTCGGGATACACCACCTCGTCTGCCCCGTTTCTCAACAGGAATTTTTCCTGCTCGTCACGCTCTGCACGGGATATCACCTTGCGTGCACCCAACTCTTTCAGCAAATACGTGGTTTCCAGTGAGCCTTGAAAATCTTGTGAAATGGTTACTATGCACACATCAAAGTTTTTTATGCCCAGTGAATCCAGAAACTCCTCGTTTGTGCTGTCACCTATCTGTGCATTTGTGACTATGTCCATGACGGCGTTTATCCGCTCCTCGTCATGGTCTACGGCCATCACCTGATGACCCAGTTCATTAAGATGTATGGCAAGATGCCTTCCAAACCTTCCTATGCCTATCAATAGTACATTTTTCATATCCTCTCTCCTATCCTACTGTTATTTTCTCAAAAGGCAGTTTACCCATTTGTATCCTGCCACCCGATAATGCGGCGTAAATCAGGGTAAGTCCGCCTACTCTGCCTATATACATCATTATAATCAAAATAAATTTTGAAAGCAGTCCGAGTTGCGGAGTAATTCCCAATGTAAGTCCCACGGTTGCAATGGCAGACGCAGTTTCATACACACATGTAAGCAGTGGCAAGCCCTCGTATAAACTTATTATCATACCTCCGCCCACGCAAGCACCCACATAGATGAGTACAATAGTTGCGGCTGTTGATATCACCTCGTGCGCTATTCGTCTGCCGAAAAACTGTGCGTTCTCACGTTTTCTGAACACAGATACCGCACAGGCTGTAATAACCGCAAATGTGGTGGTTTTCATACCTCCTGCTGTGGAACCGGGCGAACCGCCTATCAACATGAGAATTATCATGGCAGCTTTACCGGTTTCTGTCATGGAAGCCAAATCCACTGTATTAAAACCTGCCGTTCTTGGAGTTACAGACTGAAAAAGTGAAGCTAAAACACGCTTCCCGAGCGGAAAATCGGAAAATTCAAATATGAAAAAACCAATGGCAGGCAGCAATATGAGCAGTGATGATACGACGAGTATCACCTTGCTCTGCATCCTGTATTTTTTCACATGTACACCGTGTGTGCATATGTCGTCCCATGTTAAAAAGCCCAGACCGCCCAATATAATAAGCCCCATTACGGCAATGTTTATCACAGGATTTTCCGCATAACTCGTCATGGAAGAATACTGACCACGGACACCCATGAGGTCTATTCCGGCATTGCAAAAAGCCGATACGGAATGGAATAGCGACATCCAAATGCCTCTGCCCACCCCAAAATCATGTATGAACGTGGGTGCCATCACAACAGCACCTGCAAGTTCTATTATAAGTGTTGTTTTTAAAATGAAAAGTGTAAGTCGCACCACGCCGCTGATCTTGGGTGCCGCCACGGCCTCCTGCATGGTGCTGCGTTCAAAGAGGCCTATCCTTCGCCCTGCAAGCATAGCAAAAGACGCAGCCACAGTGACCACGCCCAGCCCGCCTATTTGAATCATCAGCAGAATTACCACATGACCGAATGTGGACCAGTACGTGCCTGTGTCACGCACCACCAGTCCCGTCACGCATACAGATGTGGCAGAAGTAAAGAGTGCATCTTCAAACGGTGTTGCCACACCCTCTGCCGATGATATAGGCAGCATAAGAAGCAAGGCACCGATTAGAATCGCTCCTGCAAATCCCAGTGCCATTATCTGAAATGAATTTAGTTTGAAACGCTTTTTTGCCGTCTTTTGCAATGTATTCTTTGTCCCTTTCTGTAACTGTGTTTTGGTTTTACTCGTCACGAACCTTCTCTGCAAGGTATTTTATTACACCGCTTCTCGTAAGTATTCCGCAAAGCATGTTACGTGAGTCCACAACGGGCAGAAAGTTTTGATTAAGCATACCGCCTATTACTTCATCCTTCTCCGCCTCTATGTTTATTGCAGGGCAAAAGTCCTTGCGCACTATGGAACTTATCAGATACTGCTCGTGAAATTTTCTGTCCGTAGTTCCCGTATTCAGTATGTGACGGAGAAAATCACCCTCACACACGCAACCTATATATCTTTCCTCACTGTCCAAAACTGGTATGGCAGTGTAACCATGATTCAGCATAATTTCCAGCCCCTGACGCACAGAATCTCCCTCATGCAAAAAAGCAGTAAAAACCTTGGGTATCATCATTTGAGCTATATTCATAATCCGATGCCTCCGATGTTAGATTGTTATATTATAGCAAAAGCGATTTTATTGTCAATAGAACTAATGCGCATAAAACACATGATATGCATTCTATTTTTCACTTCACCACGTATCTATTATAACATACAAACGAAATAAATCCACTCCCAAATATTCCTACTTGCGCATTGTTCGCATGGAATTTATGATTGCAAGCACAGACACGCCCACATCCGCAAAAACCGCCAAATACATGCCCGAAAGATTCAATATTCCGAGAACCATAACAATGCCTTTCACAAGGAGTGAAAATACGATGTTTTGTTTTGCCACGGCAAGCGTTTTCCTCGCTATTTGCGTAGCTTTATATATCTTGCGCGGGTCATCGTCCATTATGACTGTATCGGCAATTTCAATTGCACTGTCACTGCCTATTGCTCCCATTGCAATGCCGATATCTGCACATGCAAGTACAGGAGCATCATTTATGCCGTCGCCTGCAAATGCTGTAACATGCTCCTGCATAAGCTCTTTCACGGCAGCCACCTTATCTGCAGGTAAAAGTTCGCTCTTTACGGGCATATTCAACTCTTTTGCAACCTCATCTGCTGCACTTTCACCGTCACCCGTGAGAATGAGCGTATAAATGCCTGCATTTTCAAGCTGTTTTGCCGCCTCATACGATTCGGGCTTTATCTTATCCGCCACGCAAATGCAACCTGCATATTTGCCGTCTGCGGCTATGTGTATACATGCAGTCTTTTGCTGTTTTACTTCAACACCGTATGATGCCATAAGTCGTGCATTTCCTGCAAGTACATGCACATTTTTCCCGTTCACATCCATGTGGACACTCACACCATTGCCCGCTTTTTCCTCAAAATCGAACACTTGGGTAAATTCTGCTCCCGAACCTTCAAATTCATTCATCACTGCCAATGCCACGGGATGCGTTGAGTTTTTCTCAGCTGATGCGGCAAGAAGAAGCAGTGTATCTTTATCCATATCCGCATACGGTATTATATCTTGAACTTCAAGCTCTCCTTCGGTAAGCGTGCCCGTCTTATCAAAAGCAACAGCCCCCACCTTAGCAAGTCTTTCCAAACATGCAGAGCCTTTTACCAGTATGCCTTTGGATGATGCATTTCCTATGCCGCCGAAAAATGCAAGCGGAACTGATATCACGAGTGCACACGGGCATGATATCACAAGCAATATTATAGCCCTTTCCGCCCACTCTGCAAAGTTCATTTGACCCGTAAGCAATGGCGGCACTACGGCAATGAGAACTGCCAAAACAAGCATTATCGGGGTGTAGACTGCTGCAAATTTATTTATAAACTTCTCGCTGTTCGCCTTGTTTTTGTCATCCGTTTCTATGAGTGCAAGTATTTTTGCAGCGGTAGACTCGGAATATGTCCCTTGCACTTTCACTGTTAAAAGTCCGTTTGTATTAAGCGAGCCGCTCAGTACGCTATCGCCCGTCCTCACCTCACGGGGCAGCGATTCGCCCGTGAGTGCTGCCGTATTTAAAAATGCTTCACCCTCTGTAACTGTGCCGTCAAGCGGTATTTTCTCACCCGGCTTTATGACTATGATATCACCCGCATTCACGCTCTCGGGTGAAACCTTTTTTAAGGTACCGTCTGCATTTTTTATGTTTGCATAGTCGGGGCGTATGTCCATGAGTTTTTTTATGGTATCACGACTTTTTTCCACGGCGGCGTCTTGAAACAGCTCACCTATCTGATAGAAAAGCATTATTATAACCGCCTCGGTGTATTCGCCCAGTACAAATGCACCCACACTTGCAAGGAGCATTAAAAACTCCTCATCAAACAGTTTTTTGAGTGAAAAATGCAAAAACTTGCGTACAACAGCCATTACTATGTCATAGCCTGCCACGGAAAATGCAAGCACTGCAAGTATCGCAAAGGCGATTTCATACTTTCTCAAAAAAACTCCTGCGGCAAGAATAATGCCCGAAATAATTATGCGTACAAGGGTTATTTTTCTGCTGCCGTCTTTGCAGTGTCCGTGCTCGTGTCCGCATGAGCATGTGTGTATGTGATGATTATGTTCCACTATCCTGTCCTCCTACTCTGCCACATGCTCCATGCCTTGATTTATAATAGAACAAACATGCTCGTCTGCAAGCGAATAATAAATCGCTTTTCCCTCACGCCTGTACTTTACCAGTTTATTTGCCTTTAATATTTGAAGCTGATGCGATACCGCCGACTGTGATATGTTCAAAATCTGTGCCATATCCTGCACGCATAATTCCGACTCAAAAAGTGCATACAATATCTTTACCCTGGTAGAATCACCAAATACCTTGAAAAGCTCTGCCAAATCATACAGTATCTCATCATCGGGTAAAATATCTGTTATCTGCTGTGCCGTTTTCATCTCTGTCTGCTTCTTATCTGCCATACGACCTCCATATAACATATGCTCAATTGCTCATATGTTATTATATGTGAGGCGATATATGATGTCAACACGTTTATGCTATATATTATTTCCTTTCACGAATCATGGATATTGCAGCCGAGCGCAGCACATGTTCTGCTGCTATGTAATCTGCAAGTTCAAAGAATGCATTTTCTTGACCTATGAATATTGCTTTTACGAATTTTTCGGCGTCACGGAGTACCACGTCACCCGATACTTTGCCGTTTGGAGCGGTGTTGTATCCCAAATCTATTATGGTCTGCTTTTCGTTCATGAAAGCGGCGTTTATTGAGTTTGGCATATCCAGTTTTGTTATGATGATATCGGCACGCTCTGAAATGCGCATTGATTCTGCGTTTGCCGTGGGACAGAGAGATACATGTGACCCCGCATTCATGAGCATGAACCCCAAGGCACGTACGGTGTTGCCAACACCGAAAAGCGCAATGTGTTTCCCCGAATACTCCACGGCAGAATATCTCATCATGCGCATGACGGCATCCGAAAAGCACGGTTTATATGCCCCCTGAACCGAACAAAGGGCTGCTGCCACCGCTCCTGCACCTTCACAAAGAACATCTTTTTCAGGCGGAAGCATATTACGCATGGCGTGCATTTCCCTTTCACTCTCATCCGCTATTATTATGCCATGCACGGAATTGTCGCTTATATGCTTTTGAAGGGAGGAATAACCATCCTCCGTCTTTTTCAGTTTTATCATCACGACGGTGATATCTGCCCACGAAAAAGCACGCAGGTACGGCATAGGCACGGAGTCGCTTTTATAAAAAACAACCCCCCTTGCCCTCACTCCTGCAAGCCGTATA
>JAFSHG010000044.1 GCA_017440405.1 Clostridia bacterium
ATCTTTCCGTCAGGCTTTATTTCCGTAACTCTTACAAGGATTTCGTCGCCCACCGAAACTTCGTCTTCCACCTTTTCCACACGGTGGTTAGCAAGCTTTGATATGTGAACCAATCCCACTTTGCCGGGTTTTATCTCCACCTGTGCGCCAATGGGGAGTATTCTCACTACCTTGCCCAAGAACACTGTCCCGACTTCCACATCCTTTACGATGCTGTCAATCATGTTCTTTGCAGCAGTTGCAGCAGCTTCGTCATTTGATGCTATAAATACTCTGCCGTCGTCTTCTATGTCAATCTTTACGCCCGTTTCGGAGATAATCTTATTGATGGTCTTTCCGCCCGAACCAATGACTTCACGAATCTTATCGGGATGTATGCTGAACTGCATGATACGAGGTGCGTACGGAGACATTTCCTCTCTGGGGGACTCAATGGTTTCAAGCATCTTGCCGAGTATAAAGAGTCTGCCGAGTCTTGCCTGTTCCAAAGCCCTTGTGAGTATTTGCTCATCTATGCCCTTAATCTTTATATCCATCTGTATTGCCGTGATACCTTCACGTGTACCTGCAACCTTAAAGTCCATATCGCCCAGGAAGTCTTCAAGTCCTTGAATATCCGTAAGTATTGCTATATTTCCGTTGGACTCGTCCTTTATAAGACCCATTGCAACACCTGCCACGGGCTTTTTAATGGGAACACCTGCGTCCATGAGTGCCATGGTGCTTGCACAAATGGATGCCTGCGATGTGGAACCGTTTGAACTTATTACTTCGGATACCAGTCTTATTGCATACGGGAACTCTTCCTCCGAGGGTATCATGGGCAAAAGTGCTCGCTCAGCCAATGCGCCGTGTCCTATCTCACGTCTGCCGGGTCCGCGCATGGGTCTTGCTTCGCCCACGCTGTACGGCGGCATGTTATAGTGGTGCATGTAACGCTTTGTTTCCTCTGTGCCGAGACCGTCCAGCATCTGTGCATCACCTATGGTGCCGAGTGTTGCTATGGTCATAACCTGCGTCTGACCTCTGGTGAAAACTGCGCTTCCGTGAGTTCTGGGCAGTATACCCACCTCGCCCCAAATAGGTCTTATCTCATCATGTGCTCTGCCGTCGGGACGAATGCCTCTGTTTATAATCTTGTCTCGTACTATCTCTTTGTTTGTCTTGTATATGATAGCATCCACATCTTTGAGTATGTCGGGATTATCGGGATATAACTCTGTAAAGTGTGCAAATGTTTCTTCCTTTACCTGCTCTGCACGTGCCTCACGCTCATATCTGTCGAATGTATCGAGTGACCATTCCAGCTTGTCCGTAACATAAGCTCTCACCTGTGCGTCCAATTCTTCATCGGGCGTGGGTATTTCCACGGGCATTTTCTCCTTGCCCACTTCTGCTGCTATGCACTCTATGAACTCCACGATTTCCTTTATCTGCTCATGTGCAAAGAGGATGGCTTTGAGCATTTCTTCCTCTGAAACTTCCTTTGCACCTGCTTCTACCATCATCACGGCTTCCTTTGTGCCTGCAACGGTGAGTGCCATGCGGCTTTCCTCTCGCTGCTCTGAATTCGGATTTATGATGTATTCGCCGTCAATCATTCCTACGCTTACTGCACCCACAGGTCCCATGAAAGGAGCTTCACTTATAGCAAGTGCAGCCGATGCACCAATCATTGCAACTGTATCGGGCTGCACATCCTGTTCCACGGAGAGAACTGTGGCAACCACCTGAATATCATTGTAAAACCCCTTGGGGAAAAGCGGACGCAAAGGTCTGTCTATAAGTCTGGATGTGAGAATTGCCTTTTCCGTAGGTCTTCCCTCACGCTTTATGAATCCGCCGGGGATCTTTCCCACTGCATACAATTTTTCTTCAAATTCAACACTGAGCGGTAAAAAATCCACACCGTCACGAGCTGATTTTGCTACTGTGGCACATACGAGCACCACCGTTTCACCGTAACGTACAAGTACGCTGCCGCCTGCTTGCTGGGCATATCTGCCCGTTTCGACCACAAGCTTTCTTCCTGCAAGGGTCATCTCAAAATTATTCTGCATGTCTTCATGCTCCTTCTACTCTTTTTTCTTATTATAAACCCACATCCTCAAAATAGCAATAAAAACTTTGAAAAAGCATGGAAGCGTTAAAACCGTACCACATTTTGCAAACAGCGGTATATATAGAAAAAGTTCTTGTAAAAAGATAAACAGAGGTATATAATGTATGCATACCGATAAAGTCGGACGGAGGGTATATATCCGATAACACGGTTTTCAATCTGTTCTGTAAGGAGAAAAAAGGAAATGGCAACTATTCCGAAAATGATGGATGCAATAGTAAAGCCCGCAGCACAAGCAGGGCTTGAATTGCGTCAGGTTCCCGTTCCCACACCGGGCATGGGCGAAGTTTTGATAAAAGTGCACAAGGCTGCAATATGCGGCACGGATGTACACATCTATAAATGGGAAGATTGGGCGCAGGAACACTGCATAAAAATTCCCTACACCATAGGTCACGAATATGTGGGCGAGATTGCCGCACTGGGCGAGGGTGTACAGGGACTTTCCATAGGTCAGCGTGTTTCGGGCGAAGGACACATAGTTTGCGGTCAGTGCAGGAACTGTCGCGGCGGCAATGCTCAGTGGTGTGAACACACAAAGGGCGTGGGCGTGGAGCGTGACGGTGCTTTTGCAGAATATTTATGCATACCCGCTTCAAATGTTGTTCCCATAAATCCCTCTTTGGACGAGAACATAGTCGCATTCTTTGACGCTTTCGGAAACGCAACACGTACCGCTCTCATGTACGACCTCGTGGGTGAGGATGTCCTCATCACAGGTGCAGGACCCATAGGCATCATGGCGGTGGGCATTTGCAAATTTGCAGGTGCAAGGAGCGTAGTCATAACGGATGTAAACCAATACCGTCTGGACTTGGCAAAGAAGATGGGCGCCGATGTGGCAGTAAATCTGAAAGAGATGAAATTAGAAGATGCCATGGCGCAATGCGGCATAAAAGAGGGCTTTGATGTAGGTCTTGAAATGAGCGGAAACTCAGCAGCACTTCACCAGCTCATGGGCGCAATGCGAAACGGCGGAAACATATCGCTGCTCGGCACTCATCCTGCACAGGACGGTATGAATGTGAACACGGTAATTTTTAAGGGACTCCGTGTTCAGGGCATATACGGTCGCAAGATGTATGAAACATGGCACAAGATGAGTGCAATGGTAGAAGGCGGTTTTGACCTGTCACCCGTGGTTACTCATGTTTTCCCCTACAAGGAGTTTGAAAAAGGGTTTGAAGCCATGATGAGCGGAAATTCAGGAAAAGTAGTCCTTGACTGGACGCAAAAATAATAAATATTTTTTGGAGGAAATAAAATGAAAAAGGCATATGAGATTTTTGCAAAAGAAGTTGAAAGCATCCGTGAAGCAGGTACTTTCAAGGCAGAACGCATAATAACCACTCCGCAAAAGAGCCGCATTGACACCACACAGGCAAAGCATGTGGTAAACATGTGTGCAAACAACTATCTTGGACTTTCTAACCGTCCCGAACTCATAGAAGCTGCAAAAGCAAGCTATGATTCATGGGGATTCGGTTTGTCCTCTGTTCGTTTCATCTGCGGAACACAGCAGATTCACAAGGATTTGGAGCGCAGGATAGCAAACTTCCTCGGCATGGATGATGTAATTCTGTACACATCATGTTTTGACGCAAACGGCGGTCTTTTTGAAACTCTCCTCACAGCAGAGGACGCTGTAATTTCCGACGAATTGAATCACGCAAGCATCATAGACGGCGTTCGTCTGTGCAAAGCTAAAAGATTCCGCTACAAGAACAATAACATGGAAGACCTCCGCACACAGCTCGAAGCTGCAAAGGCAGAAGGTGCAAGAATTACACTCATCGCCACAGACGGTGTGTTCTCCATGGACGGTTTCATCGCAAACCTCAAAGAGATTTGTGATCTGGCAGATGAATACGGCGCACTCGTAATGGTGGACGACAGCCACTCGGCAGGTTTCATGGGCGCACACGGCAGGGGCACCCACGAACACTGCGGCGTAATGGGCAGAGTGGACATCATCACAGGCACACTGGGTAAGGCACTGGGCGGTGCATCGGGCGGCTACACTGCTGCAAAACAGGAAATAGTGGACCTTCTCCGTCAGCGTTCACGTCCTTATCTTTTCTCCAACACACTTGCTCCCGCAATCTGTGCAGCATCCATAAAAGTTTTCGATATGCTCGAACAGTCCACGGAGTTGCGTGATAAGGTGCATGAGAATGCAGCATACTTCCGTAAGGAACTTGTAAAGCTCGGGTTTGACGTACCCGCAGGCGAACACCCCATAGTACCCGTAATGCTCTATGACCCCCATGTGGCACAGGAATTTGCAAAGAGAATGCTTGATAAGGGCGTATATGTGGTAGCATTTGCATATCCCGTAGTTCCCAAGGGCAAGGACAGAATCCGTACACAGGTTTCCGCAGGACATACCCGTGAGGATCTGGACTTTGCACTCCGTTGCTTCAAGGAAGTAAAAGAAGAAATGGGTCTGTAATCCATAACACACTGAGGGGTTGTGTCCGCACGACCCCTTTTTTCTTTTTCATCAACACCATATTGTTCAGCCGAATTGTGTTATTGTAGGTATTTACATTTTTGCAGTCCGTTTCGGTTGACTTAGATGCGGTTTTGTAGTAATATGTTACCTGTGCAAGTCACGGAAAATAAATGCATGAAAGGAAATTTCTATGCCCACAGAATTTGCAAACTTAATAACCGGATTCTTTGATAAATTCGGCTCACTGCTTCTTCTGGGTGCGGTAATGATAGGACTTATACTCCTCACCGTTATACCGCAGAGAAAGCAGCAAAAAAAGATAAACGATATGTTGGATTCCCTCAAACCCGGCGACTATGTCCGCACGGTAGGAGGTTTTTTCGGCACCATTGACTCTGTAAACGGCGATGTGATAATCTTAAAAGCAGGCCCGGAGAAAAAGCGAATAGCAATATCAAGACGTGCCGTTTCCGTGGTTGGAAACAGCAATGTGGAAAATACAATGAGCGATATGTAACAGAATACCAGGAGGTTTTTATTATGTTTGATATGTTTAATCTTTTATTGAATGCATCCGGCGGCAGTGGCAACGCTCAGCCGGGTCAAGGCAGTCCTTGGGGTTCCATGATATTCATGGGTGTACTCATGATAGGTCTTATCGTAATGATGATAGTACCGCAAAAGAAGCGAGAAAAACAGGCACGCCAAATGTTGGAGTCCATAAAACCCGGAACACGCATCCGCACCATAGGCGGCATTTACGGCACTGTTACCGTGGTAAAGGAGGACCTCATAACCATAGTATCCGGCCCCGATGATGTGAAACTCGTGTTTGCAAAGGGAGCAATAGCTGCCATAGAACCCGAAGAAACATCACCCGAAACAGACGCACAGGAAACGGAGCAGACGGAGGCAGAATAAACCGCCGCAGAATTTTTTGAATGAAAAAAACTGCACGAAAAAAGCTTGAATCATTTAAGATGCAAGCCATAGCCTTAATACTAATCACAGCCGTCATCATTTCAGGCGGCTGTTCTTCTCATGCAAAAAAACACACAATGGGTAAAGAAAAGCACATAGAAGTGCTGGATACCACTGCATCGGATGCCACACAAGAGGAATACCCACCGTATAAATCAGCCTTGGAGGATGGTTTCCTGTCCGAATACATAATAATAAACACATACACCATGAAACTCGGATACTCAAATGCCGAGAATTTCATACTCACCCGAATGCGCTATGTTCAAAAAGCAAAACTTTTATATGAGCTGCTTCCCGCTGCATTTGAGCACGTCTACTCCTATGTGCAAGGCGTATACCCCAATTCAGTAATTACACACAACGAGGATATAAACTACCCCAACTGGCAATACTTAGCTGCTACCATGGTGTATGCAGACGACGAACGTGCATTTTTATACGACCTGCTCGGCATAGAGATAAGTGTTGATGAAAAAGAAGAAAACGGCGTTTCAAAAGTTACGGTAAACATAACTATGCACCCTGCCCCCATACAGGAGTTTGCAAAAACTCATGCGGATGCGGCATCCCCCGAGGAAGCTGCAAATATGTACAATGATATACGGTACACTTACGCATATCTCACTTCACTTTATGATGAAAACGGTGATTATTCGGCTCTGCCGTATGAGCAGCAAATCACCCCTGCACCCACAGATGATGCGGCAAGTTCCGATTTTCCCGCACCCACAGCCACATATTACGGTTTTGACATCGCATATGAATCAAAACTTGTCTTTCCTCTGGACACCGTTCCCGCTTTCCGTGATACTTGGGCACAAGGCAGGTCAAACAACACCCGTCAGCACACGGGTACGGATATAATAAATCCCGAAGGCAGTAATATTTACAGTTGCTCGGACGGCGAAGTGCTTTTCATAGGCACTGATAAAATCCCGGGTAATTATGTCATAATACTCGACAGTTGCGGTTTTGAGTATCATTATTATCACTTGTGCGAATTGCCTACTGAGATTTCGGAGGGAGATAAGGTGCAGCCCGGAGATTTGATAGGTCATGTGGGAAATACGGGAAACAGCGATGTAAGTCACTTGCATGTAGCCATCATTGACCCGCATGGGGTTTTTATAAACCCTTACGGACTCATGCACAAGTTGGCAGAAAAGGCTAAATAACCGTCAAAGTCCGAATACACCTATAATATACAGAAAAACACTTTACACATCGTCTCTTTTAAGTTAAACTTGTTACGGTCGAATAAAGGCACAGCGGAGGTAATATCGTAATGGAAACAAAAACAGTGGAATTAAACCGTTTGGGTACGGAGAAAATAGGAAAACTCCTGCTGAAAATGAGCGTACCTATGATGATAAGTATGCTTGTTTTGGCACTTTACAATATCGTCGATACACTTTTTGTTGCAAAGATAAGTGAAGAAGCCACATCTGCCCTCACCATCGCATTTCCGTTCCAAATGCTCATTTCCAGCATTGCAGTGGGAACCAGCGTGGGTATAAGCTCCCTCATCTCCCGACGACTGGGAGAACAAAACCAACAAGCAGCAGATAATGCTGCCACAGTGGGCGTTCTTCTGCTTGTAATAAGCGGAGCTTTGGTATCTCTCATATACTTTTTCCTGGCAAAAACCATTTTACAACCGTTTTCCACTGACGAAGTAGAATTGAACCATGCCGTGGACTACCTCAGAATATGCGGCTCCATGTCCCTGTTCGTCATGATAAGCGTGGGAACAGAAAAGATAATCCAAGGAACGGGAAACGCTGTAAAACCCATGATTATACAGCTTGCAGGTGCTATCACCAATATAGTCTTTGACCCCATTCTCATATTCGGCTACGGATTTTTCCCGAAAATGGGTGTAGCAGGTGCTGCTGTTGCAACAGTTGCAGGACAAGCCGTGAGTATGGTACTCGGACTTTTATTCCTCCTGTGCGATAAGAAGAAAAAAGTCACTCTGAACTTCCGCGAGATATCGCTCCGTGGTACTGTTGTGCGTGATATATATGATGTTGGTGCTCCGTCCATACTCATGCAATCCATAGCATCCTTTGTTACCATGGGCATATATGCAATAATCAATGCATTTCTGGTTGCTGCTCTGAAAGCAAAGTGTGTGCTTGGAATATACTTCAAAATACAATCCTTTATCTTTATGCCCGTGTTCGGTCTGAACTCAGGTTCACTCCCCATAATGGCATATAACTACGGTGCAAGGCGCAAGGACAGATTTATCGCCACTCTGAAACTCTCCCTTCTGTGGGCGCTCATTATAATGCTCACAGGTCTTGCACTTTTCCAGATTTTCCCGAAACAGATACTTTCCATGTTTGAATCCGTGGGAAAGGACCCGGAAACCCTGGCTATTGGCGTGAGAGCACTCCGCACCATAAGCTTGTGCTTCCCGTTTGCAGCAGTGGGAATCATACTTGTGGGGTCATTCAATGCAGTAGGAAAAGGCATTTTCGCACTTATAGTGAGCGGTGCCCGTCAGGTGGTAGTCATACTTCCCGCCGCATTTATACTTGCAAAGTTTTTTGACGCCCCTGCACAGAGCGCAACATATATATGGTGGGCATACCCCATAGCAGAGCTTATGGGTCTTGTGCTCAGTATCACTCTCTTCCTTGTGGTGAAGAAACGCTATTTGGATAAACTGAATAACACAGATTCTGTGGAATTAAAATAAAAATATGCAGACACTAACTTACAAAAACGGGCTTACCGACGGTTTGCCCATAGGCATCGGCTATCTGTCGGTCTCTTTCGGATTCGGTGTAATGGCGAAATCCATGGGTTTTTCTGTGATTGAATCGGTAATCATTGCAGGTACAAACCTCGCCTCGGCAGGTCAGGTGGCAGGCATCACCATAATAACTGCGTGCGGTACTCTCTTTGAGATAATCCTCGCCATGTTGGTCATAAATCTGCGCTATTCACTCATGGCACTCACGCTCACACAAAAGTTGGATAAGAGTTTCACCACACCCATGCGTGTATTCTGTTCCACCTTCATCACAGATGAAATCTTTGCCGTGTCATCTGCAAAACCGCATATAAACACCAAGTATTTCTTAGGTCTTGCCACGCTTCCGTACTTAGGTTGGACGGGTGGCACTCTCCTGGGTGCTGCGGCGGGCAGCATAATGCCGAAAAGTCTTGCGGCCGCAATGGGAATAGCCATATACGGCATGTTTATCGCAATCTTTGTGCCGCCTGCAAGAAAATTTACCGGTGCGCTCATTGCAGTTTTGGTGGCATCAATTCTCTCTTGCATAATTAAATATGTACCGTTTCTCTCATTCATATCGGACGGCTTTTCTATCATAATATGTGCAGTCGTTGCGGCGGGCGTGGCAGCAAAGTTAAAGCCCATATTTGAGAATGTTCCCGAAAATGACACAAGCGGGGAAATGACGGCGGAGGCAAAACAATGAGCATCGTGATTTATCTTGTTGCCATGGCACTCACCACATATCTGATTCGCATGATTCCTTTCACGGCTTTCAGAAAGCAGATACGCTCGGAATTCTTACGGAGCTTCCTGTACTATGTGCCGTTTGCCGTATTGGGGGCAATGACATTCCCTGCCGTGTTTTATTCCACGGGAAATGTCATCACTGCAATAGCAGGTACACTGGTTGCCGTAATCCTTGCACTCTTTAACCGTTCCCTCATAATTGTGGCACTCTCAGCTGTGCTTACCGCTTTTATCACCGGGATTTTTCTGCCTTGAACTCTGTCTGCCTCAAAACCGTGTGACAATTTGTTCTGTGCACCCTCACTCTCCGTACCTTTTTATATGAGGTGTTTTTCTTTTATATGTATGCGAAATGCCCGTAATTTCAGCGCATTTAACATTGGTTTAACATTGGCTTTTTCGGTTTCTAAAATATATTTATCACATGCCCTGACTTGCTGAGGGCGCATGTAACAATTATAAACAAATATGTTCCTACATATCCGCAAGTATTTTGGTACAGCGATTTAATAAATAGTGTTTCACAGGAAATGAAACGGATTCAAAAACCGTATTTTTTCGAGTGCTTACATCAAAAATACAGTTAAAAAAATTGCATCGGAATGCGAATGCCGAACCGAGTACCATAAACATGAAAAGTTCCCGAAATTTAATTTTTTCGATTTTACAAATTAGCTTGCGTCTAAAAATCCATTTATGTGTTATAAAATTTATTCCATTCGTTACATTATGTGATTGACTACACGGTGTCGTAACTGTACAATGTCTTTACGAGTTTAAAAGGCTCGATACTATATTTAAGGAGAGAAAAAATATGAAATTGAGAAAAGTTTTCGCAATGCTTCTTGCACTCAGTTTTGTTCTTGCATTGCTTCCCGGTCTCACACTGGCAGCAAAGCCCGCAACAAAAGACGATGTAACACGCCTTCCCTATGGCGATGCTACCCTGGATGGCATAATAAACACAGCAGATGCCACAGTGTTGCTTCGCTATGCAGCAGAGCTTGTGTTCTTCACGCATGAGCATACAGCCCTCACTTCCGAAGGCTTTGCAAAGGTTGATGCTAATATTGATGGCAGTTTGAACACATCAGATGCAGCATATATATTAAGATGCGTTGCAGGTCTCGCTGAAATCAATTATTACACTATCGGCGAAATGTATTATGTCTTCTACGGAGCACATCTCGATGGCGAGGAAGTAGAACTTCCCGAAGTTTCATGGATAAGTGCAGGCGAAACTTACACTATCACGAAGAACATTGACGTACCCGGTTACACTTTCAGCGGCTATAAGATTTACATTGAACAAGAAGAATTGGCAGGCAGTGACATAGCAGGCAGCGACATGGCAGGCAGCGACATGGCAGGCAGCGACATAGCAGGCAGCGATGTAACCGGCAGCGGTGCTATTGATACCGAAAAATTCTATTTTGCAGGTGACAGCTTCATTATGCCGAGATCTAATGTTATTTTGATCGCAACATGGTCAGATGCACCCGTTCCGCCCACAAATGAGCCCACAAATGAGCCCACAAATGAGCCCACAAATGAGCCCACAGATGAGCCCACAAACGAGCCTACAAACGAGCCCACAAACGAGCCCACAAAT
>JAFSHG010000045.1 GCA_017440405.1 Clostridia bacterium
GCTGAATAATTCCTTGATTTTCATATCTCATATCTCCTTTTCGTTTTATTGTAGCCTTAGTATAATACCCTAAAATTAAACGAACATTAGAGCAAAAACTTTTTTTGGATTTTTTTGAGGGATACGGTGTTGACTTAAAAATCCCTGTATTACAGGCTTTTTATAAGGTATGCTTCACGTACCGCAGGGCACACTTAGCGTGAAAAAGGGCTATGAAATAAGCCTCATCCGTGCTGTCAGGAACAGATATCATTGCAAAAAACCTCCCTTGTCTACCAAGAGAGGTTTTTTACATGGTGCCGGTGGTGGGACTCGAACCCACACGCTGTCGCCAGCAAAGGATTTTGAGTCCTCCTCGTCTGCCAATTCCAACACACCGGCGCATGGACGTATTATAACACACGCCGAATCCAAATGCAACACTTTTTTTGAGCAAATTTACTGCAAATCAAAAACGGCGCATTGTAAAATCAAACTCCCCCCGTCCACGTCCGCTCCTTCTATTTGACAACACCGTCCCTTTTGGGCTATAATGAGAATGAAATATTGTGTTCACGTGAGGCATTGGGCATGAAGCATTTAATCGGTTCGGTGGATAAGGGTTCACCGGCAGACGATATAAAAATATCGGGCGGTACATACCTGCTCTCCATAAACGGAGAGGAAGTGGCGGATATCATAGATTATGAACAGCTCACCTGTGAGGAAAAGTTGACCGTGGTTTTTGAACTGCCAAACGGCGAGATACTGGAAGAAGACATAGAAAAAGATATGTACACGCCGCTGGGGCTCAACTTTGAAAGTTCACTCATGTCGCCCATGCGTGCATGTAAAAACCACTGCATATTTTGCTTCATAGACCAAATGCCGCACGGCGGCAGACAGACGCTGCATTTTAAGGACGATGATTGGCGACTGTCCCTCATAATGGGAAATTATGTCACTCTGACAAATGTGGACGATGCAGAATTTAACCGCATAATACGCCGCCGAGTAAGCCCGCTTTACATCTCGGTTCACGCCACGGACGGCGAAGTGAGAAAGTGCATGATGCGCAACCCCACCGCACCGCTCATCATGGAAAGACTGTCCAAACTCCGTGATGCAGGACTCATGTTCCATGCACAAGTGGTTCTGTGCCCCGGTATAAATGACGGAGCTGTTTTGGAAAAAACCATACGGGATTTATTCTCGCTCAGACCTGCTGCACAATCGGTTGCCGTAGTTCCCGTGGGTCTCACCCGTTACCGTGAAGGGTTGTACCCCTTGCGGACTCAGACATGCGAGGAAGCACTAAGCACCATAGAAGTTATACATAAATTGCAGGACGAATTTTTGCAGCAAGACGAAACACGCTTTGTATTTGCAGCAGACGAAATGTATGTAAAAGCAAACATGCCCATACCACCTGAACGCTGTTATGAGGACTATCCGCAAATAGAAAACGGTGTTGGGTTGCTCAGAATGTTTGAAGCGGACTTTTTATACGCTTTGGAGTCAACACACCGTGAAATTAGGCGTCGTCTCCGAAACAAACGCATAACAGTCCACGGTGTAACGGGCGAAAGTGCGTACCCGTTCCTCAGCGAGCTGTTCAAAAAAGCTGCCGATGTGGGCATCGACTTTGTTCTGCACCCCATACACAACGACTTTTTCGGTGATACCGTGACCGTGGCGGGATTGGTGTGTGCAGAGGATATAGCGGCACAACTCCGTGGCGAGAAAGTGGACTTTCTCATAGTTCCCCGAGTGATGTTGCGTGAAAATGATGATGTATTTTTAGACGGCAAAAGCGTTTCGGAACTTTCCGAAATGCTCTCATGCAGAGTATATCCCGTGGACTGTCACAACGGTGAAGATTTCTTGTACAGCCTCACGGACATATTGGAAAAGGAGATATTATGAAACCCTTAGTAGCCATTGTGGGTCGCCCCAATGTGGGAAAATCCACGCTTTTCAACAAAATATCGGGAAAGAGAATTGCTATTGTGGAAGACACCCCCGGCGTTACCCGTGACCGCATATACACGGACGCAGAGTGGCTCTCTCACGAATTTATACTGATAGATACGGGCGGAATAGAGCCAGAGAGTGATGATATCATAGCGGTACAAATGCGCAGACAGGCACAGCTTGCAGTGGAAACTGCCGATGTCATAATATTTGTGACCGACGGCAGAGAGGGCCTCACCGCAGCCGACGAGGAAGTGGCACAAATGCTCAGACGCAGCAAGAAACCCATTGTGCTTGCCGTAAATAAGATTGATGCGCCGAAGTTTGAGGACAACGCATACGATTTCTATTCACTCGGATTGGGCAATCCCGTCACCTGTTCTGCATCACAGCGCACAGGTTTGGGCGACCTTTTGGATGTGGTCGTGTCATATTTCCCGGAAAATAATCCCGAGAAGAACACGGACGAGGACAAGCCGCTGAATATAGCCGTGGTGGGCAAGCCCAATGTGGGAAAGTCCAGCCTCATAAATGCCATATTGGGTGAACAGCGTTCCATTGTGAGCAACATCCCCGGAACTACTCGTGATGCCATTGACTCACCCTTTGAGCATGAGGGCAAAAAGTATGTGCTGGTGGATACGGCAGGTCTCAGACGAAAGAGAGCCATTGAGGATGAGTCCATAGAGCGTTACAGCGTAATACGTTCATTGTCCGCCATAAGACGTGCTGATGTGGTACTCATAGTGGTGGACGCAGGCGAGGAGTTGAGCGAACAGGATGTGAGGATAGCAGGTTATGCCCACGAGGAGGGCAAGGCTTCACTGCTCATTGTAAATAAGTGGGATATCATAGAAAAAGATACGAACACCATGAATGAGTTTAAGAAAAAGCTGCAAACAGACCTCTCATTCATGAGCTATGTCCCCATGCTCTTCATATCCGCAAAGACGGGACAGAGAGTGAATAAAATCTTTGAACTCATAGAAAAAGTGCATGAACAAAACTCACGCAGAATAACCACGGGAACATTAAACGATGTGGTGGCAGAGGCAGTCACGGTGACTGCACCGCCGTCGGATAAGGGCAGACAACTCAGAATTTATTATGCGACACAGGTTTCGGTGAATCCGCCCACGTTTGTGTTGTTTGTGAATGACTCGGACATCATGCATTTCTCATACAAGCGATATTTGGAAAATTATTTCAGAAAGTCCTTTGGTTTGGATTCCACCCCCATACGACTGTTTTCAAGGAATAAGCCCAAGGACAAGTAAGCAGATAGTTAAAAAAGGAGAAAACACGGAATGAACATAATAAAACTTTTGATATGTGCCGTATTTGCATACCTCGTGGGTAACATACAGACGTCCATACTCATAAGCCTTGCAAAGCACGACGACATACGCACGCACGGCAGCGGAAATGCAGGCTCTACCAATATGGTCAGGGTGTACGGATTAAAATTCGGTCTGCTCACCTTCTTCTGTGATTTCGGCAAGGCTTTCATCGCAGTGGCTGCCGCAAAGTGGCTCATACCGCTAATACCGTCATCGGGAACGGATTTCACACAGATAGGTGTGTATCTCTCAGGATTTTGCGTGGTACTCGGACACAACTTCCCCGTATTTTTCGGCTTCCGAGGCGGAAAAGGCGTTGCCACATCTTTTGCGGCGGTTTGGGCAGTTTTCGGCATGTGCAACGGTGACTTCATAATCCCCATACTCACCACCGTATTCGGTATAGGCATGGTGATAATAACGGGTATAGTTTCTGTGGGGTCTCTCACGGGCGCACTGGCAGAGTTTATAACAGCACTTGTGATTTACGGCGCAAAGCATGATGCAGGCGCATGTGTTTTGGCACTGGCACTGTTCCTGCTCCTGTTTTTAAGGCATACAAAAAACATCGTGCGCATACTCCACGGTGAGGAGAAAAAGCTGTTCGGCAAAAAAGATGAAAAGAGTGCAGAACCCGAAACCGAAAAGGAAACGGAAACTGTATAACGGGTGTTGATGAAAAATAAAAAGCCTCATTTCTCGTCCGAAGTGAGGTTATTTTTATTCCTAAAAACCGCACCCCAAAAAGTCATGTAGAAACAGAACACGGCAAGAAGTCTGTAATACATCGAGTATTTCAGAAAAAAAGATAAAATGAGCAAAATCACTCCGCACAGCGGATATGCGCCCCTTCTGTTTTGCAGAAAACTTTTCAGCGTTTTCTTAGGATGCAGCGTTTCATATTCACGCAAAAACAGACGGTCTGCATACTCATCGGTGTGCTTTTTTTCATCAACACCGACTGCAACAATCTCGTCCTGCGATATTATTCTTATCTTTGCATCGGCAATATTCTCTGCCATATCACATGCATCTTTCGTGAGCGGAGAAAGTGAAACTAATGTCACGCTGTTTTTGCCCATACCCTTGGCTTCCCTGTACGCTTTCAAAATACAGTCCGCATCAGTTTCCTTGCTGTTGTGCAACGCAATCAGATGACTGTCATCATGGGCAAGACTTGCCACCTTTGCCTCAAACTCATCATCGCTCATGAGCAAAAATGTGCGCCGTACGTCATCGTGCAAAATCCGCCTGCGCTCTTTTTTCATAAACTTCTCTAAACGTATCCTGCCTGCAAGCATGTACAGTACAAGATACAGCATACATGCACAAAAGGCAAGATATGCAGCCGTGTGCCGTACAAATCCTATTTCACGGAAAATGAGCGACGCAATGACATATACAAGAATAGCCCATGTCACGCAATCTGCCACTGTAAAAAATACATTCTTGTTTTTTCGCATCGCCCTCTTATAACACCGCAAGGTTTGTCTATCCATATCCATACTCTCACTTTCATTTTTCGTTTTGTACAAGTATTTCCAATTATGAGCGTATTAACCCCAAATGTGTCGGATCGATTGTTTTTTATCCTTTCTTTTGCACAATAAGCCTGTGCTGAATACAAAGTCATGGGCTAAAATATAATCAACACAATTAAACTCGGGCTGTGTATTAAAACTTCACGCACGGGTAAAAAGAAAAAGGAGGCATTTTTTATGTTTAACAATGAATCGGAAAACATGAACCCCCAAACGCAAGAAAACGAGCAGCAGGAAACCATACAGACGGCGTATTCCGAACACGAGTATTCAGAATCGGAGGGCACCGTGGTGCAAAGCGACGAATCTGCAGCGGACGAAACGGATTACGCAAACGGCGCATACCGTGAGAATCCGTACAGGGGCTATGGCGCATACTATGCAGCCAATCCGCAAAACAACACCGCCTACACGGAACACGTTACGGAAAAAAGTAAAAACCGAGTTTTCCCCGTGGTACTTACCGCACTTATAACCTTGGTGGTGTGTGTAATGCTGTGTGCAGCACTAATCGGCTTGGACGTAATTTCAATCGGCACGGAACATGACCGTGACAACGCCTTAAACAACCCGTACATACAACAGACAGCAGCACCCGCAAAAACGGCATCCCCCGATAAGGACGCATCGCAGGGGCTTATAATAGGCAACGATTCGTCACAGTCCTCCTCGGCAGACAACATCATAAATTCATGCACACGCTCTGTGGTCAGCATAAATGTGCAAACGGTGTCATCATCTTTCTATTACGGCGATAATGTCACCACGAGTTCGGGTTCGGGCGTCATAATCACCTCAGACGGGTACGTGGTCACATGCAATCATGTGGTGGAGGCGGCAAACTCCATAAGCGTGTCCTTACAGGACGGTACCATGTATGAAGCAAATGTAGTGGGATTTGATTCACGAACGGACCTTGCGGTTTTGAAGATAGAAGCTAAAAATCTCCCTGCCGCAACAATCGGTGACTCGGGCAACTACAATGTCGGCGACCGCGTATATGCTATAGGAAACCCGCTCGGTGAGTTTGCAAGCACCGTGACGGACGGCATAATAAGCGGAATAAACAGAACCATAGAGATAGACGGCATAGCCATGACGCTTATGCAAACAAATGCAGCCATAAATCCCGGAAATTCGGGCGGCGGTCTTTTCTCGGCAGAAACGGGTGAACTGGTGGGAATAGTGAATGCCAAAAACTACGGCATAGAAATAGAAGGTCTCGGTTTTGCAATCCCCACAACAACCGCTCATGAGATAATAGCAGACCTCATGGACTTGGGTTATGTCACAGGGCGTCCCTACATAGGCATATCCACACAGGTGATTTCCGTATCAAACGGATACGGCTTCTTCGGTCAGTTAAGCGGCGAAACACGTGTGAAAATAACTGCCGTGAGTGAAAACAGCCCCGCCGAAAAAGCAGGCATTTCGGCAGGCGATTATCTCATAAGCTTTGACGGCACCGCCATTTATGATATGAACGATTTGGACGGTGTGATGAACAAGTCCGATGCAGGCGATAAAGTGGACGTGGTGGTGGAAAGAAACGGACAGAGAATAACTCTATCTCTCACCCTGGGTGAAGCATCGGGAAATTGATTGAGCTTCGTAAAGCAATACGCAAAGTATAAAAAAATGGCGGATTGTAAAATCAACTGCACCACCTGACAGAAAAAAGAATAGCTCAAATGAGCAGCTTTTGATATAATGTTGTTTAGCGACAAATAACATAAAGGAGCTGATCAAATGAGCCAATTACAGAGTAGCACAAAAAAGAGGGAATGTAAACACCTTTCATTTGCAGAAC
>JAFSHG010000046.1 GCA_017440405.1 Clostridia bacterium
ATGTTTTCACATAATTTAAGGGGCTGTTTCTATGAGCGGTTTAAGATGAAATCATATGGGCGGGGGCGATTTTAGGAGAGTGGGGTGAGTCCAATGGGATAGTGTAGCCGTTGTTGTAATTTCAGGCAGTAGTGGAAACAAACAGAATGAAACATGGTATGAATGAAAGGGAGATACTCAACATGAAAATTAAATCTATTTTAGTAGCGTTTTTAATGCTTTGCATGGTTCTTACAGCGTGCAGCAAAGGTGACAATATTGCACAAAACCCCGATGTTCCCGCACAGAGTGCTGAAACAGATACTCATTCAACGAATGATACACAGAGTGAAACTGCCGAGGGGGAGCTTTACCCCGAGCAGGATGTTGAACTGTTGGACGCATTTTTTGATGAATGGAACGGAGAAAAAGACTTTTCAGAGCTGCTTGTGTACAGGGATAAGTCGGGAGATGTTGATGCAAAAAACTTAAAGGCGGGGAACTGGAAAATCACGGAATTGCCTCAGTTTACATTTGTACAGTCTATTGATGAATACAGCATCGTGGGCGAATATACGGATAAGGACAGCAACACTTGGGAGCATCTTACACGAACTCGTGATGCAAACGCATCGGGAACAATAAAGGCATTGTACCTTGACCCCGATACAACAAGTGTGTACTTCTTAAAACTTGATCTTACCATTGACGAGGAAAAGTACGAGGAGTACATAAAAAGCGATGATGCTTCACCCTCTGTATTTATGCCCGATACCACCTATACCATTGTTGTAATAACCACGGTGGACGACAGCAGGCTGATATACACGGTTCACGGCGGCGATTATGTTGCCATGGAAAAAATGGGTCTTTCCATTCCCGATGAGGACATGGAAAAATGGTTAGAGCGTGAAGCGAAAATTCAAGAGTCTTGGGAGTAAAACGCAAGTAACAGCAGCGATAAAACTCAGAAAGGCGACCTACCCCGTATGGGGTGTCGCCTCTTTTTCACAATATCCCGAATAAAGGCGGTGTTGATAAAATATATTATTTTATTACACAAATTTAGGTAAAAGTGTGATATAATATACATGAAGGTATTTCCGCCATGTTTTCACATAATTTAAGGGGCTGTTTCTATGAGCGGTTTAAGATGAAATCATATGGGCGGGGGCGAAGTTTTGAGAGATAACACGGGGGGTGATGCAAATGGGCTGTTTTGAAATGATAGGTTTAAGATGCTGAGTTGACCTATCGCAATCTGCATGGAAGAGAGTATGGTAATGTAACTGAACGCAAAAGCGGTTGTTTGTAATGCAATATGTGCTTGTTGCGATGAATGTGCTACAAATTTCTTTGATCCAACCCGTTTGGATTGACAATCTTAAAAAGAGAGGTGTATTGAAATGAAGAAGTTTTTATTATTAAAATCTATTACGGCAATGGTACTTGCACTCACGGTACTCATGTGCAGCACGGTTTTTGCAGAAAGCGGTGTGAGAAAACCCACGAGTGCGAAGGACTTGCAAAGACGCCTGTTTCTAAACAGTAAATGCAGCGACGGTCTGACAAACGGGGAGAGGATTTACGGCAAGGACTTTGATCCCGATGACATGAATACATGGGTAGGGGATAGGGAGCATATGAAAGAGATGCTTGGTCTGTCCAAAGAGTACGGTGGAATAGGCAGCTTCCCTGAGGGCGACGCCGGGATAAACAATAAAGTGATAGTTTATGACTTGATTGATATGGGGGATCCAGATGGATTTCTTATGGCATTAGACGGATACGCATATTTCACTTTTGGCGGCAACATGCAGTTTATTGATTTAGAGGACAGCTACTATATATATGCCGGTTCGCATTTGGATTGTGGAACCATCACATTGGTAAACATGAGCACTGTTAGCATTGGTGGAACTGCTCGAGAATTTAATCTGCATAATCAAGGAATTGATATAAGCCTATGCTCAAATTCAGAGTCCGGTATGTATGTCAGCTATTCAACAGAAAATGGTCATTGTACTGCACGATGTGATGTAAGCTATGACGGTAGTATACATGATGTACCACCTGAGTTTGAAGGCTGGTATAACCGAGAAACAGGTGAGTTGTATTCAGATGGCAGGTCTATTGACTTGAAGAAGGCATCATCAGACTGTGTGCATAGAATAGAAGCAAGATATTCCATAAACGGTACAGTAAAAGAGATTTCGCAAATCGGTGATGTGAATGATGACAAAGTCGTAAATACTGCCGATGCAGTTTATATTCTGCGTGATTGTGTAAGCGATGAAGTGAAGCTGTACGAGGATTATGCAAAGTTTGATATGCAGCTTGACGGCTATATAAACACAGGTGATGCTGTGGCAGTGCTTAAAGAATGTGTGGGTTTGTAAAGGGAGACAACGCAATCGTTGATTAAGGAGGTAATTATGAATAGCATTAGGAGAAAAATATTGACCTGCACGCTGGTAGTGTGTATGATTTTCAGTCAGGCATTTGTGGCGGTAGCGTCAAACGATGGTGAATCCACTGTTGGCTACAATGAGCATGACGTTGAACAGGTACAACGCTTTTTGGAACATGAACAGGACGGCAAAAAGAACGGAAATGCGATATTCGGAGATTCGTATGATGTGAATGATCCGTCAACATGGACTGTTGATAAGAATTGTGTGTCGGGTTACACTTCCATGTATTGTAACGATGTGGGTGACAACAGACCTTTCATCTTTGATGAAAACGGAAACCTTGTAAAAGTAAATTTGCTGTATCATTGGAGTGAGGAAACGGACGGTTTACACGCTGACGATATTCGTTCACTCCCCGTGACGGGCAGCTTTACATTTGAAAATTGCGCATGGCTTACGGATATTTTATGCGGCGCAAGCGAAATTGACGAGTTTATCGTACACAATGCATCGCATGAGTTCGGAGGGCATTTGGATTTACGAGTGAGAGACGTTCAAACCGTTTATATCCCCATACCGAATTCCAAAAATCATGTTGCATTTTCAAGTGCATATCCCACAATATCACTTTCGGGTTACTGTGCAGATGATGTAAAAACATTGGAAGTAACTGCTGCACAGAAGGCACATGACGGTTCAACATTCATCGGCTGGTATGACAGATTTGACAACAGGTTGTATAGCAACGACTGTAAAATTGATATTATCGCTGATGATATTTCCGCCTGCAACTTGGTCGCCGTGTATGATTCGCAGGCACAGATACCTGAAACGACGCCCGTTGTGTGCGGTGACGTTACAGGCGATTACAAGCTGAATACAGCGGATGCGGTTTTGATTTTGAAAAGCAATGCGGCTCTTGTGTCATTCACAGATGCACAAAAGACAATTGCAGACCTTAACAAAGATGCAGTAGTCAACACCGCAGACGCCGTAGCTATACTCAAAAAATGCGCTGAATAATAATTTCAGAATGTTTCCCACGAGACGGCTTGTACGGGGTGTGCAAGTCGCCTCTTTTTCACACTATCCCCAATAAAGGCGGTGTTGATAAAATATATTATTTTATTACAGACTTTTTGAAAAGTTTGTGCTATAATACATACAGAAAGTGATTTTCGCAATGCGAGATCAAATAATTCACGGGGCAAATATTGCAAAGAGTTAAACATCATAAAGCATTTGTGCGGAGAGAGTTTTCAATAACTTACAGGGGGTGAGTCCAATGGGATAGCGTAACTGCCGTACGCAGTTTTTCAGTGAACGGAATGGAGAAAAAGATTTTTTGATTCAGTGCTTGTTACAGCTACAAGTGACAAGTCATTATGGGAGGTGATTAAAAATGAAATTTATCAAAGCCAATGTATCTATTCTCATGGTGCTTTTGCTTATTTCTCTGTGTGCTTGTTCCGATAAAAACAAAACACCTACACCCACAACACCGACCGTTTCGGGTGGCACAAATATACAGTTACAACCAACAGACAGTGATGTAACATACATATATTCTTTTGTGACTCCGCTTGAAATACCCGATATGTCTGCATCTGCTTCTCACGTCGACCTGACTTGCAAAGAAGTTTTCAACATATGCAAATATATAGTTCGGGGCGAATTAGTGGGCATAAAGGAGTTGAAAACAACCAAACACACCGAATCTTATGATAGAGACAGTTACAGTCAGGTGTTGGATTTTGCCGTAAAGGAAACCTTGGGTGGTACAGAACTTGAGGGGAATATAAGCATTCTTTATCCGTCTTCCTCGTACAACTGCATGGAAGATTGTGTTAATTTGCTTGAAGGCAACGAGTATATCATGATGCTCAATGATACGGTGGCAACATCCACAAAGGTCGGCATCGAAGAGTATGCCCCTTATTCATCTGTATATGCTGAGTATACAGTTATATCCAAGTCGGATAAGGGTTATGATGCAAAGAACTTTATGACGGGCGTTTTAGGTATTGATGCTGAAGATGTGAAACAAACATACACATTGAAGGAGATACGTGACGCCATAGAACCATATGAAGACGAGTTGAAAGGCATGACAGTGCTTGAAGTCACAAAACAGCGAAAAAAATAATTGGAGGAGGTGGGATAATGAAAAAAGCAAATCGAGGTTTCACACTTGTTGAGCTTATTACAGTAATTGCAATTATAGCAGTTTTAGGTGCAATTCTTGTTATTGTCATTCCGTTGGCAGTAGAAAAAGCGAATGCTGCATCTGCCATGTCCGATGCAAGAAATTCAACAAAAAGTTATGTCGTAGCAGAGAGTACCCCGGCAGGTTCGGGTTATGAAAATCTTGTTTTTGTGGTGGAAAAAGCAGGGAAGTATTATGTTTTCGGATATAATTGCTATTCGGACGAAATATATGAGTGTGCAGGAAATCCGTTTGAGTCGGATTCGCCCGATGCACTTATGAACACGCTTGTTCAAAATAAGCATGTCAACACAAATAACGAATCATATAAGGATATTACTTCGGATATACCCGATATTATGACGGGAACACATTGTTATGGAAACTGTCGCCTTGAATATGTACCCGATGATGTAGTGATTTACGATGATTATATCTATGTACCCGTGGGTTACGGTTATAAGATTGAAGAAAATATAACCGTTTCGCATATTGAGGACAGCAGCGTTGCGGAATTTGAAGACGGCAAAGTAACGGGCAAAGCGAGCGGTACAACGGTTATTCACGCAACGGGTGCAGAAGGTGAGCAGACATACCGTGTAACGGTTGATGAATATACGGATTTTGGCGGCAATGCCAATGACCTGAAGGCTCTTATGGAGTCAGATGCGGAGTACACTTTCATAAAGTGCAATGAAAACTCGTTGTTGAATGATGAGAATTTATCAAGTGCAATTTATCCCATTTGTATCCCAAAAGGAAAAACCGTTATAATAAATCTGAATGCAGGCTCACTGTTTTTTGGTCACGGTGACATAAACACATTCCCGAAAAGCATTTTTGAAAATATCGGCGGCAGGTTTACAGTCTTTTCAGATAAAGAAAGTAATAGTATGAATGAGCTTGTATGCTTTGGCGAGCTAACTGAGGGGGTGGCAGATGACAGTTGTTCTTTTATACATTCAAAGAACGGATATACCGAGTTTTCGGGAATAAAGATATATGCATCAGGACTTAATACTGCCATTTCAAATGACGGCGGAAAAATGAACATAAGCAACTCAGGCATACGAGGCAGTGCAAATTGCTTTATAAGAAACGGTGAAAATGCAATGCTTGACATGTATGATTGTGTCTTTTCACAGCTTGGTGTGTGCATAGAAAACAGCGGAACGATAGGCGGTATATCGGATTGCAATATTAAAGCAAGGAGAAACCATACAGCAATTATAAACTCGGGAACGATAGATATTTTAGACGGTTCGCATATAATCTCCGATTTTGAAAGCGATGGAATTATCGAAAATGATACTGCCTGCATCATTATGAACAATGCGTCGAAAATGAATAAGATGAGCGACACCACGGTGGAAACGAGTGGTTACTATCCGGGCGGCGGTGAATCGGCTCATACGGCAAAGATATATGCCGTTATCTTAAAGGGTGACGCATACATTGGTGAACAACATAATTGCAACCTGACGGGCTTTGACGGCAGTATTTTCAATGCTTAGCGGGGAAGAATCAACCAAAACAAGCGCAGGTTTATAATGCGCTTTACATAGATTAAAGCCCGACTTGTGATGAGACGGGCTTTTTTCTTTGTTGTCAACACCGCATACACCTTTGGGTTTCGGTATGTTATCCAATCGGCATGAAAGCTGATGATGTGCACGGTAAAAGAATTGTGGTACATAAATGGGCATTCGGTGTTGACAAAATAAAGCAATATATAATAAGGCGCAATATGTCAAAACCGAAAAATGCATTATTGTGACTTGACAGAACAAAGTAAAATAAATACAATTAGCATATGTGGGCTTGTGACCCTTTGGGCGTAGCTTGCCCTACAAAGTTGTTATATAAGAAGAAGGAGAAAAACAAAATGTTAAAAGTAAAGCGTATAGCTTCCATAGTACTGGTTGCAGCATTTGCAGTGGCAATGCTCGCATCATGCAGTGTTGTGAACGATAACCCCGTAGTGCTTAAAGTCGGCAGTCGCACATACACATTATCAGACTATGTTGAACTTTTCGAGCAAGAACTGTATACATATGTGTACAACGGCGGCGAAGCTGTGGAAAACCCCGAGTATATGACTCAGGACTCCACGGAGAGATTGGTAGCATTCCAGGACTATGTTTACGAAAAGCTCGTTGACATGGCAGTTAAAAACTACATTGTAGAGGAAGAAAAATTGGCTGAAAAGCTCACAGACGAAGATAAAGACGCCATTGAAGAAAAAGTAAATGAGCAATTGGAAGCAAATGCTTCACAGTATGAGAGCGATGTAACAGAGTCATCCACCACATTGGAAGACATGGAAAAGTTGTATACGCTCACCGAGGAAGAGGAAAAGTCCATCGACGAAACAGCGGACAAGCAGATAGAGACGGAAGTAGCAGAAAAGCTCGCAGTAAAAGAGGATACCTCATCTTCCGATGATGTGGAAGCATCCGATGACACAGCAAAGTCAGATGACACAGCAGCATCGGGCGAAACAGAAGACGAAGAAGCAGAGCCCATGACAAAGGAAGAAGCACAGCAGGCAGTGGCAGAAGAAGCCGGCTTTGATACATTTGAGGATTATGTGGAGAGCGTAAAGGAAGAAGTAAGATTCGACCTGTACTTTGCATACTATAAGAAAGACATGGCAATGAAAGAATACAAAAAGTCTTTTGAAAAGGGCGAAACCACATATGACGAAACCGTGGAAGAAATCCGTGAGGAAGTGACTGAGGAATATCTGAGGGATACCACGCTGCCCGAGTTTTTAGCAGCAGATTATGAGGTTTCCGACGAAGAAGCAGAGAAGTACTTCAATGACAAGGTAGCAGAGTATAAGGAAAATGCAGAGGCTGAAAAGGCAAACACCTACTACAAGTATCTTGACGATGCAATGAAGAACGAAAAGACGGTTTGGTACTTGGCAGACGGTTACTACTATGTGAAGCACATTCTTCTCAAAAATGAAGAAACAGATACCAAGGCATCCGACACAGCAAAGTCGGAAGATGCTAAGGCATCCGATGTTGCAGGTTCAGATGCAGAAGGTTCAGACGCAACAGAATCCGAAAAGACTGCAAATGTTTCCGAAGACCTCATAGAGGAAGTGGAAAAGGCAATAGCAGAGCTTGAAAAGGAAACAGACGAGACGAAGAAGCTCGAAGGTTTTGACGCACTTATTGAAAAGTACGGCGAAGATCCCGGAATGCAGAACGAACCCGGCAAGACAATGGGTTATCTCATGGGTGCAGGCCATTCCATGGTTGAAGAATTCGGCGATGCAAGCGAAGCACTTTACAATGACGGCGAGGGTAAAATCGGTGACATCAGCGAGGGTGTGGTTTCGGATCACGGTATCCATTACATACAGCTTGTAAAGGTTTTGGAACCCGCTGAGGTTAAGTTTGCAGATGTAAAAGAAGAAGTCATTGAGGAAGTGACGGAAGCAAACAGAGAAACCGTAATCAAGGAAAAGATTGACACTCGCAAGAAGGACATAGATATCAAAGACCATGTGGACAGAATAAGAAGTTGCGGCAGTCAGGTGGCAGACATGTACTTTGGCAAGCAGGCTTCCACAGGCACAACCACAATAGGCGGCTGAGCAAGATGAAAGAACCGTTAATCGCGGGCATATATCGCATACACGATGAGGAGAGGAAAATCTCATTCATCGGATACACGTATAATGTTAAAGGCATTTTGAAGCGATATAGGTTTGAACTGGGACTTAATATGTGTACGCATAAGCCGTTGCAGATCATGTACAATGAGTCGGGCAAGCGTGCGGTCATGGAAATCTTGGAAAGACTGGACGTTTCGGCAAATGATGACGGAGCGGAAGTTTTGATGCAGAACGCATTGGATGCATGGCAGGAAAAGCTCCAACGCAGTGGTGAAACGGTTAAAATAATCCTGTTGTAAAGTTAAGTGAAGGGCGGTATGCAGATTCGCATACCGCTTTTTTGTTTGTCCGCATAAGCTGTGCAAAGCGAACTTCACTATGGTGACAGGGAGTATTTTGGTTGACATTCCTTTTTTTGTGCTATAATATAGTAGAAAGAATAAATAGAGGAGTAGGCAGCTAAGCTGTAATATGATATGAACAGACTAATCGCAATAGACGGAAACAGTCTGATGTACAGAGCTTTCTTTGCTCTGCCAGAGATGACATCCAAAAAAGGCGAACCCACGGGTGCAATACACGGTTTCATGAGTATGCTTCTGAAACTTTTAAGCTATAACCCCACACATATGGCGGTGGCGTTTGACATGCATTCGCCCACATTCAGGCATTTGGAATATCCCGAATACAAGGCGGGCAGGGCACCCACACCGCCTGAGCTTGTGGCACAGTTTGAGTCTGTGAAAGGGCTGCTGTGCAGTATGGGCATAAGGGTCATAGAGTGCGAAGGCTATGAAGCGGATGACATACTGGGTACGCTTGCAAGGCAGGCGGGGGCGGCTGATATGGAGTGTCTGCTCGTGACGGGAGACAAGGACGCATTGCAGCTCATTGACAGCAAAACGCATGTGATTTTCACAAAAAAAGGCGCAAGCGATATCACGGAATATGACGAAGCATTGCTCATGGAAAAGTACGGGCTTACCCCGAATCAGATGATAGACCTCAAAGGTCTCATGGGCGATAGTTCCGATAATCTCCCCGGCATAAGGGGTGTTGGCGAAAAAACAGCTCTGAAATTGCTTGAAAAATACGGCAGCTTGGAGGAAGCACTCGTGCGAGGTGCTGTTGAAGAAAAAGGTGCTTTGCAGCGTAAACTCATTGAATCGGCGGATTCGGCACGCATGTCTTATAAACTGGGCACAATCAACACCGCAGCTCCAATCCCCGTGACGCTTTACGAGTGCGGCTTTGACTCGAGTAAAATGTCGGAGGCACTTCCCCGTCTGAACGAGTTGCAGTTGCGCTCCATAATACAGAAATTGCCCGAAGCAGTCACGCTTACCGCTGCACCTGTGCAAAGAGAGTTTGATGTGAGTGTGACGGAAATCAGCACACAGGAGGAAGCAAAGGAACTGCTGAATATCCTTTTGGCAAGCGAAATGTTTGCAATAAGCACTGAGGACGGGCTTTCATTTGCCGTAAACTCAGATGTGCAGTACGATATAAGAATAGGCGGTACGCTTTTGGACGCAGGCTTAGATGAGTATGACGTGTATAACATACTCGCACCCGTGTTGGAGTCAGACAGTATAAAAAAGGTGGTTTTTGATGCAAAGTCACTCATGCATACGCTGTCACGTTGCGGCAAGCAGCTGCATGGACTTTGTTTCGACGGTATGATAGCCGATTACCTCTTAAATGCCGTGAACCCTGCAAAAACGCTTTCGGATTTATGTGCAGAGAGAGGAATAACTGCACATGGGGCTGCTGCACTCATGCACCTGTATCCCGAAATGTCACGAGAGTTGCATGAAAACACATTGTATGAATTGTACGAGCAGGTGGAAATGCCGCTCATTGAAGTGCTCTACGATATGGAAAAAACGGGTTTTTATGTGGACAGGGAGATACTGAGCAGCCTCGGAAAGGATTTTGCGGATAAGAAGCAGGATTTGGAACAGCAGATTTATACGCTTGCGGACTGTAAGTTTAACATACAGTCTCCAAAACAGTTGAGCGAGATACTGTTTGAAAAGTTGAAATTGCCGCCGCCTAAGCAGAAAACGAAGTACGGCTATTCCACGGGGGCAGACGTGTTGGAGATGTACGAAGCGGACTTTCCCATTGTAAAGCTCATTTTGGAATACAGATTTTACTCCAAACTGCTCGGCACATTCATAGACGGCATGTTGGGGCAGATAAATAAAAAGACGGGCAGAATATACACCACGTTTAATCAGAATGTAACGGCAACGGGCAGAATATCAAGCACGGAGCCGAATTTACAGACCATACCCACCAGAACGGATATGGGACGTGAAATCAGAAGTGCATTTGCGGCAAGCCCGGGAAATGTCTTGGTGGATGCGGATTATTCCCAGATAGAGTTGCGTGTACTTGCGCATATGAGTGCAGATGTTACCATGAAAGATGCATTCCTATCGGGCGATGACATACATACAAGGACAGCGTCGGAAGTGTTCGGTTGCACCATGGCAGAGGTGTCCAGACAGCAGCGCAGTGCAGCAAAAGCCGTAAATTTCGGCATCGTGTACGGTATAAGCGAGTTTGGACTGGCAAAGCAGCTTGGCGTGTCACGCAAATTGGCGGGCGAATACATAAGACGGTACTTGGAGCGGTACAGTGGTATAGACGCATTTATGCATTCGTCGGTGGAAAATGCTGAAAAAACGGGATACGCCGTCACACTTTTGGGCAGACGGAGGCAAATGCATGAGCTTCATTCGTCAAACTTCAATACGAGAGCATTCGGAAAGCGAGTGGCTATGAACATGCCCGTGCAAGGGACGGCAGCCGATATCATAAAAATTGCCATGGTGAGCGTGTACAGGGAGATGAAAAGAAATAACTTGCGTGCAAAGCTCATACTGCAAATTCACGATGAACTCATAGTGGACGCCCCGAAGGATGAAGCGGAGCAGGTGAAGAACATACTTAAAAACTGTATGGAGAGTGCGTACAAACTGGATGTGCCGCTTACAGTGGACGTGAACATCGGAGAAAGTTGGTATGAAACAAAATAAACCAAACATAATAGGCATCATGGGTACCATAGGCTCAGGAAAAACAGCCATAGCACATATCATGAGTGAACTGGGTGCATATGTGATAAACGCCGATATAATTTCACGCGAGGTGTTGCTCCCCGAGTCGCCTGCAAGTCTTGCGATACGGAAGTGTTTCGGCAGTAAAGTCATGATTGCAGGCACAAATGTTGTAAACAGAAAAGCACTTGCACAGCTCGTGTTTGCAGATGCCGATGCACTCACACTTCTAAACGGAATAATGCATCCGATTATACGTGATAAAATGCATGAGGAGGCTGAAAATGCGTTTCGCATATATGGGTATGAGCTTATAGTGTTTGATGCTCCGCTACTGGTGGAAGCAGGGCTGCATGTAGGGCTGAGTGACGTGTGGCTCGTAACCTGCAGTGACAGCACACGCATAGAGCGCATCATGAAAAGGGACAGAACAGATGCAGAATCTGCCCGTGCGAGAATAAATGCCCGTGCAAGCGATGAATATTTGGCGGAATATGCCACGGTTATAATACAAAATGACGGCAGCTTGGATGAACTCAAAGCTCGAGTCACCGAGGAATTTATACGCCGTTACGGAAATACTTTAAGAAAGGATAACGCACATGTGTAGTCGTAGTATGAAGATAAAGCTGGTTATTGTGACTCTAACAGTTATGATTCTCACTCAGTCGGCGTGCAAAAGCGGTGACGGTAATAATCAAGTGGTGATACCGCAAGTAACGTCTGCACCTACCGTTGATGCTTTTACCGATACGGAATTGCGCGGAGAGCTTTTGCTTCCCATACCGGAGAATGCGGACAGAAAGAACCCGTACTCCGTTACCACCGAGGAGATGCGCTCCATGTTTTCACTTGTTTTTGAACCGCTTATTTCGGTGGATGATACGGGCAAACTCATACCTGCATTGGCACAGAGCTGGGTGCGTACAGAAGGGTACGACAGCACTTGGACTTTGAGCTTGCGACAAAACGTCACATGGCACAACGGTGCGGCGTTCACAGCGTCCGATGTGACATACAGTTTCAATTACATAAAAAACTATCTCTCCTCAGAAAACGCAAGCACATACTATAAAGAAATGCTCCTTGGTGTGGAGAGTATGAGTGTTGTGGACGACATGACGGTGAAAGTGAAGATGTCGCAGTCGGGTTACAGTGCGCTGTACGGACTGAACTTCCCCATAATACAGAATAAAAATTCACCGTCTGCAAGCACGGAAAATCCCGTGGACCATGCAGTGGGTACGGGTGCATACAAGGTGGACACGGACATGCAGGACAGTGTGACGCTCAGTGTAAATCAGAATTGGTGGCGCACCTTGCCGAGGATAAAGACCATAAAATTTATGGAAAAACTCAACAATGATACTGCACTTGCATCGTATGAAGCGGGACAATTGAATTTCGTACCCACCTCCAACCTTTCGGCAGGAAAGTACAGAAAAGAGGGTGAAACCATTGTATTGGATGTGATGACGCAGGATGTGGAAATACTCCTGTTCAATTATGATAATCCGCTTCTGTATGACATGAACATACGAAAGGCAATCGCCCACAGCATAGACCGCAGCAAGCTCATAACAAACGTGTATATGAACAGAGCGCAGGCGTGCGATGTTCCCGTAGCCCCCGACTCTTGGCTGTACTCATCAAAGAGCAAGACGGTGGAATTCAACACCGAATATGCATGTACATTGCTTGAAAACGCAGGTTATAAGGACTCAGACGGCGATGGAATACGTGAAAAAGACGGCAATCCGTCAAACACACTCACATTCAGACTTTTAGTGAACGCAAGCACGGATAATACCGCAAGAAAAAATGCGGCGGATACCATTTGTGCGCAGCTCAAAGAGTGCGGCATAGCGGTACAGGTGATAGCGAAAGAATACAGCCTCACACAATCCGAATCGGAGTACATAAATGCACTGAAAAACGGTGATTTTGATCTTGCTCTCACGGGCGTGAGTCTGCCTCAAAGCGGAGATTTGACTGAGTTTTTCAAAGCGGACGGCAGCCTGAATTTCGGCGGAATAACAGATGAAACACTCGTGGCATCGGTTTCGGGTATTTTAAGTGCGCATGACGAAAGTACAATGCGTGATAATGCGGCAGTTTTTCAGACCGCCTTTGTGGAAAAACTCCCGTTCCTCGTACTGTATTTCAGGCTGAACAGCATAGTGTATACAAATGATTTACAGGGACTGACATCGGTGCGAGAGCCGAATATCATGTATAGCGTGGATTCTTGGTATGTGAGTTGATAAATAGGCACAGGCATATGAAATAAGATTTGAGCAGCTTGGTATATGCGAGCTGCTTTTTTATACAGAACCGTTTGGCTATGCGGTGCTGGGTAAAATAAAAGGGTGCAGTCTTTTCAGAAAGCACCCTTTTGTATGGTTTGGTTTAATTAGTGGTTTGCGTAGTAGTTCATCAAGCAACCGTCAATGAGAATCTGCTTCTCATCGGGTGTGAGACCCTTGATGTAGAGAGTGATGTCTTTCACGCCCGACTTGGTGATAACCTTTGCAGGTATTTCTTCCTTGCCGTTTGCAACAGCGTCACGGATGCCGGGAACGTAAACGAAGTCACCGGGTTCATAGTCAAACGCTGTGTCCTTGTCAATTGTGAAAGGCAAGATACCCCAGTTGATGCAGTTACTGCGATAACGCTTTGTAGCATACTCGTAGCAGATGTTTGCGCCGCCGCCCAGAACCTTCTGGCAAGAAGCAGCCTGCTCACGTGCAGAACCGTCGCCGGGTCTGTTTGCAAATACGCATGAAACCACGCCCGTCTTGCTTGCGTCTGCGCCCACTTTCTTCAAAGCTTCTGCTATTTCAGCGGGAACATTACCTGCACGACGTGCCTCGTCCATTTCCTTTATAGCCTTGCTTCTGCCTACGTATTCGGGAACACGTCTTGAAAGAGCGAACTCTGAAAGACGCAAGGGGTTTGAACGATATGATGAAGTTTCGCCCGAGGGGATGAGTTCATCCGTGGTGGTTACTTCGTCATGTATAACTGCTGCAAGGTCAAGCAGGATGTCCTCTGTGAGAGCGTGCATCTTGGGCCAATCCTTGATGTTGGGACCGAATTTAAGCTCTTCATCGGGATTAGCTTTGCCGAATCCACGGTAGAGACGCTTGTCATAAACTGCCTTATCAAAGTGATAATCATAGTGCTTGTTATCGTATTCCACTTCCGTAGCGGGGGTGATTCTGCCGCCGTTTGCTGCTGTGGCTGCAATGGAACGTGAATCCATGAGTGCAACTGTTGCAAGCTGGCCTTCACCGGGCTTGGAGCCTTCACGGTTCGGGAAGTTACGTGTTGCGTGACGGATTGAAAGACCGTTGTTTGCGGGTACATCGCCTGCGCCGAAGCAAGGTCCGCAGAATGAGGGCTTAATAACAACGCCTGCTTCAAGCAGCTTGCTTGTCATACCAATCTTTGTAAGTTCAAGGCTTACAGGAACACTGGTGGGGTAAACCGACATTGTGAAGTAGCCGTTACCTGTGGACTGGCCGTCCAGAATCTGTGCAGCTTCTACGATGTTGTCGAACAGACCGCCCGAACAACCTGCGATGATACCCTGGTCAGCGTAAACGCCGTCTTTATGTATTTTGCTCATGAGGTCAAGCTCAACCTTTGCACCGAACTTTTCCTTAGCTTCTTTCTCAACACTTGCACAGATATCCTTAGCGTTCTGTGTGAACTCTTTGATGGTGTAAGCATTTGAGGGATGGAAGGGCATAGCTATCATGGGCTCTACCTTGGAGAGGTCTATGGTTATCATGTCGTCATAGTATGCAACCTTGCCGGGTTTGAGTTCTTTGTAATCTTCGGGACGAGCATATGTGGTGTAGTAGTCCTTTATAACCTCGTCTGTCTCCCAAATGGATGTGAGGCAAGTGGTTTCCGTGGTCATAACATCCACTGCACATCTGTAATCTGCACTCATGCTCTTTACGCCGGGGCCTACGAACTCGAGAACCTTATTCTTTACACAACCGCTCTTGAATGTTGCGCCAACAAGTGCAATAGCTACATCGTGAGGACCTACGCCGCGCTTGGGTGCGCCCGTGAGATATACCATAACAACTTCGGGAGCCTTTACATCATAGGTGTGCTTCAAAAGCTGCTTTACCAGCTCGCCGCCGCCTTCACCAACGCCCATTGTGCCGAGTGCACCGTAACGTGTGTGTGAGTCAGAACCTAAAATCATGTTTCCGCACTTTACCATTTCTTCTCTTGCAAATGAGTGAATTACGCTCTGGTTTGTGGGAACGAAGATTCCGCCGTACTTCTTTGCTGCCGAAAGACCGAATACATGGTCGTCCTCATTGATGGTGCCGCCCACAGCACAAAGGCTGTTATGGCAGTTTGTCATAGCATACGGAATCGGGAATTCACGAAGTCCGCTTGCACGAGCAGTTTGGATGATACCTACATATGTGATGTCGTGTGAAACAAGGCAATCAAACTTAATTTTGAGGTTTGTCTTATCTGCCTTATTCTGGTTGTGCGCACGAAGAATGGAATAAGCAATGGTATTTTCACGACCCTCATCGGGGGTTGTGCCATCCGGTGCGTTTTCCTGCGGTATGCCGTTTACCAAATACATGCCGTGGTTTTTCAGTTCTATCATGACTGTTGCTCCTTTTTGTTTTCTGCATATTTTAGCATACATTTTAGTATACCCATTTCATGATACACCCTTTTACCGAAAGTTTCAACGGTTTTTACACATAAAAAAAGTATATTTTATCAAAACCGCTGTTTCATACTGATATGCATACACATGTGGGCATGAAAGTACACAGAATCCATGAAAAACGGGCATATATACAAAGATTTTTCAGAAAACATGCAGGATACAGTCGGTGTTGACAAAATAAAATAACAGACTGCAAGAACAGTTTTTGATATACGTATATTATTTATGGTAAAAAACGGTATTTTCATGCGGCAAAACCGTGGTGCAGGTAATTGACATATGACGAAGAATATTATATAATAAACTGGAATGTGTATGTACATGGAGGTTCAGTATGCAGAAGAAAAATTTGAATAAATCAATTTCTTATATTTTGGTAGCCATAATGATTATAAGCGCAGTATCGGGGATAGCGTTTGCGTTTCCTACCGATTTGCGTTCTGACTATGAAATAAAGCAGGCACATGAGATAACGCTGAAAAGGGAGCCGAAAAATGTAAAAAACTGTCTTGACACGGAAGAAGTACCCGAGTACAGTGACGATGAAAAAGTCATTGCCATTGTGGTGTTTGAAGATAAACCGCTAATGGAAAAGACGGGTGCGGTGTGCGTAAATGCAGACGGCGCACGTATTCTCACAGAAAGAGGACATGCACTGAAATCCGAAGTTGTGGACTCACAAAACAGAAAGATAGCGTCCGCTGTTTTAGCATACGGCGGTACGGAGTCGGCAAAGGTGCTTTATAACTATTCTCTTGTTTTCAACGGTGCTGCCGTGGAAATACCGTACGGTATGATTCAAACATTAAAAAATACAGAAGGCGTGGAAACTGCATTTGTATCTCCCGACTTTGAAGTACCCGAACAGGAAGCCGATAAAATGAACCCCGCCATGGTGAGTGCAGGTGATATGGTGGGTGCATTCTCAGCTTGGGAGAGCGGTTATGACGGTGCAGGCACTTTAATTGCCATCATAGATACGGGACTTTGCACGGAACACGATGCATTCCAAACAGCTCCTACAAAACTTAAATATGACCTTGGCGCAATGGAGAGCATCTTTGCGTCAAACGACTTGCAGGCTGAAAAGCTCATGGAAGGACTTACCGCACAGGGGACATATCTGCGTGATAAAATACCCTTTGCATTTGATTATGCGAACAGGGACTGTGACGTAAACCACGGCAACACCGAAACCAGCAGTGACCACGGTACACATGTTGCAGGTATTGCAGCAGGTAATCCCACTGAAAAAATACAGCTTGAGGGCATCGACGATACATTTGTGAGAGGCGTAGCACCTCAGGCACAGCTTGCAATTATGAAAGCAGCGGGCGATGCAGGTGCATTGCAGCTTGCACATGTTTTGGCTGCTATGGAAGACTCTGTGTATTTAGGTGCAGACTCCGTGAACATGAGCTTGGCAACGGGTGTTGGCCCTGCCGAAGCAGAAACTCAGAAAGCTTTTGACGATCTCTTTGCACTCATGCATGATAACGGCGTGAACGTATCTGCATCATGCGGAAACTACTATAACAGTGCAAATACGGGTACATGGGCCACGGGTACGGGAACCACATGGAATTTGGAAAACAGTATGCTCACTTCCCCTGGAATATGTGATGATGCACTTGCCGTAGCATCTGTTGAAAATACCACCACATATCTTGCAGATTACATAAGTGTCGGCGATTATAAAATGGACTATTACGACTCCGCAGTCAGCGTGGGAAAACGTGAGGATTTGTTGTTTAACAAGGTTTTCGGTGGCAAAACCGTGGAATATGTTTTAGTAAACGGCAGCGGATTCCCGTTTGACTTTGAAAGTGTGGATGTGGCGGGCAGAATTGCAGTGGTACAGCGTGGACGCATATCGTTTGAAGAAAAACACATAAATGCATATAATGCAGGTGCAGCAGGACTTATCATTTACGATAATGAAGTGCAACCGAGCATGATTGAACTTGCAATATCCGAATTTAAGCTGCCGAATGTGTATGTGAGGCGAATCAGCGGTCTGGAACTTGTAAAAAACGCAGATGAAAACGGAGTGGGCACTCTGTATGTATCCGCGGGTTCTCCGTGCATGACAGGAACGGGTGTGGGATATGCTCCGTCCGATTTCTCGTCATGGGGTCCGTACTGTGACCTTTCCATAAAGCCTGAGATAGCAGCACCGGGCGGAAGCATAATTTCAAGTGTTGACTTCAACATTTCGGGACAGGGAATGGCGCATTACGCCATAATGGAAGGCACATCCATGGCATCGCCGGGAGTGGCAGCGGCAATGGCGATTGCAAAACAGCGAGTGAATGAGCTTTTCCCCGATATGTCGCCGCAGGAAAAGACAGACCTCGTGTACGCTTTGGTGATGTCCACGGCAATTCCGTCCGAGTCGGAAGGTACACCGTACGGTGTGCGCAGACAGGGCGCGGGAGTGGTAAATGTGAAAGATGCAATTTCCACCAATGCATATATCACGGTGGACGGGCAGAATCATCCTAAGATAGAGTTAGGGGATGACCCCGAAAGAAGCGGCGTGTACACGCTGAAATTCAATGTAACAAACTTTGGCGACACCACACTCTCTTATGATATCTCACCTGTACTCACGGTGCCGGGATATTCGTATGTGGACCAAGGTACGAGAGCTGCATATGTTCAGACTTTTGAGAATAAAAATTGCAGCGATATGATGACATTCACTACGAATGTTCAGGATAACAGACTCACTCTGGAAGCGGGAAAAACTGCTGCCGTGGAAGTTACCATGACCGTGAATGACGATTTCCGTGCCATGATGAGTGAAGTGTTCAAGTATGGCGCATATGTGGAAGGGTATTGTTACTTAAATCCCGTCGCAGTTGCAGAAACAGCCGTGGTACCAAGGCTTTCGGTGTGCTATTTGGGCTATTACGGAAGCTGGTGTGAACCCCCCGTTGTGGATAGCGGCTTCTACTATGAGGATTTGGAAGAAAGGTTCAACACCACGGATTACCCGAATACGGCAGGTTCTAAGATGGACACCATATCATACATGGAATTAGGCGTAAATCCGTATTTCGGCATAAGCAGTGAGTCGCCCTTTATCGCCGACCATTGCAGTATATCGCCTGCAAATGATGATAATATGTATGATGCTGTGGATTATTTCCTCACGGGTATCATGCGAAATTTATCAAAACTGTACTACCAAGTATATTCACCCGAAACAAATGAGGTGTACTATGAGAAAACGGTGGAGGGGTATATATCCAAAGACCACGATGCCTTGTACACGGGCGTGTTGAATCCCACAGGTATATCGCTGAACAGAATGAAAGCATGGAAAGGCGTGGACCAGCAAGAGGGACAAACACTTATGATTCGCTGCGGCGGTGTGCCTTATGGAATAGAGTGGGACGAATCCCGTGCAGAGAAAGCGTACTGGGAAGTGCCCGTGACGCTGGATAACACTGCACCCGTTATTTTGGAATCGTATTCTGAGGGTGATACGGTGTATGTGACCGTTACGGATGCACACTATGCAGCATATGCAGGCGTGTTTGAAACGGAAACATCGGAATATCCTTTTGCAGAATATTGCATAAGCGAAACTGAGCGAGGTGCGTCCACAACCATTGAAGTGGATATGCAGGGCAAGGATAAAGCATACATACTGCTTGGTGATTACGCATATAATCATGCACAATACGAAATTAAAAGAACAGGCGGCGGTACAACCCCCACCCCCACGCCGAGTGATCCTCCCGTAACAGATGCTCCCGTGATAGACGGCGTGTACTATCAGCAGGCTGCACAGCTTACGGACGGTGAAACATATGTCATTGCAGCGGAAGCAGGCGGCGTGTACATGGCACTTACGGGAAAAAATGCAGAGAACGGACTTGTAGGCGCAAAAACTGCCGTGACCGAGAAGCAGGGCGTGAATGTAATAGAAGGATTTGCTTCGGAAACCGTGGAATGGAAATATAACGGCGGCAAGCTAATAAATGTGCAGAACAGTCAAATGCTCGCACAGGACGGCTCCGCTCTGCTGCTGAATGCAGACGGAAGCACGTGGACTTATTCGGGAACAGGTCTTGCAAGCGGCGAATACTTCCTGAACTATGACGGCACATTTATGCTTTCGGGAGAGAGCGGTGCAGTGTACATATTCAGAAAAGTGGCGAGCGCAAAGAATCCGCAGGGCGAAATGAATACCGTAATAAGAGCCGAGGAGAATGCACTGTATGCAGATATAACATTCAAAACGGATTCACCTGTTGCATCGGGTGTACTCACCTTAGGCTATGACAGTGAAGCATTGGAGTTCAAGAAAACTTCAAACGGTGAAATGCTGAGCGGTGCTTTGGTTCAAATAAACGACAAATCCCCCGATAGGATAATAGCAGCATATGCAGGAACTATGCCGCTTGAAGCGGACGGAAGCGTTATGATTACGGTGGAATTTGCACTTAAAGACACGGTGAAAAGCGGTACGCTCCTTCTGTTTGAACTGGTTGCAAACGAAACACTCTTGGAGGATACCACCACTTTGATAGAGGTGGATGCAAAAGGCGCAGAATACGTCGTGCCGGGCGCAGCGGACACAACACCTACCCCGACTGCAACACCCACGCCAACGCATACGGCAACACCGACACCTACACCCACGGCTACACCGACACCTACGCCTACGGCAACGCCGACACCTACGCCGACAGCAACACCCACGGCAACGCCGACGGCTACACCGACAGCAACGCCTACACAAGCGCCTACTCCCACGGTGACACCCACAGAGCAGCCTACGGAAGAACCCATTGTTCCGCCTGAAACCGGTGACAGAATGGGTGCGGCGGCATTGTGTCTGGCAGTGTTCGGAATCAGCGGCATGGGATATTATGCTTTGAGAAAAAGGCAGGAGGACTGCTGAATTTAAATAATTAAACTGTTTTGAGGGGAATTACATTCTTTCGATGAGAGAGGAATGTGTTTCCCTCTTTGGTTAAAAAATAAAACAACGAATTACGAAGGAAAGGATATAGATTATATGGCAAAAAAACTTCCCGAAGCCTTTGACGGCAATTTACGAAAACATTTTTTGCGAGTACCCGAGTCCATATATGCGTGCAGCGGAATCGTGGTATTCGGAAAGCGTATAAAATCGCTCGTATTCAGTACCGACCTCAGCATAATAAGAAATGTGAATGCGGATGCGGTGATTGCAGTGTACCCGTTTACACCGCAACCGCTCATAACCCAGGGCATACTTTTAGCCGCTGATATTCCCGTGTTTGTGGGAGTAGGCGGAGGAATAACCACGGGTAAGCGTACAGTAAACATGGCTATGTATGCAGAAATGCAAGGCGCAATGGGTGTGGTGGTAAATTCCCCAACAGCTCCCGATGTGATAACGCAGCTTGCAGAGGCTGTGGATATACCCATAATTGCTACCATATCAAATGTAAATTCAGATTTTGAGACCAGAGTTCATGCAGGTGCGGACATATTGAATGTTTCCGTTGCAGCGGATACGCCGAGGGCAGTAATGCAAATACGAGATAAATTCCCGGACATACCCATAATAGCAACAGGCGGCCCCACGGACGAGAGTGTGTATGAAACGGTGAGGGCAGGGGCAAATGCCATAACATGGACGCCGCCTACGCCTGCATCTATCTTAGCTGAAATAATGAAGTCGTACAGAGAGGAAACATGAAAACGGCGGAGTTTGGGTCACAAAACCAACCGGCATAAGGTAGTGTTGAGCAAAATATGTTTATTGCTCAGGAAATAATGCGAAAGAGCGCAAATGCCCTATAAGGGCATAACAGTGATTCTATCCAAATCGTTTTTTCTCAGGGCAATACATGCGCCACGGATAACAAAAGCGGACATGGCATCTCCGCATGATTTCAGAACACACTCCGTGTATGTGCCTGGAATAAGCCCTATATCCGTGAGCTTTCGGCGCATGGTTTCGCCGCATAAAATATGAATCACACGGCAGGTTTCTCCCACCTGTATTTCCGACATTTTCTTTGTGTCTGACATTTCCTTTTTCACCACCTGTTTTATAGGTATGAAAAAAGTCGAAAAAAGGTGCAAGGGTCAGCTTATTTCTTGGCTGCACGCTCCACATCCTTTATTCCCTCTGTGGAGTCTTTTACAAATATAATCTTCACGGTGTATAAAAGAAGCTGCAAATCTTGCATCACGGATGCCTGCTCTATGTATAATAAGTCCAGCTTCACCTTGTCCTCGGCAGATGTATTGTACTTGCCGTACACTTGTGCATAACCCGTAAGACCTGCTTTTACTTTTAAGCGGAATATGAATTCGGGACAAACTTTGCAGTAAATATCATAGAGTTCGGGACGCTCGGGTCGAGGACCTACAAATGACATGTCGCCTTTTAATATGTTGAAAAGCTGCGGAAGCTCATCCAGTCGTGTTGCACGGATGAATTTACCCACGGGGGTTATTCTGTCGTCATCATTGAGAACTAAAAAAGTCCCGCCTTTTTTTTCTGCATTCTGAATCATACTTCTGAACTTCACAATGGTGAATTCTTTGCCGTCTTTTGTAAGACGTTTTTGGCGGAAAAGAGCAGGCCCTTTATCATAAGCTCTTATGGCTATTGCAACAGCCGCCATCACGGGTGATGAAATTATAATTCCGAGCAATGAGAATACTATATCAAAAAATCGCTTTATGAATGCGTCCTCAGTGGAAAAGCCCATGTATTTATCTATGTAGAGCAATTTATCATCCACTATGTACTGTGTTGAGTTGTTCATGAGGATGTCGTGCATGGAAGGGATTATCAGTATTTCTTTACCGGTTTTGTAGCAATAATTCAGAAGTGAATTTCGCATCTGTGTGCCCACATCACCCACGAGCACGGTATCGTATTCGTCCAAAACATGTGTTGAATTTTCCAAATCGCAAACGTCCACAACCGCCTGTATGCGATGTCTCGTGTCTTTCGCTCTGATTTTTTCAATGGTGAGAGTGTCGTTATCGCTTCCCGATGTTACCGCAATGCAGGAAAGCGGCGGATATATGATTCGTACCGATGCAGAAAGTATGAGGTACAGCAGACTGCAAACGGCAATTTGCACGAAAATAGATGCAATAAGTGCGAGCGGATTAAAAAATCGCAGCGCAATCAAAGAGAGAATTACATATATAATGGCGTTGGTGATGAAAAGTGCGATGGTGCAAGCCAAAATGAGGTTACGTTTTTTCTCCGTGTCTATCTTTGTGCCGCCGTACATGTGAAGAAAGACCGCAAATATAACGCCGTACAACACGGCAAGAAGAATATAACCGTTATAATAAAAATGCGTGAGCGTGCTGTAAAAAAACCATAAGGTTTCCAAAAAAACAGATGCCGCAGCCACGGGCACCAGTGCCTTTAAAACTATCATCACGCTTTTTTTAATTGCCTGCATAAATTCCTCCAAGTCTCCGCTTAAACTGCATAGCACAGTATAACACAGGGCGTGGAAGTTGTAAAGTGAACATTAACCCCGTGTGAAAAAGTTATGTCCGCCGCAACAGTGTGCAGCGTCATTTTCTTTTTTCCTCAACACTACCTGAAACATCTCGTCACCCCGAAACAAGCTGAGTGAAAGATAATCAAAGGTGTAATCAACACCGCATATAAGGGGTGATATTCCTTTGCCGAGAGTACGGATAATATACAAAAACCGAGCAAAAAAGGAGAGGATAGACAAAAAAAGGATAAAAAAAGCTGAAAAAAGCTAAAAAAAGGTATTGACAAAGGGAGAAGGGGGTGGTATTATATAAAAGTCGCCTGTGAGAGCGGAGCGGCAGCACCTTGAAAACTGTATAGTGAAAAGCACACAAACCTGTGTGATGGAAAGAAGAAGAACTTAGTAAACGCAATGTAATTTGAGACGACCGGCGGTACATCTTTGTTAAAGGAGATGTACACCAAAAGAAA
>JAFSHG010000047.1 GCA_017440405.1 Clostridia bacterium
GCTGAATAATTCCTTGATTTTCATATCTCATATCTCCTTTTCGTTTTATTGTAGCCTTAGTATAATACCCTAAAATTAAACGAACATTAGAGCAAAAACTTTTTTTGGATTTTTTTGAGGGATACGGTGTTGACTTAAAAAAGAAAAGCAAACGCCTGTGTACTCGGGGGCATTTGCATGAAATACGGTGTTGATTAAAAAATAAGGGCTACGGCATGAGTGCCTTTCTTCTGCAAAGACTTCTGCCCGTTATTCTGAATATGGATTTTATGCTCTCTAAAAAGATTTTCATGTCCACAGGGGCAAAGTATCTGTCACTCTCACGAATATCGGGCAGACATCCCCGAATATCGCCCGAATACACCACTTCGGGAGTAAAGTCGCACAGCAACTCGTCGGGAGTGTACCGAAAACGCAGCTTGTCTCGCAGATAACCCGAATGCTGCAACAGGTATGTCACAAACTCCATGCAGGTGAAAGCCTTGTATGTGGCAAAACCTCGGAAAAGCGGATATGTGAGTATGGAAAAGAGATTGTACATGTATTCCGGGTTTTCAAGCATGGTATCTATGGTTGTGCGAATCCATGCGTGTTCTTCCTCACTCACCGGAATGCGCAAAAGCACCACGGGCACGGGAAATCCTCGGCGTAATGTGTACCTCTCTACTGATTCACAAACAAGCCTGCCTAAAAATATAGCGTTGTGTTGAGGGCGTGCAAAAGCATAAATCTCACTGAGACTGTCATCTAAGGCTATTGCCGCATGGTTGTATTTCTGCTTCCCCACTTTTCGTATGCAGCGAGCAAACTTGGTTTGAGTTTGTGAAAGCATTACATATATGTATTTATTCTCCATTGTTTGTCCCTCAAAAAACTTGACTTTCATTCATGATACCACAAAGTTTCCTTCGCCGCAACAAAAAAAGCAGCAGATTTTTATCCGCTGCTTAACTCATAAATCGTTTTACTTAATTATCTATTGATGCCAAAACCTCTGTCCAGATTTGGTCATACAGCCTGTTTGCATCACCTGCATCGGAGAATATTTCCAATTCGTACTTGGATACATCGGGGTATGCCGCCTTGCTCTGTCCTTTTTCGCCCATGAGTTCCCGTGCTGCGGGAATGGGTGTGGAGTAGCCTATGTACTCTGCATTCTTTGCCGATATTTCAGGCTTGCACATAAAGTTTATGAAAGCCTCCGCACCGGCTTTGTTCTTTGCGGTCTTGGGTATGCACATGGAGTCAAAGAAGATGTTTGAACCCTCTTTCGGGATTATGTACTCCAAATCTTTATTCTGTGACATGCAGTATTCCGCATCGCCTGCCCATGCTATGCACAATGCACCTTCGCCGCCTATCATCTTATCCTTTATATCATCTACAAGATAGCCGCCCACAAGGGGAATCTGGTCTATGAGCTTTTGTTTTGCCTCTGCCAGTTCTTTTTCATCGGTGGTGTTTATGCTGTATCCCAAAAGTGAAAGTGCAGCGCATATGGAGTCACGTGAACTGTCCAGCATGAAAATGCGTTCCTTGTACTTTTCGTTCCACAGCATTTCCCAACTGTCCACTTCTTCATCTACCATAGTCTTATTGTAAAGTATTCCGAGAGTACCCCACATATAAGGCACGGAGTATTCGTCATTCGGGTCATATGATATGCCTTTGTAATCATCGCCTACGTTTGCAAAATTCGGCACATTTGCAAAGTCTATCTTTTGGAGCATATCCTCGGCGATGAGTCTTTGAATCATGTAATCGGACGGAACGAGTACATCGTAATTGGTATTTCCGTTTGCAATCTTTGCGTACATGGTTTCGTTGGTGTCGAACTTTTCGTATATAACCTTATATCCCGTTTCGTCTTCAAACTGAGCTATAACGGTATCGTCAATGTAGTCGCCCCAATTATACACACGAACCGTCTTATCATCGGAAGCGGAACATGCACATACGCAAAGAAGTGTTGAAAGCACAAGTATGGCTGCAATTGTTTTTTTGATTGTGTTGGTCATTTTATCCTCCTATGGGGTTTTATTTTATCAAAACAGATTTTCTCTGTCTGATTTTCTGGTTCTGAGATAGTTTATTATGAGTATTGTGAGTACCACCACATAAATCACCGTGGAAAGTGCGCTTATTTTCTGAGGCATACCGCCAAAGCCGCCTTTTGCAGAGTAAATCAAAGTGGATAGGTTGTCAACACCGTTTCCCGTAGTAAACTTGCTTATCACAAAGTCGTCGATGGAAAGGGTGAGAGAGAGTATGAATCCCGATATTATTCCGGGAGCAAGTTCGGGCAACATTATTCTTGTTATGGCATAAGACGGTTTTGCGCCCAAATCTATGGCTGCCTCGTATTTACTGTAATCAAACTGTCTCACCTTGGGCATCACGGAGAGTATCACATACGGCAGACAGAACGTGATATGGCTTATGAGCAAAGTCACAAATCCGAGCTGCATATTCAGTTTGGTATACAACATAAACAATGACACACCCGTTACTATTTCGGCATTGAGCATGGGCAGATATGCCACAGCTATGGTGGCGGAATATGCACGCTTTTTCATACTGTTTAAGCCTATGGCAGCTAATGTGCCTATCACCGTGGCGAGCACGGCCGCAAGTATTCCGCACGCAAGAGTGACCCAGAGCGAATTCATAACGGTGGCGTCACGGAACATTGCCTCATACCAGCGCAGGGAAAATCCGCCCCAGTTTGCACGGCTTGCAGCGTCGTTGAAAGAGTACACCATGAGCACTATTATGGGCATCTGCATGAAAATAAGCATGAGAGCTATATAAAGCTTGGAGAAAAATCCTGTTTTTTTCATATTATCATTTTCCTTTCGCCTATATCGCCGTCATCCACCTTGTTTATTGCAAACATGGAGAGCATTACAATGACCATAACCACAATGCTTATGGCAGCACCGAAATTCCAGTTGTTTGCGGCACCGAACTGTTTTTCTATGGTATCGCCTATGAGTCTTACGGTACCGTTGCTGAAATACTGTGATATTGCAAACGTGGTTACGCTTGGCACAAATACCATGGATATCCCCGAGAGTATACCCGGCACAGAGAACGGTATTATTATCTTTATAAAACGCTGAACGGGTGTTGCGCCCAAATCGTATGCTGCCTCCAAAAGGCTGTTGTCCAGTTTCAACAACACCATGTATATTGACATTATCATAAAGGGCAGGAAGTTATACACCATGCCGAGTACCACTGCACCCTCTGAGCCTAAAAATTCCACCTTTTCCAATCCCATTGCCGCAAGCAGGGTGTTTATGAGTCCGCCGTTTTCAAGCAGGGTTAGCCATGCATGTATTCTGAGCATGAAGTTCATCCACATGGGCATCAATATGAGAAGTATTATGAGCGTGCGGATTTTTGACGAGCTTCTGGACATTATGTATGCCGCAGGATACCCCAACACAAGACATATCACGGTGGATATGAGTGCGATTTTCAGACTTCTCACCATTATTTTTACATATATGGGTTCTGTAAACCTTGCAAAGTTTTCAAACGAAAAGTGCAAAGTGCCGTCTGCTCCCTCCGCCGTAAATCCGTAACAGCACACCAAAAAGAGCGGCACTATAACGAATACTGCAAGCCAGATTATGAGAGGGAGTGCAAGAAACTTTGCCGCACCCTGTCTTTGTGAGGAATGCACGGTACGCTTACCCGCTGTTTTTTCCATCTTATTCCTCCTCTTGCTCCTGTTCCTGTTCTTCCATGAGGGCGTCTATATCTTCGCCCAAGAGCTGTGCCTTTTTCCGTGCAATGATATCGGGCGTCATCTCGCTGGATTTCATTACCTGAATATTCTCGGGCGATACATTTATGGAGACCGCCGTACCTACGGGTACACTCTTTGTGGACACGGAGAGTATGAGTGCCTCGCCGCACACCACACGCATCTCGTAATGAACTCCCTTGAATATACACGATACCACACGCCCACGCGGTAATTCGTCGGTGGGTATCCCAAGTTCCACATCTTCGGGTCTTAGCACCACGTCCACGGGCATATTAGTTCCGAATCCCTTGTCTATGCACGGGAATGTACGGCCTAAAAAGCGCACGGAAAAGTCGCATATCATGGTGGCGGTGAGTATGTTACTCTCACCTATGAAGTCTGCCACAAATGAGTTCTTCGGCTCATTGTAAATCATCTCGGGCGTGCCTATCTGTTGGATTATGCCGTCATTCATTACCACGATGGTGTCCGACATGGTGAGTGCTTCCTCCTGGTCGTGGGTAACGTATAAGAATGTTATTCCGCTCTCACGCTGTATGCGCTTTAATTCTATCTGCATATCCTTTCTCAGCTTCAAGTCCAATGCCCCCAACGGCTCATCCAAAAGCAACACTTCCGGCTGATTTATGAGCGCACGAGCTACGGCAACACGCTGTTGCTGTCCTCCCGAAAGCGTGGAAATCTTGCGCTTGCTGAAACCGGGCAGGTTTACAAGCTCAAGCATTTTTTCCACACCCTGTGCAATCTCATTCTTGTCACGCTTTTTCAGGTTTGGCCCGAAAGCTATGTTTTCGCCCACCGTCATGTTGGGAAAGAGCGCATACCTCTGAAATACGGTGTTGACGCTCCTTTTATACGGCGGCAAATCATTTATTTTATTTCCCAGGAAATAAATCTCTCCCGATGTGGGCTGTTCAAATCCGCCCACGATTCTGAGGGTGGTGGTCTTTCCGCAACCCGATGGCCCGAGAAGCGTCAGAAATTCGTTCCTGTTTATGTAAAGGTTGAGGTTACGCAATACCTCCAAGTCGTCGTATGATTTACAAATGCCGTTCAGTTCAATAATATGTTCGCCCATAATACGCTCTCCGAAAATGGTAATAATCTGTTTTTACTGTTTTATGAAAAAACGTCAAGCTGAAATAATATCAAAAAGTAGGGGGAGTGGATACCCACAACACCGTGGCGGAAGTTTTTCCCGCATTGCTGATGTAATGCTCTTTATCCGCCTTAAAGTAGAAAGCGTCGCCCTTTTTCAGCTTATATTTTCTAAGGCCGATGTACAGATACACGCTTCCCGATGTCACAAAGCCAAATTCCTCACCTGTATGCGGTGTATCGGGTTCGCTGCTCTCACCCGAGGGTATGGTAAGCATAATGGGTTCCATCGCATGCGCCTGTGCGGTGGTAACGAGCCAAGTGGTCTTGCAGCCGTTTTCACTCACCTTATCGAACATGTCATCCGACTTATATATCACCGTTTCGTCATCTTCGTTCGAGAAAAAGTCCGACATGCTGATTCCCAAGACGTCCAGTATATCGCCCAACGTTTCCAGACTCGGTGCTGCCTGGTCCGATTCCAACTGCGATATGAACCCCTTTGAAAGCTCACATCTGTCTGCCAATTCTTTCTGTGTAAGCCCCCTGAGCATTCTGAGAGCCTTTATTTTTCCGCCAACAGCTACTGTCATGCCGCATACCTCCGAAGATTTGTAATACCAAACTTTTGGGTTGAAATTACGGAATGATTATAGCAGACATAAGCCCCACTGTCAACAGTATTTGCGACATTTTTTGCGCAAAGAGAAAAATCCCTTTGTTTTGCATAAAATCACGGGTTTTCCACACTCATTTTTTATTTTTTCTCAACACCGTATTTACCATGCATTCCACAAAGTTTAGGGATACTGTTTTCATAAAAAGTGGGTTTTGCTTTATTATGTTTAGAGAAAGTAAACTTTTCATCGCATAAACTTAATTCACAGTGCAAATATGATGATTGCACAGCCTGCATATTTACACTATGGGTGCATATACATATTACAACAAAGCATTTCGGAGGAATTTTATGGAATACAGGCGACGCAGAAATACCAAGAGGAGCAACACGGCTTCGGGAGGAAAAATTGTTATCATACTGCTTGTTTTGATTGCGGCGGTATATTTTGTGAGCGTATCGGCGGTGGGGTCTTGGCTGTCAAAGCACATCGTGGAACCCGTATTTTCGGCTTTCACATCCAAAGAGTCGGAATCGGAATCGGATGATGATACAGAGAGCATGTACACGGTAAACACGCAAAGCAGCGAAAGTTTCCCTGGGCTTAGCTGCTATCTGCTTCAAATGGGCGTGTTTTCCGAAAAAGAGCGTGCGGAAGTTTTGGCAAGCGAACTGAAAAGTCAGGGTGCGGCAGGATACGTTTATGAGGACGGCGACAGGTACAGAGTTTTTGCGTCGGGGTATGCGAGCGAATCGGATGCACGCAGCGTAAAAGAGAGACTTCAAGGCGAAGGGAAGGACTGTTCCGTGTATAAACTTTCCGTGCCGGAAGCAAAGTACGATGTCAGCGTGACGGCGGGTACGGACAGCACCATGACGAGTATAGAGAGTGCTTTTTATGCAGTTTTGTCGGCACATGATGACCTTCTCACATTGGAGCAAAACTTTGCGGCGGGGAACATGACCGCAAAAGAAGGAGCAAATGCGGCACTGGATATACATGATGAACTGAAAAAAGCGGTGACGAACAAGGAATCACTCCCCGATGAGATTTCTGCCTGTATTTATGAATGTGAAAAAGCACTTTCCGATTTAGCAGGGTCGGAAAGTGCAAGTGAATCGGAGTTTTTATCCAAAATTCGCTACACGCAAATAGCCGTGGCGGTAGCATTCACGGACACCGTGGCAAAGCTCACCGTATGAGCGTCATTTCAGCCAATAATCGTGCATGTCATCCAAGAGCTGTTCGGAAATTTCCTCACCGCAGCGTTCGGATATCACGGTGGTTCTGCCGCAAACGGGGCATACGTACTCGTTTTGACCATCCACGTGACGCAATTCATCGGACGGGAATCTGCTCTTGCAAAAATAACAGCCGCATGGAATTTTCAGTTTCAGACTTTCCACATCTATAACATCTGTGAGTGAGCAACGCACCCGTACCATTTTAGTCATGAGCGAAATATCAAAGCGGGAGTCAGGTGGACAGTATGTGTCTATGTAATGCTCAATGCATCTATACACATGCTTGCCCATCTTTCTGCCGCTGAAAATTGAAAACGGTACGGCAACAACAGCTGCTGCAAATATGTACAAGGCATATTCAGAGAGCGTTTCACCCAGCACTCCGGTCCAAGTTATCGCTGCCGCCAAGAATGCAAGTATGGCAATTTTTCCAAAAAGAGCCACATCGGTGGTTGCTCTCATGATTTCCGCCCTTTCCGCTTCAATCACACTCTCATTGGAGTCTTCTACGGTTTCCATGAGCAAATTCATAAAGTATTTATTCTTTGTCAAAGCGTTTATGGCTTCATGGTATTCACGGGAGTTTTTACCGTAAGTCTTTATCTCTGCCGCAATCTGCGGAAGATATTTGAGCGGATTTGTCATGTGCTTCACCTCTTTCTTTTCATATGTTTTTGTGAATAAAATTAAAGTTTCTTATCCTTTTCCACCACGGCACATATTGCCTCATGCACTGCTGCTTCAAAACCGTATGCCTGCAATCTCATAACGCCGTCTATGGTAGTCCCGGCAGGTGAACACACCCTGTCACACAATTCCATGGGATGCACACCCGATTCGAGCACCATCTTTGCACTTCCCATGACGGTGGCAGCCGCAAACTTTAATGCCTGTGCCTTCGTCATGCCGTGCTGCACACCCGCCCTTGCAAGTGCATCAATGTAAATATATGCAAAAGCAGGCGATGAACCGCCTATGGCAGTGAACACGGAGAATAACTTTTCGGGGAGTTCGTCAATCGTGCCTATGGTGCCGAAAATCTTTTCCGTTATTTTTTTATGCTCATCAGTGACATTGGCATTTACCGTGTATGCACATGTGGCTGCACCCACCATGGCGTTTATGTTTGGCATAACACGCACGAGCAACTTGTCACTTCCGAGACCGTTTTCCAAAAACTCTATGGTCTTTCCCGCTGCAATGGATATGATGAGCTTTCCCTGCACCCTGTCTTTTATCCGGGCATACACACCCTCTGCAACTTGCGGTTTTACTGCAAGCACCAAGACATCTGAGCTGTCTGCCAAGTCCTCTGCACTTTTCTTTATCTCAACACCGTTTGCCTCTGCCGCTCTGCAACAGTCGGACGATATGTCAAAGCCGAGTATTTTATCGTCTGTAAAACTACCTGAACGCAACATACCGCATGTTATTGCAGTTGCCATATTGCCCAAACCTATGAAGCCGTAATTCATCATCTCACCTGTCCTTTTCCGTAAATTCTGTACTTATATGATGTAAGCTCACGCAATCCCAACGGGCCTCTTGCGTGTAATTTTTGTGTAGAAATGCCTATCTCCGCACCGAATCCGAATTCGCCGCCGTCGGTGAAGCGTGTGGACGCATTATGATACACGCTCGATGCATCAGTTACCTGCATGAAATATTCTGCAGCCGCCGCGTCCTCCGTCACTATGCATTCGCTGTGCTTTGTGCCGTATTTTGTGATATGGTCTATGGCAGAGTCTATGCTGTCCACCACCTTTGCCGCAATGGTGTAGTTTAAGTATTCACAACCCCAATCTTCATCTTTTGCCGCAACAGCCTCGGGCAGTATGGCACACACTCTCTCATCGCCCCTAATCTCCACATTCTTTTCAGACAGTGCCTCATATATGCGTGGCAGAGCCTTCTCTGCTATATCAGCATGTATGAGCATACATTCGCAGGCATTGCATACGGAGGGTCGGCTCGTCTTTGCATTTTTTATTATGGACGCCGCCATATCTATGTCAGCCGCCTTGTCCACGTATACATGACATGTGCCTGCACCCGTTTCAATAACGGGAACCGTTGCATTTTCACACACTGCGCGAATAAGACCGCTTCCGCCACGGGGAATGAGCACATCCACATAGCCGTTTGCCCTCATAAGTGCATTTGCCGAATCACGGCTTGTGTTTTCCACAAGCTGTACACAGTCAGGGTTTACGCCACATGAGCAAATGGCTTCACGCATAATCTTTGCAATTGCAGTGTTGGAGAAAATAGCCTCCTTGCCGCCACGCAAAATGCAGGCGTTGGAGCTTTTCAGACAGAGTGCCGCAGAGTCCGCCGTAACATTCGGTCGTGCTTCAAATATTATCCCGATAACACCTATGGGTACGGATACTTTTTGCAGTTTCAGCCCGTTTGGACGGGTAAACTCCTCAAGCACCTTTCCCACCACTTCGTCCTGCTCTGCCACATCACGCATTCCCTTTGCCATGCCGCATATTCTCTCGTCGGTGAGAGTGAGCCTGTCTAAAAGGGCAGATGTCATATCATTTTTCCTACCGTTTGCCAAGTCTTTCTCGTTTTCTCTTTTTATGTACTCGGCATTTTTTTCTATTGCATCCGATATGGCGTATAAAACCTCTTTACGCTTTTTACCGTCCAAGGTTATAAGCTCCCTCTTTGCCGCCAAAGCTCTTTCGCCCATGTCTTTTATCTGTGCTTGTACAAGTTCCATTTCCGTATTCCTCCGTTTTATGCAGTTTTCTTTTTCATTTTTCCTGTTTCTGTGCGGTGAATCTCGTTCCCACGCTTTCACCTTCGCACAGCCTGTAAATGTTTGATATGGGCGTGGAGCTCATGACATACGTATCAATCCCTGCCGCCGTAGCAATTTGTGCTGCATGTATTTTGGTTGCCATGCCGCCCGTTCCAAGTTCTGTACCTGCTCCCTTTGCTATGGAGATAATGTAATCGTCAATTTCATCCACCACGGGGATGAGTTTTGCACCGCTGCACTCCATCGGGTTTGCGGTATAAAGCCCATCTATGTCGCTCATTATAACCAGCGCATCTGCACCCACAAACTCTGCTATCACGGCAGATAATGTGTCATTGTCGCCATAGACTATCTCCTCCACCGCAACGCTGTCATTTTCATTTATAATCGGTATAACATTATACTCAAACAGCCGTTCAAAGGCATTTATGAGATTCCCTTTTCGCTTTTCATCATCCACGTCCTCTTTGGTAATTAAAAGCTGGCCTATGGTTTTGCCGTACTCTGAAAACATTTTATCGTACATGAACATGAGTTCGCACTGCCCCACCGTGGCAGCCGCCTGCCGCCCGGGTGTGTCCGCAGGCTTTGCCGCAAGCCCAAGTTTCCCCACGCCCACGCCTATGGCACCCGAGGTCACAAGCACTACCTGTATCCCCGAATTGTGTATGTCCGATAAAACCTTTACCAATTCCTCCATGTGACGGATATTGGTCATGCCCGTCTTATATGTCAGGGTGGAGGTTCCCACCTTAAAGACTATTCGCTTTGCATTTTTCATCATATCGTCCTCCGCAAAATGCTCTGTGTCCCTATTATAACACCGCAGCTTAAATGTCGCAATAGCATGAAAATCTCACACTCGCACCGCATTACAAGTCATACGCACGGTGTTGGCTGAAAAAATATGCGGTATTGTACTCAAAAAGGGCACTGTAAAATAAGCCTCATATAAAAAATAAGACCACCTCTCAAAAGCACTTGGGAGTTGGTCTGTTCAGTGGTATAATATAGATATGAAAAAAGCACTACCACTGCAAGTTATTGTATCATAAAACAGTGTAGAATGCCAATGCTTTTTCATGAATATTTGGATTTTTCCGATCCGGTTTTGAAGTTTGATCGCTCAATCTCTGAAACAGACCTGAATGTGCCTATTTCACAGCCCCATTGTAAAAAAGATGTTTTTGCTGTTTTTACGTATGAATTCTAACCCTCGTATAAGTCACGGCAAAGCCGTGTATATCATCAATTCCAAAGGAATTGCATATCATCAAAACAAAGTTTTGTATATCATCATTGCGAAAGGTAATACAGCCTACGACTGATGAGATACACGCTACGCGTGATGATATACCATTGCTTTCGCAATGGATAAAAAATCGACAGGCCGAAACCTGTCGATTTTTGGTCGAGGCGACAAGATTCGAACTTGCGACCTCTTGGTCCCGAACCAAGCACGCTACCAAACTGCGCTACGCCTCGATACTCTCCTGCCACGGGTAGTATTTTAGCATATACATCTTTCTTTGGCAAGCTTTTTTAATATATAATCCTGTTTTTTCGTGTTCGCTTCATTTCCTCCGTTCCACACGCATCCTGTATATCACCCCATCGTCGGAGCGCACAATCTTTGCAAAACCGTTTGCCATGAAATAGGCTTCCGAATAAAACTTTATGGGGACTGCTGTTATGTGCAGCGTCTCGCCGCTTATTCTGGCAGTCCCGCTCAAATGATACGCTCTGTCATTTTTATGCTGTACCTTTTGCCACACCGAATCGGGGTATGTGGAGGAAAACGGGTTTTTACCTTTCGGTTTTGCCTTCACATTATCATCAGTATGCGACTTGTCTGTTTCACACGGTGTTGATGAAAAAACATCCTCCGCTCGCTTTAATATGTCATCAAGTGCCGCAGAATGAACCTCTTTCACGGGTATTTTCGATGTGTAGCACAAATGCGCCTTTGCCTTCTCATTTGAACCCTTTGCAAAGCGCACCCTGCCTTCCATTATAATCCTGCCGCTTTCGTCCGCCACAAGCACGCCGTCAATGTTGCCACGCATCTTCTCATCGGGTCTGTACGCCATATCGCCCGACACCAGGTACACGGAACTGTCACGGGGTATTCCCCGTGATGAATACCTCACTCCGCTTTTATCACACGAGATGTTTATCAGCCCCGAGTATTTTCCATGCAAAACCACCGTCATTTCCATGTCATTCCCCGTCTGCCCTTATATATGCACGAATTACCTCGGTGAAAAAATCCATGTACGTCGCCTTTTTTATGTCCTTTGCCACCGTGAGTTCCACCAATCCCACCACGTTTCCGTCTGCATCCGTATATCGCACATTCCCCACACAGTCACCTGCCTTTATGGGTGCAGTCAGGCTCTTTGCTATTTCGTATGTGCATTCGGGTTTTTCCTGGGTGTTTTCGGTTAAGATGCTCACATCTTTCACAGGCACCAAATCGCATTTGGGTACACATGCACCGCTTATGGGGTAATCATGCAATATCGGCTCTCCTTTTTTTGCAACACTTGTTTCGTGATACTTCCCGAATGCCGATTCAATCTCGCTCTGTGCCCTGGAAAACCTATCATCAGAGGTTTTCTCGCCCAACACCACGCATACATAGCCGCAACCCTGCCTTTCCACATAAAACGCTCCGCAATATCCTGCCTCCTGTGATGAACCCGTCAAAAGTCCGCTGCAACCTTGCAGACTTCGTATCAGTCGGTTTGGGTTTACAAGCTCTGTATCCTTTGCTTCCTTGTGTGCTATGGAGTCCATGTATATGCCGCTGTATGTGAGGTAACAGTCACAGTCGGAAAGTGCAAGCGATATTTTTGCCAAATCATGCGCAGATAGGCTGACGCCCGTTCCCTGAATGTCCGTATACTGCACTTGTACCCCAAGCGCAGACAACCTTTCATTTATCCTCAACACCGCATTTTCACTGTTGCCGCACACCGCCTCGCAAAGTGCGTATACGGCATCTCCTGCACAAATCATGGCTGCACTTTTATACAGTGCTTCTGCCGATATAACTTCGTTTGCTTGTAAAAACGCTGTTGACCCACGCACGGAGGATGCGGCATGGCTTACCGTTATTTCGCCCTGTATGTCAAATCCGCCGCTATCTACGGCTTCCGATATCACAAGCAGTGCAGGCATGAAGCTGAGCCCTGCAACGCTTAACTTCTCGTCGGAGTTTTCTCGGGAAATAATTGTCCCCGACCCCTTATGAATTAGTATCATGTTTCCATCGGTTTCCGCCTCGGAATACGGATATGCACAGAAAAGAATGCATATACACGCAAGTATGACAGAACCCAGCCGCATCGCCTTTTTCATTTCTTATACCCTCCTGATTTTTTGCAGAACAAATTTCAAGTTTTAAATTATAAATTTCAGTTCAGCACGCTTATCATGAAGTTCAGATAACCTGCAAAGATTATCCAAGCCACATAAGGCAGAAGAAGCAGTCCTGCCGATTTTCTGATTTTATAAAAGCTTACCGTATTTGCAATCACAAAGGCGAGCAACATTAAAATCCAAAGGAATGCGAATGTGTACATAGCAAAGTTGAAGAATATAATTGTCCACAAAAAGTTTATGAGCAGTTGTATGCCGTAAAGCCAAAGCGCACCTCGAATTTCCTCACGCTGTGCACCCGATGTGCATACAAGGTATGACGCAATGCCCATGAGTGTAAAGAGAATGCTCCACACCACGGGGAAAAGCGATGGCGGAGGCGAAAGCGGCGGCTGATTGAGCGAGCTGAAAGATTCCATGGCTTCATGAGTTACCAGTGCCGATATTCCTCCCACTGCAAGCGGTATGGCAATGCATATAATGAGCAGTTTCCAATTTATTTTCATATAATCACCTCAATAGTAATGTATGGAAGTATAATTGCTTTTATACATTGCACATAATACCAACGAGAAAATAAAGGAGGTGAGAATGATGGATGTGAAGAAAAAGAAGAAAATCCGTGTTGACCGCAGCAAGGAAAATTTCAATACGAACGGCAGCATAGATAAACAGGACCCGGGCGGAAGCTACACGGGCAAGAGCGACCCTGCCATATCCTATAATCCGGTACAGGACGCAGACGACCTGTAATTTTTACATCGTCACAAACTTTTTTGCATGAGAGTCGGCTCACTTTGCCGACTTTTTTTGTCAAAATCGACTCAAAACCAAACCCCACCCATATTTATTTTTTCAAAACGTGCTTGACAAAACATTTACTGCATACTATACTATGTGTATGAGTTATTATAGTACAGTAGATACAGAAAGGGGTGTTAAATATTGCTTGAAGTTGACAAATATTCCAGAGTGCCGATATATGAGCAGATAATAGCGGAGTTTGAGCGCATCATACTCACGGAAGAAATAAGCCTGCATGAGGCGATGCCGTCTGTACGCAGCTTGTCGCAGGAATTATCCGTGAATCCGAATACTCTGCAAAAGGCATATTCTGAAATGGAGAAC
>JAFSHG010000048.1 GCA_017440405.1 Clostridia bacterium
ATCGGCGGCGCAAAGGGCGGTTCAGACTTTGACCCCAGAGGTAAGTCAGATTCCGAAATCATGCGTTTCTGCCAGGCTTACATGACAGAGCTTTACCGTCATATCGGACCCGATGTGGACGTACCCGCAGGTGACATCGGTGTTGGCGGTCGTGAGATAGGTTATCTCTACGGTCAGTACAAGAGAATCAAGAACGTTTGGGAAAACGGCGTTCTCACAGGTAAGGGCCTCACATACGGCGGTTCATATTTCCGTCCCGAAGCAACAGGCTATGGCGCAACATACTATCTCGTAGAAGTTCTCAAGCACTATGGCGAAACACTCGAAGGCAAGACAGTTGCAGTTTCAGGTTTCGGTAACGTGGCATGGGGCGTATGTGAGAAGGTTGCACAGCTCGGCGGTAAGGTTGTTACAATTTCAGGTCCCGACGGATACTGCTATGATCCCGACGGAATCACAACTCCCGAGAAGATTGGTTACCTCCTTGAAATGCGTTCATCAGGTCGTGACCGTGCTCAGGATTATGCTGACAAGTTTGGTTGCAAGTTCGTTCCCAATGCAAAGGTTTGGGGCGAGAAGGTTGATATCTGCATGCCTTGCGCATATCAGAACGAAATCACAATGGTTGAAGCTAAGCAGATGGTTGACAACGGTGTTCAGTACTACATCGAAGTTGCAAACATGCCCACCACAAACGAAGCACTTGAGTATCTCCAGAAGAGCATTAAGTGTGTTGCTCCCTCAAAGGCAGTTAACGCAGGCGGCGTAGCTACATCAGCTCTTGAAATGGCTCAGAACTCCATGCGTTACAGCTGGCAGCCCGAAGAAGTTAACGAGAAGCTCATGAACATCATGAAGAACATCCATGATGCATCAGCAGCAGCTTCCGAGCAGGCAGGCTACGGTTATGACCTCGTAAGAGGCGCAAACATCGCTGGCTTCCTCAAGGTTGCAGAGGCTATGTTGCAGGAAGGTAACATCTAATCTGTATAAAACAGACTTTTCAAAAAGCGATCGCCGAGGCGGTCGCTTTTTTTCTGTATTGTAGTGGAAAAATGTCAAAAAGACAGGTATTTAAATGAAAATAAATTATAGGTAAAAAATTCATTTCGGACGCAGTATATTAGCAATTATGTGTTATAATGTGTTTGGGCAACAGTACTGCCCGTGATTTATAGTTCGTCGGAGGTATCCGTGATGTGCGGCAGCGCTTGCGTGTTTGAACGGAACGAAAAAAAGTTTTTGGTGACTGCAGACCGGGAGGAATTGCTCACCCCTATGCTGAATGATTTTTTTGTGCCTGATATGCACGGCGAAGCCACCATATACAGCCTTTATTTTGATACCCCCGATTTCAGACTCATTCGCCAATCACTGGAAAGACCCGTGTATAAGGAAAAAATGCGTTTGCGTTCATACGGTATGCCTGATGATGACACAGAAGTGTTTTTGGAGTTGAAGAAAAAGTACAAGGGCAGGGTATATAAGCGACGCATAGAGTTTTCGTACTCGCAAATAAAAGACTTTTTGCTCCATGGCGGAAAAATTCCGGGCGACTCACAGATAACCCGTGAGATAGAGTATTTCATGCATTTTTACGGCAACATTGCACCTCGTGTCCTTGTGTGCTATGACAGGAGCGCGTACTTTGCAAAGGAAGACAGTAACATAAGGATTACTTTTGATAAGCAGATAAGGTACAGATTTACAGACGTTTTACCGGATAAGGGCGACAGTGGAGAACTGTTGCTTCCGAAAGACATGAGCGTTATGGAGATAAAGTTTTATCACTCCGTACCGCAGTATGTTTCCGATGCGCTGACATCGCTCGGTATATTTCCGCACAGCTTTTCCAAATACGGAGCTGCATACAACACTGAACTTTTAAGGAGACACTCAAATGCTTGACATCATATTCACAAATCTGCTCACACAGGGATTCACTTTCTCAGGATTTATGTTTTGTACATTAACATCCCTATTGCTGGGTATCTTAATTGCACTTCTGTCACGGTATAAAAATGCAGCGTCGGGCGGACTTTCACTCACCATAGGACTTTTACCCTTCATAGTACAGGTGATAATAATGTTGGTGAACGGCAACATAGGTGCAGGTGTGGCGGTGGCAGGTGCTTTCAGTCTGGTGCGATTTCGTTCCACCCCGGGTACGGCAAAGGAAATTTTGCTCATATTCCTTGCCATGGCAGTGGGACTTGCAACGGGTACGGGATATGTGGGCATCGCCATTGCATTGGCAGTCGTCTCAGGTATTTTTACATTCGTGGGCTTGACGTTCATGAAAAGTGAAATCAAGGAGCGTGAATTGCGGATAACCATACCCGAAAACTTAAATTACACGGAAGTTTTTGATGAAGTTTTAGAAAAATACACTAAGCACAGCAGCATTATATCGGTAAAGACCACCAATCTCGGAAGCCTGTACAAGATAAAATACAGAATAGTTCTGAAAGATGCAGCAAAAGAAAAAGAAATGATAGACGAACTGCGGTGCAGAAACGGGAATCTGGAAATACTGTGCAGCAGAGTAGCGGACAATAAAACAGAGCTGTAAACGGAGAAAAATATGAAGAATTTGACGGCAATTCTTTTGATAATTACACTGTGCCTTTCAGGTTGCACGGGCAAAATATTTGGTGGAAACAACACTGAGCAGCAAAACTCGTCTCCCGTGCATGGCAGCGCAAACACCACGGCTGACGATATGGGCGTGCAAGAGTTTACCTTTCCCGCATATTCTGAAATTTTTACGGAAAGAGATAAGGCAGGGACTTACGATGAATCGGAAGCCGTGTATATCACTTGCAGCTCGGACGGGTTTGAATGTGCGGATAACACGGTTACTGTAAAAATGAACTCATGCATCATACAGAAAGAGGGCGTGTACGTGGTAAGCGGAAACTGTGATAACGGTCAAATCTGTGTGAACGCACCCGAAAACGCAAAGGTGCAGATAGTGCTTGCAGGTCTTTCGCTTTCTTCTGAAACGAGCAGTGCAATACTCATAAAATCTGCAAAAAAAGTGTTCATCACACCGGCACAAGGCACGGAAAACACACTTTCCGACGGTGAAGTGTATAATACGGCGTCAAACGAGGATGCAGTGATTTTTTCAAAAGCGGATCTGACATTAAACGGCTCGGGAACGCTGAATCTGACGGGCAATTATCAACATGCGTGCGTGTCAAAAGATGACCTCACCGTAACAGGCGGAACATATAACATAACTGCTAAGGCATCGGGATTGAGTGCAAAAGACGCTGTAGAAATATGCGGAGGCGATATACGTGTGCAAGCCGGGACAGATGCTGTGCGAGCAAAAAATGATGAGGATAGTACAAAGGGCAATGTATTCATATATGGGGGAAGTTTCACGCTGCATTCGCAGGGCGATGGTATAAGTGCGTCTGCAAACATGCTTATTGAGGACGGTAAGTTTGATATAAAAACTGCAGGCGGCAGTGATGAAGTTGAGCAGAACATGGGCAACGGCAGA
>JAFSHG010000049.1 GCA_017440405.1 Clostridia bacterium
ATATCTATCTTATTTACAGCTGCAATTACGGGTGCTTTTGCGTGTGAAAGTCGTTCTAATATTACATCGTCCTTTTCTTTCAAACCTATGGAAGAATCCACAATGTACAATATGGCTTCCACTTCATTCAATGCATCATACGCCACTTTCACCATGTATTCGCCCAACTTATTCTTTGCGCCCGTAACACCCGGGGTATCTATAAAAATCATTTGAAGCGACGGCGCATGATACACACCCATTATCTTGTTGCGTGTGGTTTGTGCCCGCTGCGATACCACGCTCACCTTTTGCCCCACAATCCTGTTCATCAATGTGGACTTTCCTGCATTCGGTGCGCCTATTATGGTGATAAAACCCGATTTAAATACATTTTCAACCGTCATCTTGCTATTCCCATTTCCTCTAATATTTTGTTCTGCAACGGCATCATCACCTGCTCATCTTCGGGAGTCATGTGGTCATAGCCGAATATGTGCAGCATACCGTGAACCGTCAAAAACGCAATCTCACGGCGCAACGAATGGCCATACTCTTGCGCCTGTTCCTCGGCACGTCGCAAACATATGGCGATATCGCCTAAAAAACCGTCCGAAATGTCATATAAAGAGCCGTCCCAAGCGGGAAAGCTCAGTACGTCCGTCACACGGTCAATGTTTCTGAAATCACGGTTTATGCGCCTGATATCATCTTCTGAAACAACGGTTATATTCACAGATTTATTGCAACCCTCATGTTCCATTACAGCGAGTGCCGCCCCTTGTATTATTCTGCAAATTTCGTCCTTACCCTCTGCTTCAATTTCAAAACTTATGTCAATCATTTTCCTTGTTATCTGAACGCCTGTGCTTTTTATCAAAGTTTTCGTATGCCAAAATTATGCGCTGCACCATCTCATGACGCACAACATCTTTTGCAGACAGGCGTATTATGCTTATTCCTTCTGTGTTTTCCAAAACATCAATTGCGTGTATGAGTCCGCTCTTTTTATCACGGGGCAAGTCTATCTGCGTGATATCGCCCGTAACCACCACATGCGACCCTTCACCGAATCTGGTCAGAAACATCTTCATCTGTTCTATGGTACAGTTTTGCGCCTCATCCAATATGATGTATGCGTCATTTAACGTCCTGCCTCGCATGTACGCCAAGGGCGCAACCTCGATGGTGCCGCGTTCCGATAAAAGCTTAAAGCTCTCAGGCCCTAAAAAATCATACAGTGCATCATAAAGCGGCCTGAGATACGGGTCCACCTTAGTCTGTAAATCGCCGGGCAGGAAGCCTAATTTTTCGCCTGCTTCCACAGCGGGACGGGTGAGGATGATTTTTTCCACCTCTTTGTTCTTGTAAGCCAAAACAGCCATTGCAACGGCAAGATACGTCTTGCCCGTGCCGGCAGGACCTATGCCGAATGTAACGGTGTGATGCTTCATAGCGTCCACATATCGCTTTTGCCCGAGAGTCTTGCTCTTTACACGCCTGCCCCTGAATGTGAATGCTATTACATCGTCGCAAAGGTCTTCTATGAGGTCTGCATTACCCTCCTTTGCAAGCTCCACAGCATAACGTATCCTGCCCCTGTCTATCTGTTCGTTTCTGCGAATCATGTATAGCAGCTTTTCCGTAACACGGTATGCAAGCTGAGCTTCATTCTCCATGCCCTTAAAACTTATTCCGTCTGCCGAAACATGTATGGAAGCTCCTGTTTCCGCTTCCAGAATTTGCAGATTTTCATCAAACGCACCAAAAAGACGTATCGCCTCGTCCATGGAGTCCAAAGCCAGTATCAATTCAATTTCAGGGAATCTTTCTTCCAAATTCATTGCTCCTTTACAGCAAATATTTTGCGGGTACACATGTTGTTCAATTAGTGTTGAATCTAAAAAGTGAAAAACAGGGGCAATCTCTACCCTTAGGAAACCGCCCCTTGTTTTTTTATTTTGTCACTGCAATACAGCCTTTATTCTGCGTACACCTGCACTGGATGCTTCTTCCTTTTTGATTTTGAAAGTACCCAACTCGCCCGTGCGCTTTGCATGAGGTCCGCCGCATATTTCCTTTGAAAATTCACCCATGGTGTAAACCTTTACTCGCTCGCCGTATCTGTCGGAGAACAGACCTATTGCACCTTGAGCTTTTGCTTCCTCCACGGTCATCTCCTCACATGTTATCTCCACATCGGCAGCTATTGCCTCATTTACCAAACGCTCCACCTCACGCAATTCTTCGGGAGTTACCTTTCTTCCGAATGAGAAGTCAAAACGGAGGCGTTCGGGGGTTATGTTTGAACCCTTTTGCGATACGCTGTCATCTTGCAACACCTTGCGCAGTGCCGCCTGCATGAGATGTGTTGCGGTGTGCAGGTTTGTGGTTGCCTCGGACGAATCTGCAAGTCCGCCCTTGAACTTCTGCTCTGCTCCCTGAGATGATTTCTTCTGATGCTCTGCAAAAGCAGCGTGGAAACCTTCTACATCCACCGTAAGACCGTTTTCACGAGCCATCTCTTCCGTAAATTCTATGGGGAATCCGAATGTGTCATACAATCTGAATGCGTTTTTGCCGTCTATGCCGCCCACCGCACTGAATGTGGGAAGGAGTCTTGAAAACTCATGCATACCGTTTTTCAGTGTGCGCTGGAAGCGTTCTTCTTCCTTGCTTATCTCAGCTATTATTCTGTCGTGATTTACAGCAAGCTCCGTGTAGAAGTCTTTATACTGCTCTATTATGACCTCTGCAATCTCGGAGAGCTTGTTTTCGGGAATTTCGAGCGCCATGGCATAGCGAAGCGCACGTCTTATAAGTCGGCGCAACACATACCCTTGATCCACATTGGAGGGTGCAATGCCTCGTGGGTCGCCTATTATGAATGTTGCACAGCGTATGTGGTCTGCTATTATGCGGAAAGCCTTCACTGTGTCTGCACTGTCCTTGTAGTTTTTACCCGAAAGGCGTGATATGCATTCCAAAATGCCTGCAAAAGCGTCCGTGTCATATGCACTCTCTGCTCCCTGCAATGTTGCAATGGTGCGTTCAAGTCCCATACCCGTATCCACGTTCTTCTGTTTTAGGGGTTCAAAACCCGACCCCGTGCTGTTGTATTCCATGAAAACATTGTTCCATATTTCCAAGTATTTTCCACAATCACATGCAGGGTTGCAGTCGTCACAGCACTTTTCTCTGCCCGTGTCGAAGAAAATTTCCGTGTCTGCACCGCACGGACCTTTGGTACCTGCCATCCACCAGTTGTGCTTCTTCGGCAAGAAGAAGATGTGTGACGGGTCCACGCCCATTTCCACCCAACGGTTGAAGCTCTCCATATCACGGGGTGCATCTTCATCGCCTGCAAATACGGTGAAGTACAGACGGTCTTTATCTATTCCGAGCCACTTTTCGGATGTCAAAAACTCATATGAATAAGCAATGGATTCCTGCTTGAAATAATCGCCCAGCGACCAGTTACCCAACATTTCAAAGAATGTAAGATGCGAGTTATCACCCACTTCATCTATGTCGCCCGTGCGGATACACTTTTGCACATCACAGATGCGTGTACCTGCGGGATGTTTTTCACCCAACAGATACGGTACAAGCGGATGCATTCCCGCCGTGGTGAAAAGTACCGACGGGTCATTTTCGGGAATTACCGATGCCGAGCTTATAACAGTGTGGTTCTTCTCTTCAAAGAATTTCAAAAACAGGCTGCGAAGCTCCTTAGTTGTTATGTTTTTCATAATTCAGACTCCTTGCATTTTATGTCAACATACATTATAAAACAAAGGAAAAACGATGTCAAGGCACGCACGGACAATCGGCACAAATGTATAAGTTAAGTTTGCCCTAACGGGCAAGTGAAGTTGCCTTACGGCAGTGAAGTTACTTCGTAGTGAAGTTTGCTTTGCAAGTGTTTTTGTGCAATCTTAACATCGCATTTATCGAAAATAGCTGCAACCTGTTGCTGTTTCACTTCAAAAAAAAGAACCCACTTGAATCGAATTTCGCTGCTGTCACATGTGACAGTATTTTAAGTTATGCACCACATTGTGCCGAAACCAAGTTTGCCCTAACGGGCAAGTGAAGTTGCCTTGCGGCAGTGAAGTTACTTCGTAGTGAAGTTTGCTTTGCAAGTGTTTTTTTGGGGGCAAGCTTAACTTCGCATTTACCGAAAATAACTGTAACCTGTTGCTGTTTCACTTCAAAAAAAGAACCGCCGAAAAGCGGATTTTCCGACAGAATAAAAAAGCACAATCCACAGAAAATTTGCAAACCGCTGTAATAACAAAATGCCTAATTGCTTTTCGTTACGCATATTATGTCAAAAATTTGAATATATATTCCGTTCTTCTTTTACTCTTGAATTTTATCTTTATAATTGTATATAATCGGTAAGAAAAATGTAAGAAAAAAAAGCGAAAAAGTCTTGTATTGTATTATTTAGGTGTTTATACTATCTTTGTACATAAGTTGGTGCATCAACCATATTTTACGCTGTTTGTGCATATTGTTTTCACATTATACCCTCTTGGGCACATTATTTGTGTATTAATCATGCAAAATATGGCAAAGTGCAAGCACGCACATACGCGGTATATGCATATCGACTTGTACGAAAAAAATTTAGGAGGTACTTTTATGTACGGTAAGAATGTTAAACAGTGGAAAATCCTTGGCATCGTAAGCCTTGGTCTTGCATTGGCGGGTTGTATTATAGGCGGTATAGTCAATCTTGTTTCAGGTGCGGTGACTGGTGGTGAATTATTGCTCTTGATCGTGTTAGGACCGATACTCATGTGCTTAGGTTTTACAGGACTCATTTTGAATTTCGGCAAAATTATGAAGGGCATAATAATCCCCATACCGATCCTCTCCATGTTGATCGAGTATTTTAGAGGGATTTACTGGGCAATAAGAGGCTATATTTGGCTATTCGTTCAAATAAAGAAAGGCCGTGATAACGACTACATGGAAGGGGATAATCGGTAAGAATGAGGTTCTTCCCCGGCTTCGACAGCCCCTTCCTTGTGACCGGCGTCGATAAGTTCTTTTATTCTTTGAGTTCCGAAAAAGTGGAAGCTTCCACGGAGAGCATAGTTTTGTTGTGTGTAGGACTTGTAGCTTCGGTTGCAGCGCTAATCGGGTTCATATTTATGGTAAGAGCATGTGCACGGTATGGACGCACGCATTTCGTAAGGTTGTTTCCTATTCTGAATGTGCTGCTCTATACTGCGGGTTTTTCGGTCATTATGTTTTCTTCCATGTTTAGTGCATGGTGGCTTTGGGCAATCATGGCAGTAACATTCATAATCCCAACCATACTCAATTTTGTGCGCTGCAAAATAGGTTACGGCATAATGTTTAGTATCGCACAAGCGGTTGTCGGTTTCCTACTGTCTGTGCTGATATATTCCATAGTTACGGTGGTATATGAGTCCATCATCCTATTGTTTGTGCTTTTGCCAATCTTTTTAATGGGTGGAGGAGGCACAGTTGCTGTTTCGGACTCATACGACGAAATCCCACGATCTGTGCGATGCACGGGTAACGGAAAGTACGTTGACTCATCCGGCAACACGTATCAGCATGTGGGTAACGGAAAATACATTGGCTCGTCCGGTAAAACTTACACCATAAAAAAATAGCTCCATATCAAATATAATGAAGAAGTCTTTTATATATGGAGTTTCAGTGTCTGGCGAGAATTTTACCGATAGAGTGGAGGAAACCAGAAGGCTGACCATGGATTTTGAAAATGGTGTGAATGTCAT
>JAFSHG010000050.1 GCA_017440405.1 Clostridia bacterium
AACACGGCGTTCGGTCAACCAGCCTAACCAAGTTTGACTGAGTTTGTTAAGGGTTAAATTAGGGGTTAAATAATGAGAGCGATGCCGAAAACCCTTGATATACAAGGGTTTTCGGGTTTGCGAGAAGAAGTAGTACGGTCTCAAGGCAGCTCGCCGTGCACCGCAGTTCTCAAAGAGATAATTATTTTATCATTATTACATCCCCCGATTCCTCATGGTTTCGGGGGCATTTTTGTGTTGAGCAGATAACTGTGTATTTACTTTAATCTACATGTGTGGTATAATCCGTAAAGAACGACAAAGTGAGGATTGGCACATATGCATAGAAAACCCGCAACTCGTAATAAGCTCTGGACACGCAATTTTTCCATTATCACATTCGGTACCATAATATCCATGCTCGGCAATGCAGTTTCGGGCTTCACCGTGGGACTGCTCGTACTCGAAATTGCAAACTCTGTGCTATTGTATGCGGTGTATAATGTGCTTTACAACATCCCAAAGGTCATCATGCCCACACTGGCAGGGCCGTATCTGGACAGATTCTCACGCAGACGCATGATATTCACACTGGACTTTATATCCTCGGGCATGTATCTGCTCATGTTTCTTGCACTCACGTTCGGTGTGATTACCACGAGTCCGTCGTCATACCCTCTGATGCTCATTTTCTGTATCATAATAGGTACCATAGACAGCATATACCAAGTGGCGTATGAGAGCCTGTACCCCATGCTCATAACGGAGGGTAATTATTCCAAGGCGTATTCCATATCAAGCATGATTTACCCGCTTGCGGCACTCATGACGCCTGTGGCTGCATATGTATCCGATGCTTTCGGTATGCCGGGGATACGATACCTGTTCCTGTTTAACTCCTTATCGTTCTTGGGTGCTGCTATATTTGAAACGCAGATAAAAATAGACGAGCTTCAAGCACTCGGAAAGAGCGAGAAGAAAACGTATGGCATATCAAAGTTTATTTCCGACTTCAAAAACGGTATAGGTTATCTGAGAAAAGAAAAGGGACTCAGAACAATAACGGGCTATTTTTTCGTAAGTGTACTTGTGGATGCAGCAGTGGGAATACTGCTTCTGCCATACTTTAAGTCAAATGCAACACTGGGTGTTTTCACATACACCATCATAACGGGTGTAAACCTCTTGGGCAGACTTTTGGGCGGTGTATATCATTATAAGGTGTACATCCCGAAGGATAATAAATTCACCATTGCAATGTGTGTGTACATTGTGGCAAATACCATAACATGCTTGTATCTGTTTACAAACTTCTGGGTGATGATAGCAATGCAGTTGTTCTCGGGCATGATATGCGTGACATCATACAATATCCGTATATCATCAACACAAAATTACGTCCCGAACGAGATGCGAGGCAGATTCAACGGCGTTTTCCAAACTTTCATGTCACTGGGAACCATAGTGGGACAGCTTGCAGCGGGTGCATTGTGCGAGTTGCAAGTGGGCGGCGTGGAGATATTCAATCCGCTTGAAAAGGCAGAGGCAATGTTGCATTTTTTAGGCAACACCGTATCGCTTACCGGTATAGAGGGTACACGCCTGCTGGTAATAGGTTTTGCTATGTTGAATTACCTTGCCATGGCATTCATCATGTTCCCCGGCAGGCGCAATGTCAGTAAGATTTATAATGTGGATATATGATGCATAATCACTCGGAAATGTCCATATCTTTATACTTGTCCGCATCATCTTGCATGTCGGAGGAATAGTCCAAATTCTCCATAAAGCTTATGCGGTCAGACTCAAGCCCCATATCAGCACAGAAGTTTTGCAACCCCTCAAATGCTAAGCGTGATGATACCACATTTATGTGAGTGCAGTCGTCTCTGCCCACATAATATCCCACCGTGGCAGCAATGCGAATGGGCAGGGGCTTTGTGAGAAAAGAAGACCCCATGTCCACGGACTGTATGTTTGCGTTGCTCCTGCGTATGCTCTCCATGGCGTCAAAAGTCAGCTTCTTTGCAAGCGAGTTGTAGAAAATGAATACATGGTCATTCTCGGTGAGTTTATCTATGCCACGCAATGCCGAGCTTCTCACATCGGGATAGTCAATTATAAAAACTCTCATATTTACATTCCTTTCTCCGTAACGTCATATTATAATTATATTCAATCGTGCTACATTATACCATAGTTTGAAAATCTTGGCAATTCGTTTGTATACAATGGAGCAACACATAAAATGCGCCTTTTTTTCCTTCATCAAAACCGTAAATAAAAACCCATAGTCTGAAAAAACCATACGGTTTTTCGGAAAACCCTTATGAATATGATAATGAATATGAATATGAATATGATAATGAGTATGAAAATGAGTATGAAAATGATATTCCCGTCCCAACACACACTGTATATATAGCACACTCTCAGAAAAGGTGTGTGTGTGGTAGACGGACATTTATATTCTTTTTTGTTTATTAAATAAAGACAACTGTTTTTGTATCGCAAATGAAACAGCAGCAGCACATAGGGGTTGAAATAAAAAGCACAATATGTTATAATATGATTGTTAAGTGCTGTACGCACTTTAATTTTTTGTGATGGAGGGACCTTATGTTTTTTGTTGTTTCGCAGCCTTCAAAAGAAGAACTGCACGCAAATGCAATGAAACACATAGAGTACCTTTTTCCGCTTATAAACAAGGTCTTACATGCGTATCTTCATAATGATGACGATGATGCGGAGGAGTGCTTTCATAATCTTTTGGAAATCATATGTAAAAAAGAGGCACGCCTGTACAACCACCCGAATCCGGAAGGGTGGATTATGAAAACACTCATGTTGTGTATAAAAAAGCAGCGCAGGAAAATCTCGAAGCGAACTCACGATATATCATTAGACGTCATAGCAGGAACAGTACAACTAAAATACGATGAAAATGAAGATGAGGACGACATCTTCGACGACAGAATGATAGAACAGGCAAAGGCGACTGTTTTGGGTCAGCTCACCGAGTCGGAAAGACAGGTTTACGAGATGAAATATTCCGAGAAAATGAGCGAAAATAAAATAGCAGAACGCTTGGGTATTTCACGGTCTGCCGTGAGCATGAGAATTTTCAGAACGAGAGAGAAGATAAAGGACTTCTCACGAATGTATTTTGAATAACGGTTGATATGCGGTTTTGTGTATAAATATCAGGAAAGGGGCGATGTGTTTTGAAAAAGCGTTTTAGGAATAATTCAGTGGGAAAACCCACACTTTGGCGTTGCGTTGCCCACAGGAAAAAATGCAGCAGGCTTATACGGCGGGAACTTATGCGTCCTGCATCCGAGCGTGACGATGCGTACTTGGATGAGCTGTTGCAGACATATGAGTTTTATGATAAAAGCATACAGAACCTGCGCCGTGACAGAAGAGCCGTAAACATGTATTTTTTGAGGCGCATAGCAGTTTCCGTGTTTTTGGCGGTAATTTGTGCCTGTGCTGCATTTGCGACTGCACATGCCGCTTCCGTGATTTTTGATATAAACATTTTCGGCGGCAACGGTTTTGTGGGATTCAGGTTGGATAAGCAAAACACAGCTCCCGATGTACCTGCGCCCGAAAATGAGTCCAAGTCGTCAAAAGCAACTCATGATACAACAGATAACGGCGACAAAGTGATACGTAAAGAGTTTGATACCATACATGAGGTGTATGAATATCTGCATGACACAGAGTATTATAACCAGCTTCCCGTTTTGCCCGAAAAAGTCTGCGGCATGACGCTTGAACGTGCAGAGCTTGTCATAGCAGAACCCAATATTTTACACCTGTACACGGACTATTCCGACGGAAAGCAGAGCTTCCGCTGCAATGCCTTTTTTAATAAACATGCGGACAGCGATGCAGAATACTACGACAACACAAAAGAACACGATAATTTGAATATAAACGGCACGCCATGCGTGTATGAAAGCGGCAGCGACAATTTAAATGCAATATATTTCACTTGGAAAGAATGTAATGTAACGGTTGCCGCAATGGAATCGCGTGACACTCTGATAAGCATAGTCACGCAACTTTTGGAGAATATTAAGTGATTTTATGAGATTGCCCTCAGATTTGGGGGCAATATTTTATAAGCGACTTCAACACCGTACGGCAATGTATGGGAAAAATCAGATTGCAAAACGGTGTTGACTCGGAAAAAAGAAGCAGAAAGAAATTTTTGAAAAATATATTTTTGAAAACGATGTGGCATTTGGTGTTTTTGGTGGATATATAAGTAAAGGGGTGATTTGTTATGAAGCGAAAAAACAAAAACAGCGCAAAGAATAGTGACTTTACGCTTTGGTATTGTATCGCTCACAGGAACAAATGCAGTCGGCTTATAAACAGGGAGATCAAAAAGCCGGACTCGCAGCGTGATGAGGAGTACCTACATGAACTCCTCATCACATACGAGTTTTACGAAGATAAGATCTCCAAGCTGTGTGCAGATAAGAGAGCTTTTGGTGCGTACAGGGCAAGACGGGTATTGACGACCGTGTGCTCTTTGACACTGTGCGTCATTCTTGTTGTGTGCACGGCACGGGCAGGCGCAGAATTCGGCAATGCAGAATTCAGTATTTTTCGCGGAATAGATATGCTACTCATGGGGATTTATGACCCTGAGGAATACGAGCTCTATAAGAACTGGTTCAGACTCTCCGATGAGCAGCCTGAATACACTTCTCAAGAAGCTCATGCATTCTCTGAATCCGGTGAGATAATACAGGAGAGCTTTGACTCCCCAAAAGAGGCATATGAATATTTAAGCGGAACTGACTATGATAATATTTTGCCCACATTCCCCGATGAAGTTTGCGGTATGAAGGGAATAAATGCAGAAATTATTATAGCAGAACCCGATATAGTGGACTTTGACGCTGACTATTCAAACGGGAAAGAGAGTTTTAGTTGCAGCGCATTTTATAATAAATACTCAGAAGGCTTTTCCAAGTCGTTCGGCAGCACTGCAAAAGTGGAAGAAACAGAGCTTCTGGGCGAACCGTGTGTATATGTGAAGTCTGAGGACAAACATATCATCTATTTCGCATGGGGAGACTGTTATATATCGGTGACTACAAAGATATCCAGAGAAAAACTCATGGAAATCGCCACCGTACTGATGAATGTCAGATATTGATACATTGCACCTGCGGTGTATAAATAAAATTTTTTAGGAGGCTTCAAAATGAAGAGAATCATCACAATTGTACTGGCATTATTTATGCTCACCACCTGCACATGCGGGGCATTTGCAGAAGCTGCCGCAGAACCTGTGTATTCCACTACGGGCTTTACCTGGCAAGAACTTACCCGTGTATCGGGGCTTATTGACGTGGACGATACAGACATAGAACTCAGCAGCCCTACCACAAATACGCTTCGTATATACATAAAGATACAGGGTACTTCTACCATGACAAAGATAGGCTATACTCAGTTAGAGGTGCAGTATTATTCGGGCGGTTCATGGTACAGACTGGTATCGTATGACCCGAAAACTTCTACCAACACGGATACTTGTGTGTTCAGCAAGACTCAGTACGGTATAAGCAGCGGAAGATTGGTTCGCCTGTATTGCAGAGCATACGCTCAGAATTCAAACGGACAGACACAGACTGTAATATTCACCGGCGACTCCATTACATGCAGATAAGATTTGCACATGAAAAAAGAGGCAGCTTGGGTTAGCTGCCTTTTTTATTTCGCCTTAAATCAGAAAGCAAAATTGCCGCTTTCAAACACTGCTATTTCTCTGCCATCGTGAGTAGTTCCCGTAATTTTCAGGTCACGAGTTCCTATCATGAAGTCGCAGTGGGTGTTGCTGTTATTCACACCGTGACGCAGGAGTTCTTCTGCTGACATATCATTGCCGCCCCGTATGCATGAGGAGTAAGCATTTCCGAACGCCAGATGACATGATGCATTTTCATCAAAAAGCGTATTGTAAAACAGTATTCCGCTGTTTGAGATGGGCGAATCAAACGGCACAAGCGCAACCTCGCCCAAATATGATGCACCCTCATCTATTGCTATCGCCTTCTTCAAAATATCCTCGCCTTTTTCCGCATGGACTTCCACGATTTTACCGTCTTTGAAAGTCATGTAAAAGTTTTCTATCACATTACCGCTTATGACGAGCGGTTTTGAGGCAAAAACAGTGCCGTTTACACCGTTTCGTAAGGGGGCGGTGAAAATCTCCTCGGTGGGCATGTTTGCCACAAAGTTTATGCCGTTTCCGCTCTTTTCTGCACCGCCCATCCAGATGTGACCTTCGGGAAGTTCTATGGTGAGGTCTGTACCCAGTGAGTTGGTGTAGTGGAGCTTTCGGAAGTTATAATCGCACAGCTTGCGTGACTGAACTTCCAAAAAGTCACAGTGTTTGCGCCACTTTTCCACGGCACTGCCATCGCCCGTTATACGCACCGACGCAAAGATAGCTTCCCAGAGTTTTTCTATGCTCTGTTGTCCGTTGCAGTCGGGGAACACCTTATTTGCCCAAGACGCAACGGGAATGGAAGCCACGCACCAAGGGAAATCACTGTTCATCATTTTGGTGTGGAACTCTTCTTCCGCCTTTCCTGCTACCACTTCAAAGTGAGCAAGACGGTCTGAATCCACGCCCTTGAGGTTTTCGGGGTTAGAAGCGGATATGGAAAGCCAAGCACAGCCACGGTTTGCAAAGTCCAAATTGCGCTTTACCTGCCATTCAGGTACGGAGTCGAACACATCGTCTGACGCTTTGAGCCAATGCTCACGGGATACGTAATCATCACGCCACATGACGGTGACATCCCGTGCGCCTGCCTCATATGCGGCAGATACGCACATGCGTGCAAACGGAGCGCAATCCACGGGGGAGTTTATAACCACGTCCTGACCCTTTTGCACGTTCAAACCAACGCCTATGAGCAGTTTTGCGTATTCATTCAGTTTATTTTGCATTTTCTGTTACCTCCATATTTGTTATTTTAGTCAACATACACTTGTCAATTACATTATAGCTTAAAATTACGGGAATTGTATAAATTTTTTAGTCATCTCTATCCAATGTCGCACGGTGACGCAAACGCCATATGCGTGTCGAATCAAGGAAGTATATGCAGCAATCTGTAATTTTAATTAGACAAAATAAAATATATTATTTTATTACAGGCTTTTTGGCAAAAGTGTGATATAATATACATGAAGGTATTTCCGCCATGTTTTCACATAATTTAAGGGGCTGTTTCTATGAGCGGTTTAAGATGAAATCATATGGGCGGGGGCGATTTTAGGAGAGAGGGGTGAGTCCAATGGGCTATTTTGAAGTAAAGGTACGTAGATTTTTGCGTTTATAAAGATAAGCGTTTATACTTTGACGAACGATAGAAAGGGGGAGAAGTTCTATGAAAAGAGCAATTTCATTTATCATGTCAATATGCATTCTGTGCTTATGCTGTTCTTTCACTTTTTCTGAAAGTGATACGGATAAAGGGAGCAGTATTTCATCGGGAATGTATCACAGTGTTGCAGTGGATAAGAATGGAAACTTATACACATGGGGAGATAACTCATTCGGACAGCTCGGTACGGGCAACACGGAAAACGTAACGGAGCCTTTTTGTGTCATGACGGATGTGTCGTTTGCGACGTGCGGTGGGTACACCACCGCCGCCGTTACAAGTGACGGTTCACTTTATATCTGGGGTAAAAACGGTTACGGCATATTCGGAAACGGTGAAACTGCGGATAGACATTTGCCGCTTAAAGCAGCAGATGACGCTCGTGTGTGTGCAGTGAGTAATTTCCACATGGCATACATAAGCACGGACGGTACGCTGTACATGACGGGTAATAATAATTACGGACAGCTTGGTACAGGCAACACACAGTCTCATACTTCATTTGTTGAGGTCATGAAAAACTGTGCATACGTCAGCCTCGGACAATGGCACACGGCTGTTATAACGGAAAACGGTGAGCTTTATACCTGGGGGGCAAATACTTTTGCACAACTCGGCAGTGGTGAGGCAGCCACCCCTGTACCGCAACCGTACCCCGTAAAGGTTATGGAAAATATAACTCATGTTGCATGTGCGGAATCCTATACGCTCGCACTTGCTCAAAACGGCGACCTGTACGGTTTTGGAAGCAATCCGTACACAATACTTCAGTATAATTCGGACGGCGACTCCGTTCCTGCGGCATCGCCCATGCTGATTTCACATGACATTTCATCGGCTTCAGCGGGTAAAAACCATTTTGCAACCGTCACAAATGACGGAAGTCTCATAGTATACGGTCTAAACTTACACGGTCAGATAGGTATGCCTGCCGAAAGTGCCATGTACATGAACGGTCACTATGTAATGGACAATGCCGAGGCTGTGTCTTGCGGAGAATTGCATACGCTGGTTTTGACAAAAGACGGCGAAGTATTTGGTTTCGGCAACAACACATACGGTCAGTCTGCCCCTGCACTCGATTTTGTGACGCATATAACCACTCCGAATAAAGTGGCAGACGGTGTGGCATACGGTGTGGCATACGCTGCACTTGCACGACAAAATGTTTTGTTCATCAACGCCGACGGTGACTTGTATGTCTGGGGAAACGGCGTACGGGGACAGCTTGGAAACGGCATATCGTCGTTTTATGATACGCCCCGTAAACTCATGGAAAACTGCACTATTGCATCATACGGACTGAGTCATGGTGCGGCAGTTTCAGAAGGCAAGCTGTACACTTGGGGCAGCTACGCATATACGCAAGAGCCTGAATACAGTACACCCGAGGTGAAACTTGATGACTGTGTTTATACTGATTGTGGCGAAGAACACACGGCAGCCATTACAAGTGACGGCGACTTATATGTATGGGGCGACAATTCATACGGACAGGTGGGCGTTCCCGGCAGAGAATTTTACACAGAGCCGCAATTCGTCATGGAAGATGTGCAAAAGGTGGTATGCGGTACGTATAACACATTCGCTGTAACAAAATCGGGCGAGCTTTATGCTTGGGGTGCAAACACAGGCGGCGAGCTTGGAACAGGAGAGAATACGGGCAATGTATCTGAACCCGTAAAAATAGCAGACGGTGTTGTTGATGTATCTGCATCCTTTACTCACAGTGCCTACATAACCCAAAACGGTGAAGTGTATGGTATGGGAGATTGCAAAAGCGGTGCATTAGGTGAAGCATCCAACAGTACATCCTTATACTCACCCGTTCGCATTTTCGAGGGCTATGACATAGAACAGATAGCCTGTGGAAACGGCCACACCGTCTTTTTAACATCGGACGGCAAGGTCTATACCTGTGGAACGAATGCTTACGGTCAGCTCTGCGATAATTCGGAAAATAGCAGACAAGAGCCGTCATGTGTTGCGGAAAATGCAAGCTCTGTATATGCAGCAGAGGGCGTAACGGGACTAATAACGGAAAACGGCGAACTCTATATGTGCGGATTGAACACATATGCACTGTGCGCACTCCCCTGTGAGGGGGCGTTGTATCCAATCTTTGGTGAAGCTCAAAATGCCGCCGTGAGCAGTAAGAGTGCATTGCATTATGTGGGCGAAAAGAAGGTTGAGATAGCGGAAAATGATTGTAAATATGCGGAATTTGATGTTGATGACATTTCCTATCGGGATTCGTCCGACGAGACTACGGAAGCATATGCATACTATTATGATTCGCTCAACACATACGGAAAGCACATGTACGAGGTATTGGACAGGGCACTGCCTGCGGCACATGAGCAAATGTCAAGAGAGAGATTTGATGTACCGCTTATGTTACCTACCGATAGTAACAGCATACCGTTAGAAGCTGCAATGACAGCATGGAACGCATACATTTTAGACCACCCGGAAGTGTGCTTCATAAGCGGAAAGTATATTTCACATGATACACCGTTTGACAGCGGATTTAGTCCTATCCTTGTATTCGATAGTGTGCAGGAGACCGTGGCGGCAGAGAGAATGCTGGATGAAAAGCTAACCGAACTCACACAAGATAAGAACTTTTCGGGACTCAGAACCGCTTACGATGCAATAGTTTCCTTGCGGCAAGCAGATGCAGGCGAAAGTAAAGATGCATATGACCATACTCCATGTGCCGTGTTTGATGAAGATGCAACGCCTTCATCCCGTGCATATGCGCTCGTCATGAAAGCCGTATGCGACCGACTCGGCATAAGGAGTGTTATAATCCGCGGAACTGTAAACGATGCAGATATGTTTTGGTTAAATGTTCAAGCCGATGACGGAAATTCATATGCGCTTGACCCGTATTATGAGTCTCTCACGGGGGTGGATTGTTTCCTAAAAGGTGCGGACTTCATGGAAAACAGAATACGGACAAATGTACCCCGCTATAAATTCCCTGAGCTTAGCGAAACGGACTACACAGACGGCGATTACACCATGTACACATATGAGCCGAAGCCGATATACTCATATACATACAATGCACCGTTGACCGATGTGGAAACATGTGTTCCCGAGGATAATAAAAGGTACATAGTGGCGGCGGAGTTTAACGGCAGTTTGTACGCATTGCGTGCGCAGGAGACTGAGTACTGCGACAGATGGGCAAACGGGCTTGCGGCAGAGAAGATAATCCAAGGAGAAGCGGTACATCCGTCACTGATTTGGACTGCAAAATATGAGGGTATAGATTTGCAGCTTGAAAACGCAGGCAAATACATTGCGCTTTCGGATTACGCACACCTTGACGATGAACCGAACGGATTGGTATACGACCCCAATATAGGCAGACTTTATGAGCGTGACGACAGTTCACTCAGGCTTTGGACGGGCGATTTTAAGGCACCTGCTTTTGACAGTGCAAAAAATACTGTGGCATATTATAAGTACTCACGGATTGTTTTCATAGAGGCAGAAAGATTGCTGGGCGATTGCAATGAAGACGGCGATATAAACACCGCAGATGCAGTGACACTTTTGAAGTATGCGGCAGATATGATAGTGCTATCCGATTCACAGAAAGAAGCGGCAGACATGAACGGAGATACCGTCATAAACACGGGCGATGCGGTGCATATATTGATGTACTGTGCAGGGACAATGCCACAGGACAAATGATTTCTGGCTATGTAAAGGATTTTATGTAGTCAACACCGCAGACGCCGTAGCTATACTCAAAAAATGCGCTGAATAATAATTTCAGAATGTTTCCCACGAGACGACTTGTACCCCCGTGCAAGTCGTCTCTTTTTCACAATATCCCAAATAAAGGCGGTGTTGATAAAATATATTATTTTATTACAGACTTTTTGGCAAAAGTGTGATATAATATA
>JAFSHG010000007.1 GCA_017440405.1 Clostridia bacterium
AGATCACGCATGTCATCGAGAGTATCAATACCTGTGCAGATACTCGTAAGTTCGGGTGTTGAGAAAGCTAAAAGTTGCTCTTTTATCTGCCAAATCTTTTGCAGGGCATATTTGAGTGACACGCAGTTTTTTGGGTTTATGCTGTTGCTTGAAATCTTTGCGCATATGCGTTCTATATCGCACATGCCGCCGAGTGTTTCACGCAATGTATCCAACGCAATAAGCGAGTCGGTGAGTTCTTCCACGGCACTTAATCTGGATTCTATCTCCGCTTTGCTTTGCAGGGGACGCAAAATATAATCTTTTATAAGCCTGCCGCCCATAGCAGTCATGGTATAATCCAGTGTCCCGAGAAGTGTGCTGCTCTTTGCACCGTCACGGCGCAGGGGCGCAGTGAGTTCCAAGTTTACTCGGGTGAAATCATCCAGCCGCATAAATCTGCCGTCAGATGCAGGCGTAAGTTTGGATATGTGGCGCAGCGTGTTCATCTGAGTTTCGCTTAGGTATGCAAGCAGCGCACCTGCACTTTTTACTGCAATCGGAGTTTCGGATATCCCGAGGGAAGTGAGCGATGCGGCACGAAAATGCTTCATGAGAAGCGATGCGGCACGATTAAAATCAAAGGCTTTATCACTATATGACTGTGTGTAATATGCGCCCGTTATCTCGATGTAGCAATCCATTGTGCCGTTTTGCATGGACTGTGGGATTATGACCTCGTTTGGCATGAGCAGTTGCAATTCGTTTTTTAACTGTTCACAACACTCCTTGCCCGAGAATTTACCCGAATAAAAGCTGCCTGTTGAAGCATCGGCATATGCGTATCCCACTCCGCCACGCTCAAAGAAAAGTGCTGCTATATAGTTATGTGTTTTTTCGTCCAGCAAGTCTTCTTCCGTCACAGTACCCGGGGTGATTACACGCACCACTTCACGCTCCACTAAGCCTTTTGCAAGTGCAGGGTCGGTGGTCTGTTCGCATACTGCAAGTCTAAATCCCTTTTCCACGAGTTGTTTTATGTACCGTTGCACTGCATGATACGGAACACCGCACATGGGCGCACGCTGTACAAGTCCGCAATCACGCCCCGTGAGTGTGAGTCCGAGCTGTGATGAAACCAAAATGGCATCGTCGAAAAACATCTCGTAAAAGTCGCCCAGTCGGAACATGATTATGCAGTCCTTGTGCTTTTTCTTAATATCGAGATATTGACGCATCATGGGTGACATTTTCTCCAAGACCTCACCCTTTAACATGTTGTATTTCAGCAATTCGTCAGCCATTTTTCCCTCCGCATCTACGGTGTGTGTTTTAGTAGTTTATTCTATTCTTTCTCCTATGAGGGAGTTGTTCTGTGCATCTTTTATTTTAACTTTTACCTTTTGACCTATAAGCTCATGGTCGCCCTCAAAATAGACCATCTTGAACCCGGGTAATTTTCCGTATGCCATTACAGTTTGTCTTTCATCCACACCTTCTGTGAGAACTTCGCCCACGGTGCCTATGTATTTTTTGTTTTGCTCCCGCAAAAGTCGTGCGCACACGTCATTGAGTTCATGAAGTCTGCGCTTTTTCTCATCTTCACTCACCTGTCCATCCATCACGGCAGCCTTTGTACCCGGGCGTCTGGAGTACATGAATGTGTATGCAGCGGCATAGCCCACTTCTTCCACCAGAGACACTGTATCACGGAAATCTTCTTCCGTTTCCGTGGGGAATCCCACTATGATATCCGTGGTAATTTCTACTCCGGGGACTTTATCACGCAATTTATGTACGAGTTCCAAGTAATGCTCTCGGGTATACTTTCTGTTCATGAGGCTCAGTATCCTGTTGCTTCCCGACTGTACGGGCAAGTGGATATGATTGCAGACCTTATCCAAGTTTGCCATAGCATCAATGAGCCTGTCGGACAAGTCCTTCGGGTGCGATGTCATAAATCGTATGCGCTCTAAGCCGTCTATATCATTTACCATAGCGAGTATGTCTGAAAAGTCGCTCCCGTCATCTGCCCTGTATGAGTTCACGTTCTGACCTATTAAAGTTATCTCCCTGTACCCTGCCTGTGCCAGCTCTCTGCATTCACGTAATATATCCTGCGGCTCTCTTGCACGCTCTCTGCCCCTTACATACGGGACAATGCAGTATGTACAGAAATTATTGCAACCGTACATCACTATGACATTTGTGGAAAAAGGTATCTTTCGCACGGCAGGCAATCCCTCGGGAATTTCACCCGCTATGTCACGCACCTGCTTTACACGCTCGCCGCAAAGTATTTTCTCAAACATCTGCGGAAAAAGATGCAGTTCATTCGTGCCGAAAACCATGTCCACAAACGGGAAACGCTTATACACTCTGTCCGACACTTCCTTCTGCTGCATCATACAGCCGCATACGCCTATTTTCAGCTCGGGTTTTTCGTCCTTTAACTTTTTCAGTGCGCCCAAGTTTCCCATTACACGCTTTTCGGCATGTTCTCGTACTGCACAAGTGTTGAATATAATAAAATCCGCCTTTGACTTATCGTCCGTGAGTGTGTAGCCCATCATAGCAAGCATACCCGTGAGCCTTTCTGCGTCATGGTCGTTCATCTGACAGCCGTATGACTCCACAAAGCAAAATCTTTCGCCCGTAAAACTCTTGCGAATCTGTTCACATGTATAAAGTGCAGCATCTATTTCCGACTGCGGTATGTGTATGTCCCTGTTCATTCCAAAGCTCCCGTGTTTTGTTCTTCTCTCTTGCATATGACAGCACTTACAAGCAAGTCATCCAGCACCGAAACCACAGCCACACGCCCTGTGGAAGCACGGCGTTCCGATGCTATCTCAGTGCTTTCTATAATAGTCTCTGTGCCATGAAGTTGTTGCGTCTTTATGGTAACGGGTTCTGTTATACAGAATGCCGCAATGAGTGTTCTGCCGTTTGAGCCGTTTTTCTTAAAGTCAAATGTTTTCACGCCCTTACCGTTCCTGCCCTGTATGTCATAATCGAATATGAACGTGCGCTTTGCATAGCCTCTGTCGCTTATTACAACCACTTCGCCCATGTCCTCAATCAAGGATGCATGAATAACCTCATCCCCCACATCCAGCTTCATGGATTTCACACCAATGCCCGTTCTGCCCATGGTGGGTATGCTCTCTGCGGTAAAACGGATGCACATTCCGAGTTTACTCACCATCATTATGGTCTGCTTTTCTATTTGTTCGGGCGTGAGCATTTCCACTGCAAGCACTCTGTCGCCGTCTTTTAATCCCACCGCTTCCACTCTGTTTTTCTTAGTGAAGTAGTTGATGAAAGCCGACCGCTTTATCATACCGTTCTTTGTGTAGAAATAAAGCTCATGCGTGTCATCCTTTACGCTGTGGTCTGCCTCAAAAACCGCCGTAACTTGCTCGTTTTCCTCCATTTGAACCAAAGAAGCAAGTCTTACGGGCTTCATCTTCGCCTTCGTCTTTTGCTGTTCGGGCAAGTCCTCCACGCTCAATGTTATACATGCACCCAAGTTCGTGAACACCTTTATGTACCTGTCCGTTCGGCTTGCAAAACTGTATGTGGGTATATCTCCCGAATCATCCGGGTTTTGCATATGCTTTGCACGCTTTGCTATTCTCACATCGCCCGATTTATCTATATACAGTTCCACCGTCATGTCGTACACTATCTTCTCCACCGCCTGATCCGTGTACTCCTTGTACGACTCGTCCATCTGTATGATTTCCGTCCTGCGCGGGTCTGCAAACTTGTTGCGTATATCCGTCATCTCCTTGCGAATTACACGCAAAAGGTTTTTCCGTGATGCCAGTATGCGCAAAAGCTCCTCAATTCGTGTCTTCACTTCCTGCGACTCTTTTTCAATCTCCAACTGCTCTAAGTTTGTAAGTCTTTGCAGACGCAAGTCCAAAATAGCTTGTGACTGCAACTCCGAAAGCGAAAATTTCTCGCACAGGGTTTCCTTAGCTTCCTTAGGCGACTTTGATGCTCTTATAATCTTTATGACCTCATCAATGTTGAGCAACGCCGTCATAAGACCGTCTAATATATGCTCACGCTTTTTTGCCGCTTCAAGCTCATACTTCGTGCGCCGTGTAACCACCTGTTCCTGATGTGCTATGTATGCTTTAAGAAGCGGTATAATGCCGAGACATTTGGGTTTTCCGTCTGCAATAACCACCATGTTCACACCTATGGTCTGCTGCATATCCGTATGTTTGAAAAGCGCATTTAATACTTGTGCGGGGTCTGCATCTTTCTTTACCTCTATTACGGCACGCAACCCCATGCGGTCGCTCTCATCTCTTATGTCCGAAATCTGTGAAAAGGCTTTCAGCGTGCCTTTTTTCTCTTGACACATCTGCTGTATTTTGGCAAGCATCTGTGCCTTGTTCACCTGATACGGCATCTCGGTAATAACTATTTGACTTTTACCGTTACGCAAGGGTTCTATTTGCGTCTTTGCACGGTTTATTATCCTGCCCCTGCCCGTTTCAAACGCTTTTTTCAGTTCGTCATTATTCACTATGTATCCGCCCGTGGGAAAGTCGGGGGCGGGTATTATCTCCATGAGTTCTTCGAGGCTCATATCGGGGTTGTCCATGAGTGCAATACATGCGTCAATGGTTTCACCCAAATTGTGCGTGGGAATACATGTGGCAAATCCCACGGCAATGCCGTTTGCACCGTTTACAAGCAAATTGGGAAATCTGCCCGGCAAAAGGCATGGTTCTTTCAGTGAATCGTCAAAGTTCAGCTCAAAGTCCACCGTATCCTTATCTATATCACGCAACATTTCAAGTGCAAGAGGCTGCATACGTGCTTCCGTATATCTGCTTGCCGCGGCACTGTCGCCGTCCATGGTGCCGAAATTGCCGTGACCGTCCACAAGCGGACTTCGCATTACAAAGTTCTGTGCAAGTCGCACCATTGCGTCATACACGGATGAATCGCCGTGAGGGTGATATTTACCCATACAGTCGCCCACGATGCGGGCACTCTTTTTATGCGGTTTATCGGGTGATAACCCGAGTTCGTACATGGTGTACAAAATTCGCCTCTGTACGGGTTTTAATCCGTCCTCAATCCGTGGCAGAGCACGTTCCAATATTACATGCTCCGAATACGGAATCATGGAGTCATGCAGACATGCTTCCATGGTTTTTTGTATTATTTTTTCGCCCGTAAACGTCATGTTTACGCTGTCATCTGATTTTCTCTTTGCCATTTTCAGTCACCCTGTATATTAAACTGTGCATACTCTGTGATGTATTCTTTTCTGGGTTCTGCCTTGTCACCCATGAGAATGGTGAGGCGTCTTTCTGCTTCTGCGGCGTCCTCAACACTGACTTGTACAAGTGCTCTGTGCTCTCTGTTCATGGTGGTTTCCCAGAGTTGTTCGGGGTCCATTTCGCCGAGTCCCTTGTATCTTTGCACGGTGTAGCCTTTCATGCCTGCCGTCACCTGTTTCAGTTCGTCATCCGAATACGCATAGTATATGTCATTTCCCTTTGCCACTCTGTAAAGAGGCGGCAAACCTATGTACACGTGACCCTCCGTCACCAATTCTTTCATGTACCTGTAAAAAAAAGTGAGGAGTATGGCACGGATATGTGCGCCGTCCTGGTCGGCATCGGACAGGATTATTATCTTGTGATATTTGAGGTTTGCGATATTAAAGCTGTCGCCTATGCCCGTTGCAAGTGCGGTAATGAGCGAACGGTATTCTTCGTTTGCCAACACATCGGAGAGCCTTTTTTTCTCCACATTGAGGGGTTTTCCTCTAAGGGGCAATATCGCCTGATAGCGTCTGTCCCTACCCTGCTTTGCACTGCCGCCTGCTGAGTCGCCTTCCACTATGAATATCTCGTTCTCCGCAGGATTTTTGCCTGTACAGCTTGAAAGTTTTCCCACAAGCGGTGCATTTTCCATCTTCGACTTGTCACGAGCTAAATCTTTTGCCTTTTTTGCAGCATCCCTTGCTTTGGCTGCACTGATTGCCTTCTCCGCAATCTTTGCCGTCACCTGTTCGTTTTTCAAATCTTCCAAAAATTTTGAAAGCTGCTCTGCTACCACCGACTCCACGGCTGGACGAGCTTCGGTATTGCCGAGCCTCGTTTTGGTTTGACCCTCAAACTGAATGCTACGCATTTTCAGTGCAATGACTGCCGTAAGCCCTTCTTTGAAATCCTCACCTTGGAGAGAAGCATCCTTATCCTTCAAAAGACCCAAACGCCTGAGTTGCTCATTCAAAACCTTTGTAACTGCTGTTTTGAATCCCGTCTCATGCGTACCGCCCTCTGTGGTGGGGATGTTGTTTACGAAAGAACAGATGTTATCTGTGAAGCCGTCGTTGTGCTGCACTGCCACTTCAATCAAGATATCGCCGTACTTGCCTGAAATGAAGATAGGTTTTTCGTATAAAACCGTTTTTCCCGAGTTTATGAGTTGCACAAAGTCGGATATGCCACCCTCAAAACAGTAGCACATCTCTCTTTTATTTCCACGCTCACGAGCATCGGTGAAGTTAAATTTTATACCACGATTCAAAAAAGCAAGCTCACGCAATCTGCTGTTTACGGTGTCAAAACTCATGCGGAGAGTTTCAAACACCCGCTTATCGGGCAAAAAATGCACCTTTGTACCACGGCGTCTGGTTCTGCCTATTTGTGTAAGCGGACCCGTGGGCTGTCCCGAATGAATCTTATCGTCATCGCCCACATCACTTCTGAAATGCTGCTCATACAACATGCCGTCCACTGCCACTTCCACATCCACATACTCTGAAAGTGCATTTACAACGGATGCGCCGACACCGTGTAAGCCGCCCGAATAACCATAGCTGTCATTTCCGAATTTTCCGCCTGCATGAAGTTGTGTGAATACTACCTCAACACCTGAAATGCCAAGCTTTTCATGCGTTCCCACAGGTATTCCTCTGCCGTTATCTTCCACGGTAACGGAGTTATCATTATGAAGCGTGACGGATATTTCATCCGCATATCCGTTTGCGGCTTCGTCAACTGCATTGTCCACAATCTCCCAAAGGAGGTGATGCAATCCTCTTGCGCCCGTTGAACCTATGTACATACCGGGACGCATACGAACTGCTTCCAAACCCTCCATTATCTTAATGTCTTTTACCGAATACTCCGACATTTTTTCCTCTCATTCCTAAAAAAATTATGTATTATTTCTTGCCTGCCGCATACGCCTTGTTCACGCAGTACTGGTGTCGTGGACACTCCTTGCTGTTTGCATGTACTTTGGAGTTTAGCAAGTGTATGCAAAAATGACCGTCAAAGTTATTGCTTGAGGTGGGATTTGCCATATGCGGCATACAGTGCATACTTGCAGCCACGGTTCTGCCCTTGTATGTTACCCATATCGCGCGCCTATCCCACGACCAACGTCCGCCTGCAATCTTTTTCATGACTGCCGTATCTGCTGCCGTCACAGGTTCTGAGTCGGCGTGATACCAACCTCCGAATCGCCTGACGTTAAAGCTCAATCCGGTGTTGACATCGGTTACCACAAAGTATGAACCCTTGTGCAACCAGTCACTTCCGCCTTTGAACCAATCCAAAAGCTCGACTGTTCCCTTTACACGGTTATACTGTGCCGTTTCATGCGTGACTTTATTATTCGGGTCGTACATAGCCTGTATGGTTTCATCGCCTGCTATACCGTCGCTGACCATTCCGCATATCTCTTGGAATTCCGCAACGGCTTTTCGGGTTTCAGAGCCATAATATCCCGTTATGCTTGCAAGGCTCAAAAAACCTCGCTCCGCCAATTTCTTCTGTAACTTCTTTACATCATCGCCCTGCATTCCGTTTTTCAAAAGGACTTCCAGTGTTGAGCTACCCGGTTTTGACAACGTGAGCTCCGACGAGAGTATATAGCCATACTCATCCCCTGCCACGGCATATAACCACTCACCTGTCAGACTTCTTATTTTCAGTGCTTGTCCCACTTCTAACTCTTTCACCGTGTATGCGTCCTGTGACGGCATTCCGTACAATTTTGCACCGTCAGTGAGCACGTACGCACTTCGTGTCCCCGAAAAATCCGCAAACACAAGGTCGGACCGTATGTATCCAACATACTCGCCATACACCACGTGGTACCAGCCATCCTCTAATGATATGAGTTCAAGTGTGGCATACAGCGGCACTTTTACCACTATTTCTCCGCTTAAATTAGGTTCTGTGCGCATGTTTACATCGTCGGTTACCACTGTTCCGTAATTTCCCGATGATACGGCATTTGCATTTGTGCATATGAAAAGCACAAAAAACGCTACCGCCAATGTGTATAAAAACTTTTTCATGCGTATTCTCCTTTCTTAATTTTCTCAAAAATAATTATTCAAGCTAATCTTCCATGATTTGCAGTTCTTTTAACTTGTGCAGGTCATCCTCCATAACGGGAAGAAGCGACCTGTTATATATACCGCTTGCAGGGTGATACAGCGGAAAAAGCACTGCACTCATACCCTTGAGCAGGTACGGTTTCCCGTGCAGTTCACCTATGCTGCCTAAATTATCGCCCGATATGTATTCCAAAGCTTTGAGCGGTGTGTTGCCCAAAGTAACTATAACCTTTGGGGATATGATAGCAAGCTCTTCTTTCAGCATGGGGGCAGAGTCCCTTATCTCCGCAAGCGACGGTGTCCTGTTCTTTGCCCTTTTTACGCTTCCCATTTCCGTGCATGTCCATGTCCTGTATTTCACAGCGTTTGTGACATATAAAGCCTTTCGCTCTATTTCGCATACCGTGAGCATGTGGTCAAGCTGCAATCCTGCTTTGCCCACAAAAGGTTTCCCCATCTGCACTTCATTTGCGCCCGGAGCTTCACCTATGAAAACTATATCAGCGTTTATGTCTCCGTCACCGAACACGGGACTTGCGCAATCGCCCTTTTCAGCAGAGAGAGAGGAAAGACGTGCTCGTTCCCTCTCATTTAATTCGCTAAGCAGTTTTGCTCTCTCCATGTTTACAGTTCACGCCCCGTATACTTCTTGTACTGGTCTTTTAACTTATCTAAATAAATCTCTACCTGTTCATAATTTTCGGCTTTTACGGAAAGTTCCAAGTTGGTAACCAAATTGAGCAAAACCATTTTCTGACTCTCTGTAAGCCCGTTTTCGGACGCCAAAAACTCCTTCATTTTTTCTATTGCCCTGTTTGCTTCTGTCACAAGCTCGTTGATGTATTCCTCATCGTAATCATCACCGGTTGAATTTTCAGGAGGTGTTACGCTTGTGCCGCCTGAGTGTATGGGACAAGCAGGAATTTCATCCAACACAGCATTCGGGAAAATTTCCGTCAGATATCTCATGCTGAATGCACGCAACCCCGAGTCCTTGCCTATAACAAGCACGCCTCTTTGTTCTACATTTTTACATGCGTCACATGCTATATAGCCAGAATCCTTGCACACACTGTATACCACATGCATATCACATGCATCATCGGGTATGTTCTCCTCATAGAACCAATCCGTTACAGGCGGATGTCCTGCGTCGCCGTGACACGCTTCCGTGGCAATCTTGCCCGAAACCGCGCACACCGTTCTGCGTGTAAGGCCTAATGAATCCGGGTCGCCGTCCACGATGTCTTTATCTTCCAAACCATCATGTATGCGTTCCATGAAGTTTTGCCACAAAGGTGCAGCATACACACCTCCCGTTGCGTGGTGATCCAGTTTATATTCGGGGTAGTCATGACCTATCCAAACGCTTGCGGCATAATAGCCTGTGAAGCCCGAGAAACATACGCTGGAATAGTCCGAGTTAGTACCCGTCTTTCCCGCAACAGTCATGCCGTGAATCCTTGCCCTTGTACCTGTACCCGATTCCACAACATCCTCCATCATATCCACCAAAAGCCATGATGTGGATTCTTTGAAAACTCTGTGGGTATCACGAACCTGACTTGCGTCCAATATTATTCTGCCGTCTGAATCTACTACCTTGCTGAATGAGAGAGGCTCTTGGTACACGCCGTTGTTTGCAATAGTAGCATAAGCACCTGCCATCTGTACGGGTGTGATACCCGTGGTACCGAGTGCAAGACCCGGACCGTCTTTATTTATCTGTGATTCGGGAATACCGAGTTCCACGAGATATTCTGCCGACTTGTCAAGTCCCACCTCATACATGAGAGTGCGAGCTGCCACCACATTAAGTGATGAACGCACGCCTCGTCTTACGGTAACCACATCGGGGTCTGATGCTATGCTGGGATATCCTGCTTTCGTACCCCAACCTTTTATTTCTCCCGGGATATTGTAAATGGGGGTGGCAGGCGAAATACCGTTATCCAGTGCAGGGCCGTATACCGCTATGGGCTTTATGGATGAACCCACTTCCAATGCGCTCATGTATGCACGGTTCCATTGCTTCTGTGCTGTGGGGACTGTTCGGCCGCCCATTATGGCAACCAGATTTCCCGTTGAGTGGTCTATAACCACGGCTGCTGCCTGCGGCTCTATTATCTCCGTGAAAGTACCGTCTGCGTTTTCCTCACGCCTTATAGCAGCCGAGGAATGTTCAAGTTCGGGGTAATTATCATAGCCTTCCACTTCCTCTTCCACTATCTGCTGTATTTCGGGGTCTATGGTGAGGTAAATGTGGTATCCGCCCGTGCGCAACTCAGTTTCTATGATGTTCCTGTTTGCAGCCGTGTCAGCCAATCCACGCTGTTTCAAAAGGTGCGTTTCCACATCATAAATTGCATATTCCACAAAGTATGTGTACTTATATGTCTGTGCTTTTTGTGACTTTTCGATGACTTTCACATCTTCTTCCAAAGCCTTGTCACGCTGTTCTAAGCTTATGAAGCCTGCATCGTACATGGCACGAATTACGGTATCTGTTCTGTCATTTGTGCGCTTCATCTGGTTTTCACCCGTTTCTTTATCTACTCTGACATAGGTGTTTAGACGTGGATTATAGCCGTTGGGCTTCTGAATCATGCCTGCAAGCATAGCACATTCACGAATGGTAAGTTCGCCCAATTCCTTGCCGAAATAGTCCTTAGCAGCGGATTTTATGCCATAGTTTTGGTCGCCGAAGAAGACTTCGTTCATGTATGCTTCCAGTATGGCTTCCTTGTCCGAAACCGTTTCCAATTCAAGCGCAAGATATGCTTCCTGTATCTTTCTTTTGTACGACTGCACATCTGAAAGTATGGTGTTTTTTATGAGCTGTTGCGTTATGGTACTTCCGCCGTGGGTATCTTCATTTCTGAAAGTATTTATCACGGCTGAAACAAGACGCTTGTAGTCAACACCGTTGTGGTCACGGAATCTCACATCTTCAATGGCTATCACCGCATTTTGCAGCATGTCGGGAATCTCATCGATGCTCGCCCAATCCCTGTATTCTGCACCTGCATATGTACACAGCACTTCGCCGTTTGAGTCATACACATATGATGTCTTACTGGAATCTGTGAGTGCAGACAAATCAAGCATGGGCGTGGTATCTATGTACGCCTTTGCTATACCGAGAACAAGTCCAAACCCGCCTGCTGCCGTGAGTACGAGCATCACAAACACCACTTTGAGTGTGGTGAAAAGCACGGAAAGCGGGAATGAGCGAGGTGCTTCTTTTTTCCTGAACATACGCTTTGCCGTCCCCAAACTTCCTGAACCTGTACGCCTTTTTACGGGTGTTGTATTTATATTTTTATCTTCCATATGTACTCCTCCGGGTTGAGTTACATTTGCAAATACATGCTATCTCAACGAGTATCATAATACCACATTTAGCAACCGATTGCAAGCACACTACATCACTTATGTATGGAGAGTACATTTCCTCCACAATTCTTTCTTGCGAAGATTCCGCAAGCATAAAAACAGGAACCCCTGTCTGATTCCGGGGAAATCAAACGGGATTCCTGCAAAAGAAATGATGTTAAAAAATTATTTTGCCTTCATAGAGAAATTCATTGTAGGCGGAGCAAGTATAACGGTACTCTGGAAAGCATTCGTTGCAAGACCCAGATGCCATGTGACACCGATATACGCTGTGTATGTATTACCCGACTTATCAAATATGCTGTTGAAGTCCAAAGCAGCATTGCCCGATATCAAGTCCATAAGTGAATAATACGGTACTGAATAATCATCGCCCCAATCATATGACGGTACATCACTCCAAAACTTATTATAGTCATTCACATAGCCCTGTCCCTGTGAGTGCTTGAAGAATGAGAATGCCACCGTTTGCTCATAGCAGTAGTTCAGGAGCATTAACTGAATCTCGGGTTCTATATGGCGAAGTGTTACATCGTTATACTCGTACGTATTGCCTGCCGCAAGTCCTGTTCCTACATCTGCATCGTAGAAGTTCGGATAAATATTTTTCAGTGTTGCATCACTGTAAAAATACTCGGCACCGCCTATGCTCTTGTATGTAAGTTCAGCATTTGCTGCTATATTGTACTTTTCTCTCAGATACTGTGCAAATGTCTTTGTGGCTGCGGAGCTTGCTATAAACTCTGCCTCAACTTCTGCAAGTTCTGCCTTTGTCTGTACTCTGTTTCCGCTGCCTACTACCATATCCATTGCAAGTCGATATTCCGTTCTGTAATTTGCAACTGTTTCAGCAGATGTTGAGCCATACATCTCTGTGAGATATGCCGTGAAATCTGTGCTTGCCGTTATAAGAGGTATAGCTGTTTCGGGAAGTGAATAACCTATTTGCTGACCTTTATAGTTCAAAAGTGCTTCACTCGTAAATGTGGGAGTTGCAAATTCATGTTCAACACCTGAGTTATCTACTACATTTATCTGATAATATGAGGCTCCGTTTCCTCCGGGCATGAAGAACATATAGTTGTCTGTTGCTATCTCATTATAAATAGGTGTTGTGTCAAGCACTATTGTAACCTCGGCACCTGTTCCTTCGGGGATTGTGTAAGTGAATGTTCCGCGATCGGTGTTGGTTGCATGAGGAGTGAACACGGGTGTTATGGTTAAGGTTCTCTCTCCGGGTACATCGGGTGTTGGCGTTGCAACAGGCTCATCGGGCACCACGGGTGCGCCGCCTGCTTCTTCTGAGTCAAAGAAGTTTATGCTCTGCAACAAATACCCTGCATGGATACAGAACTCCTCACAATTCCAACCGTATCGGATAAGGAATGCCTGTAAATCCGCAGCACTGAACTTATCTGCATTAAACTCGGGATCGGGTGTAAGAGCTCCACCGCTTACAAAATCGGCGAGCAATGCATCCGCCTGTGACCAAAGATCTTCTTCATCATTGTAAGATTCGATGGGATTATCCTTATAAGGACGAACTTCACCTTTTTCTCTGTCATATCCGAATGCATAGAGTTTGTTCCCCTTTACATTGAACATTACAAGATCCGGTATATGCATTTCTTCCTCAACATACTCTGCTAAGAACTGCTCTGTTAAGTTCCTTGCATCGGAGTAAGCTGACTTTGCATTTGACTTATCAATTACATTGGAGAACACGGGTATAAGAATCGCTGCAAGTACGCCTATTACAGCAATTACTATGATGAGTTCTACCAGTGTAAAGCCTTTCTGATTATTTCTAATCATATTCTGTCTCCTTTCAATTCTTATGCTGTGCCATTTATGATACAGTCATTGTTAACTCAATCTTAACACATCTTTTCCGTCTCGTCAAGTATAATTGCATAAATAATCCAAATTGCAGTTCACTCACATCACAACTTTTTGTCACAACATTTTATCTTAATAGGATATGAAGTTTTTACCATGGAGATTTTTATTTACCCACTCTGTTCGGCATCATACATCTCCTTCATCCATGTGCGTGATATCTCTGCATCGGCATTGAGCCTGTCGTAATCGCCTATATTTACAAGCAACATTTCGGACAATGAATTGTGCCATTGCCATCGGTCATATTCATTTAGATACGCAATATCAGGTTGAGGCAGAGTCGGGCTGTATTCATCAATTATTGGGACTGCAAAATCTACTATATCAGATGAAAGCTCTGATGTGCGATATACAGAAATGTACGCACCTGTCCAATACTGATGTTCCTCGTGTTTGTGCAGGCACAAAGGCCTGTTAGTATAATTATGCTGATAATGAGTGAAATTATTTTTTTCATGTTAGCCTCCTTATTTTTTTTGCAAGTGACAGACGCTATGCTGCCACTTGCTGATAATACTTATACAAAACTACGGTGAGTATTCGGTGATGAAACTGGATAGAAATACTTTGAATGGAGTTATTGTTAGTCCCCAGTTCATAAGGGTATCCCAGTTTCTCATATTATCCTCAATCTCATATTGCATCTCGCCCAAAGTATCCCATGGTTTGTTACGTACTCAAATTGGCTGTTTTCTCCATGAACTACTTATCTGTATGCTATGACTCTTTTGCGTAGGCTTCCTTTACCCAGTTTTGAAGAGCTTCACCCTCAGCCTTCACACGAATTTTTGCTTGTTCTGACTCGGATATGGTCAGTAAAAAATCACATATAATTGTATGTTGCTGCCAAATGTTTAATTGATATATGTTCTCTTTGCTGGGCTCGGGAAACTCCGGGCAAAACTCATCTATGATTTGCACTGTAGCTTCTGCAATTTCTTCGGTAATCATTTCTGCCCGCAAGTTATAAACATAGCATCGTATGTATTCGTCTACACATCCTAAGTAATCCTTCGGTGCACCATAATACAAGTAATTTTCGTTGAATATGCATTGAATTCGCTCTCTAAAACTGTTGTAGTCTTTATTAAATGCAGGACGGAAAGCATAATCAAACGTAAGTATGATGTTTGTTGCCAATAATATGGATTCTTTCTCGCCTAACGAGGTATCGCTGTTGCCGTTAGAAACGTTTGTCGGGAGATTATCAAAAAATTCTCCATATTTTTCATTGCTCAGGCAGTTATCCAACTCATCTTGCGTGAATTTTGCAGGAAAATATGTGCTGTCGTAGTCCGCTTCCCTGTCAAAGAACGTATCAAGGGCAGCTTCAAGCGGTGGTTTTTCATTCGCCGTTTTCAGCGTGTTTGTGCAGGCACAAAAGCCTGTTAGCATAATTATGCTGATAATGAGTGAAATTATTTTTTTCATGTTAGCCTCCTTATTTTTTTGCAAGTGACAGACGCTATGAGCTTTATAAAGTGAGTATATTTTACCACATCGGTGTTGATTGTGTCAAATGCTATTTCGTTTCGTCACTATTATTAAAACAAACGACAAATTATATCACTTAGAATTTACCGTGTTTTCAGACGAACAAAAAAAGCAGGCTCAATTCGCCTGCATTCTCCATTTTAATCTATTCGCCTCAGCGGAGCAAATGACGCTGCGAGTTTTTTCACTTCTCCGTTTTCAAACTCCACCGTTAGTATGGCTGAATTGCCGCTTCCGCTCTTTTGTGTTATTGTGCCGTTGCCGAATTTAGCGTGATTCACTCGCATACCCACATCCAGATTTGCAGCTTCCGCATTCACGGTGGGTTTTGGCGGTGTACTCACAGACCCGGGTGACGGAGTAGTTCTTTTCTTTTCCACCTCATAAGCAGGTTTTGTGACTACCCGCCCGAGAGAAGGTTTTGTTGAGGAAAAAACATCCGCACCTGAGAACACGTACTCACGCTTTGCTTTACCCGTTTCTTTCATCAGATGACACGGTATCTCTTCCAAAAAGCGTGACGGTCTACACACCATGAAATTATTATACTGCCGCCTGTTCTGAGCATTTGTGAGGTACAGTTTTCGCATCGCTCTCGTAATGCCCACATAGCACAGTCTGCGTTCTTCTTCCAGCTTTGAAAAGTCGTCCAACGAACGTGTTGTGGGGAAAAGCCCCTCCTCCATGCCCGTCACAAACACAGTATGATACTCCAATCCCTTTGCGCTGTGCAATGTCATTATGGACACATAGTTTGTGCTGTCCTCATCACCCTCGTCCATATCGGTTGCAAGTGCTGCGTTCTCCAAGAATATCAAAAGTGCATCGCTCTCATCGTCCAGTCCTTCTTCCACTTCCGTCACCACTTCTATCAATTCTTCCACGTTTTGGCTGCGTGACTCAAACTCGCCGTCATATCCCGATAGATAATCCATATACCCCGTATCATCAATGACGCTTTGCACAAGTACAGATGCAGAACCTTCACGCCTTATCTCACACAGATTTTTATATAACTCAACAAAAGGTGAAAACTTCTTCTGCATAGCACCTGTGAGTGTGGAAAAAAGCTCCTCTTTCAGTAACAATTGCATCATGGACATGCCATATCCGTATGCGTATTCTTCCAAAATCTCCACGGATTTATCACCAACACCACGCTTTGGTACATTTATTATGCGCTTGAAAGCCGCATTATCGTTCGGATTCGCAATAAGTCGGAGGTATGACATTATATATTTTACTTCCATTCTGTCATAGAAATTTTGTCCGCCTAAAACACGGTATTTTATGCCGTAGCTTATGAGAGCAGACTCAATAACACGACTCTGTGCATTTGTGCGATACAAAACCGCATGGTCACGGTATGATGCGCCCCTGTCCGTGGCTGCACTTATGGTTTTGCATATGAAATCCGCTTCCTCACGTTCGTCATACACGGTATTGTGTACTATCTTATCGCCGCTGCCCTCGGCAGTCCAGAGCCGCTTGCCGTTTCTGTTGATATTATTTTCTATAACGGCGGTTGCAGCGTCCAAAATATTTCCCGTGCTCCTGTAATTTTGTTCCAATCTTATGACTTCGGCACCCGGAAAATCCTTTTCAAACTCCAAAATATTACGAATATCCGCACCACGCCAACCGTAAATGCTCTGGTCGTCATCGCCCACAGCACAAATATTTCCGTGTTCTTCGCACAAAAGTCTTATAAGCTCATACTGTGGCATATTGGTGTCCTGATACTCGTCTATGAGAACATAGCGGAACTTTCGTCTGTATTTTTCCAGCATATCGGGGTATCCCGAAAGGAGGCGTATAACCATTACTATGAGGTCGTCAAAATCGAGTGCATTGGCGGTTCGCATACCCTTTTCATACTCTTTATACAACGTCAGTATGACATCGCCAAACTGCGGATACTCTTTGCTCAAAAAGTCCAATGGGTCTACCGAATGGTTCTTTGCATCGCTTATCATGTGTAAAACTGCTGCTTTTCCAAGCTGTTTTTCATCCAAATTAAGTCGGGACATAACAGGTGCTATTATGGCCTTTCGCTCTGCATCATCGTATATGGTGAAGTTATTATCAATGCCCAATTTCTCGCCGTCTATGCGGAGAATCCTTGCACAAGCCGAGTGGAAAGTGGAAACCCACATATCCCTTGCATTTGTGCCCAAGAGTTGTTCTGTACGCTCTTTCATCTCCCGTGCCGCCTTGTTTGTGAAAGTGAGTGCCAATATGGAATACGGGCTTATTCCGCACTCTTTTATCATGTATGCGATTCTGTATGTGAGAACCCGTGTTTTTCCGCTGCCTGCGCCTGCAAGAACAAGGAGTGCACCCTCTGTGGTGGTGACTGCCTTTCTTTGCATATCGTTCAGTGTCCTTAAATCCATGTTTTTTCCTCCGCTGCCGTTATAAGTGAAATGTTATGCGCTCAGAGAATTTTTGAGCGATTCTTTGTTTGACTTTCTGAATTTTAAGTATTTGCGTATGTTATGTACCACCAAGCAACACACGAGAGCATAAATGCATGTGAATACCACATGCGCTATGATTTTTATACCGGGTGACAGCGTGATGAAGTATTCTTCCAAAATCCGCTGAGGCAGAGTTTGGCACACATAGATACAGAGTGAAAACTCACCCAAATACTTCACGGGTATTTTTCTGTTTATAAAATCCGTCACAACACCTCTGCCCGAGAGTGTAAGCGTCACGGCAACCGCCATCACGGGAAGCAGATACACGATATGCGCATCTGACTCCTTTGCCGACATGAATGTGATAACCGTTGCATATGAAGCAACTTCCAGTGCAGTATAGAGCACGCTGCTTGACCTCGTGCGAACGGAGGATGAAATCCATTTTGCCGCCCGATAGCAAATACATCCGAGTGAAATCTCACCTAAGGCTCGCAACAATCCTTTATACGCAAAACCCGTCCAGTGCCAAGCGTCTGTTATACCGCCTGTGGTCTTTGTCAGGTATCCGAGTGATAAGAGGGTAATGAGCGGAGCTGCTATGTATGTAAATGCGTCATAGTTCTTTCGGAGAAATGGATATAACATGAGCATTGCAAGCATCATGGCAGAGAGATACCAAGTATAACTCACGATTACGGTGTTTGCGGGAACACCCGACATGCTCACCATGAAAAGGTCGGGCATGGATTCTAAGACTGTAAAAAAGCCGTCTGAAAAGTTCATGGGATTCATCAGAAAATGGGCTACAGTTCCCACAAGGAAGCAAAACAGCATGTACGGAAATACTCCCAAATACTTGCGCTTCATGAACACGAATGTATCGTGACCCAAACTGCCCTCTTTTGCTTTCATATCCACATGCCTTGCCATGAGTGCGCCCGAAATCAAAAAGAAGAATTCAACACAGAATCTGCCGTTGAAACAGAGGGAAAAGTCATTTCCCATATTTATTTCACCAAAGGCTGCCTGTGAATGAAAGATAACTATTATAACAGAAAAAATCAGCCTTAATAATTCAATAGTGCCGTTCTTACGCATTGACATGAGTATAACCTCCGTTTGTACAAGGGCATATTACTATACTTGACTTTTTTTGTCAAGGCAGATATTGTATAATAAAATGACAGTTTATGCTGATGTTATTATAGGAGGTACATATGCCGCTGCATATAGTGAGAAACGATATTACAAAGATGAAAACCGACGCCATAGTAAATGCCGCAAACCCCACACTTTTAGGAGGCGGAGGCGTGGACGGCTGCATACACAGGGCAGCAGGGCGCAGGCTCTTGGCTGAATGCAAAACATTGGGCGGATGCGCAACGGGCGAAGCGAAGATAACGGGCGCATATAATTTGCCGTGCAAATATGTAATACACACAGTGGGTCCCGTATGGCACGGAGGCAGGGAAAACGAACCTCAACTGCTTTTCTCATGCTATACAAACTCGCTCCGACTTGCAAAGGAGTACGGTTGCGAATCGGTAGCGTTTCCGCTCATATCATCGGGTGTATACGGCTATCCCAAAGCGGAAGCACTTTCTGTGGCTGTCTCTGCCATTGCTGAGTTTTTGACGGATAATTATATGACGGTATACATAGTGGTTTTCGATAAAGCGGCGTATAAAATCAGTGAAAACCTTTTTGAAAGCATTTCCGCATACATAGATGACCGCTATGTATCGGAAAACGAAGATTCAGCGGAATTTATGGTGAGAAGAAAAGCTGTGTTCTCACAGTGCTATGAAGATGCATCTGCTATGGCACCGGCGCATCCTTCTATGGCAGACCTGCAAAGTGCAGTATCACAAATAGATGAAAGTTTTTCCGAGATGCTTTTGAGAAAGATAGATGAAAAGCATATGACGGATGCAGAATGCTATAAAAAGGCAAATGTTGACCGCAGGCTTTTCTCCAAAATACGCTCGGATAAGCTGTACCGTCCCTCAAAGCCTACTGTTCTTGCCTTTGCAATTGCGCTTGAACTCTCACTTGCCGAAACGGAAGATATGCTTCAAAAAGCGGGTTTTGCACTTTCACATTCGAGCAAGTTTGATATCATCATAGAATTTTTCATCACGCATGGGAACTATGATATTTTCGAGATAAACGAAGCACTTTTTGCATTTGACCAGAGCCTGCTCGGAGCGTAAACTTTGTCGCCTGTGAAGCGACCAAATGCATCATAACTCCCCTTATACTGTGACTGTAAGCTGAAAACAGCTTAAAAACAGTAAAAAAACGGAGGAAGTTATTATGAAAAAGGGTTTAACGGAAATAGTATTTATACTGGACAGAAGCGGTTCTATGCACGGTTTGGAAGATGACACCATATGCGGTTTCAACGCCATGATTGAGAAGCAGAAAAAAGAAGATGGTTATGCATTTGTATCCACGGTTCTTTTTGATAACACGAGTGAAGTCATACATGACCGAGTAGATTTACGTGACATACAGCCGCTCACGGAAGAAGAGTACTACGTGAGGGGTTGCACTGCACTTTTAGATGCGGTGGGCAGTGCCATAACACACATCGGCAATGTTCACAAATACGCCCGTGACGAGGATGTTCCCGAACACACCATATTCATTATCACCACGGACGGAATGGAAAACGCAAGCCACACCTACTCATACTCCCGTGTAAAAGAGTTGATAAGCCGCATGAAGCGTAAATACAACTGGGAATTCTTATTCCTGGGCGCAAACATAGACGCTGCCGCAACAGCTCGCTCCATGGGTATAGCAAGCAACAGGTCGGCAGAGTACGAATGTGACGGCGAGGGTACACAGCTTAATTATTCAGCAATGGGAAAAGTACTTTCATCCGTGCGAAATGACTGTCCCATACCTGAAGATTGGAGTCATGAAGTGGAAGCACATCGCACGGAAGCTAAAAAATCATCTCACGGGATTTTCCGCAAGCACAAGTAAATACAACGAATAAAGCCCCATTTGGTTAAATCAAACAAACGGGGCTTTTCTCATGTTTTATTTCATCTGTGAAAACACGGTCTTATTCTTCACAAGGTAGTCTATCATGGACCAAATGGTCAGAAGCAGTGTTGAGACAATAAGAATATTGTCTGCATAATGCTTTATCACTTCCAACTCGCCTCGGAGTATATAGCCGTCCAATAATATAACCGCAATGGTTATGAACTGGAACACTGTCTTTATCTTTCCGAGTTTATCGGCTGCAATAACAGTGCCCTTCCCTGCTGCCACAAGCCTGAGTCCCGATACTATAAACTCCCTTGCAATGGTTATGAACACAAACGCTTCACCAAAGTATTTATCGAAAAGTCCGAAGGTGTGCATGAATATAATGGCAGCCGCCGTGAGCAGCTTATCTGCAATCGGGTCCATGAATTTGCCGAAGTCGGTAACCATGTTGTACTTTCTGGCTATCTTTCCGTCTGCTGCATCGGTTATGTATGCGAGTATGAACACAAGGGCGGCTATGCCCCATTTGCATTCCAAACTATCGGGCAGGTAAAAACATGCCACAAAAAACGGTATCATTATTATTCTCAGTATTGTAAGTTTGTTAGGTAAGTTCATATTATTTCGCCTTCCAAGTCGTATTCGTCTGCACCTGTAATTTTTATTTTGATGTAATCGCCCACATCAATGTCGTATCTGCCTCTTAGCGGCACCGTCACCTGTCCGTCCACATCGGGAGCTTCTGCATAAGTTCTGCCCGTGATGTATCCGTCTTCAATCTCCTCCACCAAAAGCTCGCACTCGGTTCCCACGCGCTTTGCATTCAGTTTTGAGGACACATTCGCTTGCAGCATCATGAGTTCGTGCAATCTTCTCTCCTTCACTTCCTCATCTATCTGCTCGTCAAAACCCGCCGCCTCAGTTCCTTCCTCACACGAATAGGTGAAAGCACCCAGTCTGTCTATGCCGTAATCCGAAACAAAGTCCAAAAGCTCTCGGAAGCTGTCTTCCGTTTCCCCGGGAAAACCGACTATAATGCTCGTTCTTATTATAAACTTCGACTCTGATTTTCGCAATCGGTCAAAAATTCGTATTATATCCTTTTTCTGCCCTCGCCTGTTCATTCTGAGTAAAAGCTCATCGTTTACATGCTGTATGGGCAAGTCCATATAATTTACGATTTTAGGATTTTTCTCAATGGTTTCTATGAGTTCGTCCGTCACCGTATCCGGGTATGTGTACAGTAATCGCACCCAATGAATTCCCTCAATCTCTGTGAGTTTATTCAAAAGCTCGGGAAGTTTAAGTGCATCATATAAGTCCTTTCCGTATGCGGAAGTGTCCTGTGCTATCACATTGAGTTCCGTAACGCCTGCCTTTGCAAGCCTCTCTGCCTCCTGCAACAGTTTTTCCATGGGTACGCTGCACATATCACCTCTTATAAGCGGAATTGCACAGTATGTACATCTGTTACTGCAACCGTCGGAAATTCTCAGGTATGCGCTGTAAAAAGGTGTTGTGAGTACACGGGGAACATTGCAATCGGTAAAGGGTGCGCTCTCATTCAATTTGGCAATAACCGCATCCGTAAACTCGTCGTATTTTTTTACGCCCCAAAATATATCCACCTCGGGCATTTCTGCTTTCAGCTCCTGCATGTATCTTTGCGGCAGGCAACCCGTGACTGCAAGTATTGAGCATTTTCCCTGTTTTTTGTACTCTGCCATTTCAAGCACGGTTTCAATGGACTCTGATTTTGCAGAATCAATGAATCCGCATGTGTTTACCACCAACACATCCGCTTCTTCCGCTCTGCTTGTAATCTCAAACCCTTGCGAAACAAAGTAACCCAACATATTTTCCGTGTCCACCGTGTTTTTACTGCAACCGAGTGACACAACACCTACTTTATATTCTCTGTTCATGCGCCGTTTTCCCTCATTCCTGCACAGCAGTGCCGCTTTCTGCATGGGTAAAGCGTGCATCAAACTCCGCCCTCGTCATGGTAACTTTTCGCTCTTTCTTTATGGGGTCTATCCCTGAAACAATGCCGTACAGTTCCATGGCGTTCATTATTCGTGCCGCCCTGTTATAACCCAATCTCAGTTTTTGTTGAATGTATGATATGGACGGTCTTTGCGAATCAATGACAAGCCTTGCAGCATCTGCAAATACACTGTCCAGCTCAACGTCCTCCTCATGCTCTGCTTCTGAGGCAACACCGGCTGTAATCTGTGCGTCCACGGTTTCATCAAAAATAGGCGGCCCGTTATGTTCTTCCATGTATTTCATAACGTCGTCCACCTCCTGTGAAGATACGAATGCACACTGAACTCGCCTCGGTTTTTGCATCCCCAACGGATGGAACAGCATATCACCGTTTCCTATGAGGCATTCTGCGCCTGTGGCATCTAAGATTACCTTGGAGTTTATGGCATCTGAAACCGCAAACGCTATTCGTGAAATGATGTTTGCCTTTATCTTGCCCGTGATGATATCCACAGACGGTCTTTGTGTAGCCACAATGAGATGAATACCACATGCTCGTCCGAGTTGAGCAATTCTCGTGATGTAATCTTCCACTTCCTTAGCCGCCGACATCATAAGCTCTGCAAGCTCGTCTATAACAATTACAATACGCGGCATTCGCTGCTCATCGCTCGGAAGTGCGGAATTATACTCTGCAATGTTTCGCACATTGCTGTTTGCAAAAAGTGTATATCTGCGTGTCATTTCACTCGTTGCCCATTTGAGTGATGACGCCGCCTTTTTGGTCTCCGTAACCACGGGTATGAGCAAATGCGGCAGTTTGGAATATATGCCGAATTCCACTATCTTCGGGTCTATGAGTATGAGCCTTATATCGGCAGGTGATGACTTGTACACCATGCTCAGTATGAGAGTATTCATGCACACGCTCTTGCCCGAACCCGTAGAACCTGCAATCATGAGATGCGGCATTTTGCTTATGTCCGCAACAATGGATTTGCCAACAATATCTTTACCCACCGCAACAGTAAGTACAGACTGTGATTCCGTAAATTCTTTGGACTCCAATATCTCTCTCAGATACACATATGTGGGCTGTTTATTCGGTATTTCCACTCCTACCGCTTGTTTCCCCGGTATGGGGGCTTCTATTCGCACGCTCTCGGCTGCAAGTGCAAGCGCAATGTCGGCACTGAGACTCGTTATGCTCTTTATCCTCACGCCCTTTGCAAGCTGTATTTCAAAGCGTGTTACGGCAGGGCCTATGGATATGTGGCTTATGTTGATGTCTATGCCGAAATCGGAAAGTGCATTTATGAGAGCTCGTCCCTGTTTCTTTGCTTCCTCGTCCGTTCCCGTAGCATATGTGGTGTTTTGTCTGAGCAAAGTATAGGGCGGCCTTTGATACACCACTTGCTCTGCAAAAGCATCGTCATACAGTCCGTCATCCTCGGGCGGAGTATAGTCGTCCTCCTCAGGTGTGAAGTTCATATCATCGCTGTCTGAATCGTTGAAATTTTGCTCTGAGGTGAAGTCATCTGCGTATTCACCCGAATCGTCAAAACTCACATATTCTTCCGAGTCGTCATCGTCATAGCTGCCGTACTCATACGGGTCATTATCGTATTCGCTGTAATCGTCATAGTTTTCTCTGCGATTTCTCTCTTTGGAGTGTATTCTCTCATACTCTTTTTGCTCTTTCATCTGTTCGTGTTTTTCCACTGCCTTTTCACGAATTGAAGATATTATCTCTGCAATTGAGAATCTAAATGTTGCAAGAAGTGTTATCACAAGCCCTGCAATGAGTATGATATTTGCGCCCGCTCTTGTACATATTGCAACCAATGGATATGAAATAATAGCTGCAAAGAAACCGCCCAGCACATGATTTGTTGATGAAAAAGCATATCCGTTTCCTATGTATTTCCAAAATGATATGTTGTGAAATTCAAGCGCATTTGCGTTAATTAAAGTCAGAATCAACACCGCAAAAACACTCACACTGATATATACCCCTCGTGGTATTTGTACTTTCTCCCGTATAAAGCACACCACACCAACATACAGAGATA
>JAFSHG010000051.1 GCA_017440405.1 Clostridia bacterium
GTTGACGCCATATTAAATACCGTGACGGAAACAGACTGCAAGACTTTGGAAAGTGCGTTTGAGATTGAAAGGAAAGATGAGCGCAACTTGTACGATTACCTCTATTCAGCCGAAAGCCTCAGCAGTTTTTCGGGAAAGAAGTTCAACGGCCAAAGAAACCATATAAATAATTTTTTAGCCAATTACCCCGATTTTTCGGTGGTTGAGATAACGGACGATAATATACGGGGGCTTGAAAGTTTTATGTGTGAGTACGAAAAAAGTACGGATAAGTCCTCTCCCGTGTTTCGGGATGAACTTAATATGGTTCGAGAGGTTTTGAGTCAAAACCGTTTGTATGCACAAGAGGGCGTTTTCATTGAAGCGGGCGGAAAAACGGTGGCGTTTGCAATGGGTGAAGTGGTGGGCGATACACTGTATGTGCATATAGAAAAAGCACTGTCACATGTGCGTGGCGCATACCAAATGATAGTGCGTGAGTTTGTGCGAAAGCTCGCCTCAAAATATGACTTTACATACGTAAACAGAGAGGACGATGTGGGAGATGAAGGCTTGAGGCGGTCCAAACTCTCATATCACCCGTTGAAATTGGTGCAAAAGTACACTGTTTGGGTAAAGGGGAGGATTTAGTCATCCCCCATCCAACAAATAATATCTTTTGAAAAATCCATTCCCACCTTGCCTTGCAGAGAATGGGATTCGGGATTGTCTAAAAACACCTGACCGTAAGGCGTCCAGCCCCTTTCCATGTGCCTGTTCATCTGATAGTATTCAAGCGCAGTGCCTATGCCTCGCCTTCTGTATTCGGGCAGCACTTCCAACATTCCTATACTTCCGTCACTGTGACTGCCTATGAAGCCCATAATATTGCCCCCGGGGGAAACAGCACCGTGCAGTTCATTTTCGCTTATGCGCCATTTGAGGTATTCCGTGTTATTGCTCAGGTGGTAATGCTCCTGAATAAAAGGTATCTCATCCATGCGCATGGGACGGAAAGTGAAATCGGACGGGACAGCGAATTTTTCTCTTTTGCTCCAACAGTACTGAGTACAGAATCCGTCCTCATGCTGTTTGCCGTATGTTTGAACATAAGCATTGTAAGCGGGCATACCGTGTACCACGCAAAGGTGCGGAACTGTTTTAACCACTCTAAGTGCATTTTTTGCCGAATCCGTGTTTTCTGCCCACAGCATATACACTCCGCAACCGTGTATGAGAAAAACAGCGCAGTCATCGGCATATAAAATTTTCGGTTCGCCTCGAACAAAAGCTTCGCACATATCAATGGTGAGCGCACCTTGATTTTTCAGAATATTTTTTACTGTGTTTTTATCGTGCATAAAACGAACCTCGCTTTCCAAACTTTCAAAAGGCATTTTATCACAAAAAATATAGCGGTGCAATACCAAAGGAAAAACTGCATATACTATTCGGGTAGATGTAATTCTTGTTGGAGGTAGCTATGGGCTTTTTTATAGACAACACCGAAGTTTATCTTTTCATGGAGGGCACTAATGCATACTCGTATAAGATGCTCGGAAACCACAGGGTACATGGCGAATATGAAGCGGTGCGATTCGGGGTGTATGCTCCGAATGCTTCCGAAGTGAGCGTGGTCGGCAGTTTCAACAAATGGGACATAAATGCGGATAAGATGCAGCCCATACGCAACACGGGGATTTTTGAAACACATATAGGCCATGCTGTTTCGGGTGACATATATAAGTATGCCATAAAGACTAAGGACGGAAAAATCATTTATAAGTCCGACCCGTATGCTGTGAGGACACAAATGCCGCCCGATACTGCGTCCATGGTGTGGGAAGTGGAAGAATATGATTGGACGGACAGCGAATACCTGAAAAAAAGAGCAAAACGGAATCCGTATAAAACCGCTATGTGTATATATGAGGTACATACGGGGTCTTGGCGCATAGGCGAGAGGCTGTTTGAACTGTCCGAATCGCTTGTGAAATACGTGTCGGACATGGGATTTACTCACATTGAGCTTATGCCCGTGAGCGAATTTCCGTATGAAAACAGTTGGGGATATCAGATAACGGGCTTTTTTGCCATATCAACTCGGTATGGCACTCCGTATGATTTGAAACACTTTATAAATTGCTGCCATATGAAAAACATAGGCGTGATAATAGACTGGGTTCCTGCGCATTTTCCTCGTGACGAACACGGACTTGCACGGTTTGACGGTGAGCCTTTATATGAAAGCTCAGATGCGTTGCGAAGTGATCAGCCCGATTGGGGTACGCTTTTATTTGATTACTCAAAACCGCATGTGCGGAGTTTTTTGTTGTCAAATGCGGTGTATCTTTTACATGAATACCATGCAGACGGTCTCAGAGTGGACGCTGTGAGCTGCATGTTGTATCATGATTACGGCAAACGGGGAAAGGCTTGGCGACCGAATAAGTATGGCGGAAGGGAGAATCTGGAAGCCATAGAGTTTTTACGCACGCTTGCAAAGACGGTGAACAGAGAATGTGAGGGTGTAATATTGGCGGCAGAAGAAAGCACGGCTTTTCCGCTCGTTACCAAACCGCCCGAAGTGGGTGGTCTGGGCTTTAATTTTAAGTGGAACATGGGTTTTATGAACGATACATTGGAGTACATAGGCATGGACTCATATTTTAGAAAATTCAATCATGACAAGCTCACATTTTCAATGTATTATGCATTTTCGGAAAATTACATATTGCCATTTTCACATGATGAAACCGTACACGGCAAAAAGTCGCTCATAGAGCGTATGCACGGCAGCTATGATGAGAAATTTGCTCAACTCAGATTGCTTTATATGTATCTGTATGCGCACCCGGGAAAAAAACTCATGTTCATGGGCGATGAAATTGCACAGTTTAATGAGTGGGATATGAAACGAGGCGTGGAATTTGATTTAACCGGGTATGAAAGACATGCTCAAATGCAGGGGTTTGTAAAAAAACTGAATCATCTGTACAGAAGATATCCGCAATTTTGGGCGTGCGATACGGGATGGGACGGTTTCAAATGGCTGATATGCGACGATAAGGAACGTTCACTCATAGTGTTTTTGCGTCAGGATAAAAAGCGTAAGATGATATGCATATTTAATTTCACGCCTGTGGACTATAATGCATATGAGATACCTGTGCAGACGCCCATGAAAGCCTTGTCCGTGTTTTCATCAGACAGTGCAGAGTTTGGTGGCAGCGGAAAGAGTGACGGGCAGTTTGCAGTGTCCAGGAAAAAAGACGGTGAATGTATAATAAGCGTGGATATCCCCGCATATGCAGGCATATACATGCTCGTTATGCCGGGGTAATATCACACATCCACTTCCACCAGTATGACATCATCACCGAGTTTTTTTATGGCAGAGTATGGTATTACCAATTCCTCATCGCTTCGTATGAGCCCGAAAAGTTTACTGTCACCCGGTATTATAAGGCTTAAAAGCTGACCCGTGCATTCGTCCAGCTCCATATCGCATATGCGTCCGAGTCTTGCGCCGTCGCAAATATTTATCACTTCACGGGATTTCAGTTCGCAAAAAGTCAACATTATATTTATCGCCTCCGTTCTTATTATAATATGCAGAGGATGAAAAAAGGATTCTTTTGTGCTAAAATAAAGGGTAAGGGAGGCATATATGCAGTTTAGAGAACACGATGAATATATGAAAACAGCACTCATGTATGCACACGAAGCGGCAAACGCAGGTGAAATACCGGTAGGTTGCGTGATAGTGTGTGAGGGCAAAATAATTGCAAGCGGCGCAAATAGGGTAAAAGAGAGCGGACTGCAACACCGACATGCAGAGATGGCAGCGTTAGAACAGGCGGCAACGGTTTTAAAAAGTCAAGGACTTGAAAATTGCACGCTCTATACCACGCTTGAACCATGTGGCATGTGCAGCGGTGCCATAGCCCATTACAGAGTGGGGCAGGTGGTATTCGGTGCGTATGATACCCAATACGGATGCATGTTTTCGAAAATGGATTTGTGCAAAATTATGGGACACAAAACCGTATGCATAGGCGGTGTACTCGAAGATGAATGCAGTGATATCCTGAAAAAATTCTTTGACAGTATGCGAAAGAGTACGGGTAAATAACCTAGATATACGCTGTTTTTGTCATGTATAATAATTCTTTGTCTGTAACAATTAACTATATGTTAGCATAGAGGTTTCGAGTTGTTGTCAATATATAAAAAAACCGATTTTCTCCTAAAAATGCGTGTTTTTGACTTTTCAAACGGGTTTTCATGTGCTACAATATATTATGAGGTGCAGATTGCGCCATAAAAAAACAGGGAGGAATTGATATGAAAAGAATACTTTCAACAGTGCTTGCACTAATGATGGTATGCGCATGTGCTCCGTTTTCCGTACTTGCAGCAGATGCTACGGAAACAGGCACAAATCTTCTCATCGGTGAAGATGCAACATTAGAACTCGGCAATCAGAACATTCTGAAGAATGCTTCCGATGCAAACTTGCAGTCGGTAAATAACATCGGCCGTGAGTTGGAAGAAGTGGACATTTCTATGGAATACACCGCAGAGCAGCTCCGTGCAATGAGCACAGAGGAACTGGTGAAGAACACAGAATCCACATTAAACAGAGGCTTTTCTGAGAAATATGCAGACAGAAGCGACGAGTATGGTGAACTGACCGACCCGAACAAATCTGATAAAGAGTTCGTTCAGCGAATCATGGCAAATAAGGCTGAGGCAAAGGCAGAAGCAAAGGCAAGCCTGGCTCATGGTGCAAAACTTGCACAGAAGAGAGCTAATGAAAAGTATGTTGTGGTAGACAACACAATCCTTATCACCAACGAGGATGAGCTTCGCGGTATCGCAGGACAGGAAGGTTATTTCCGCCTTGCTGCTGACATAAAGCTCACACAGCCTTGGGAACCAATAGATTTCTATGGTACACTTGAAGGTGCAGGTTATACTATTTCCGCTGCTACAATGGAGTACGGTGAATATGACTATGTAGGATTTTTCAGCACTCTGGGTGCTACGGCTTACGTTCGCAACCTGAACTTTGACTATCCCTATGTATATGCAAACGCAAACGCAGGTGCAATCTGTGCTTACAACCAGGGTATCATTGAAAACTGCCATGTAGTAAGCGGTACTGTTATCGGTTATCTGTGGGCAAGTTTTGAAGAAGCATTCTGGACAATCTCGGGTTACAACATGGGCGGTATCGCAGGCGTAAACGAAGGTTACATCATGAACTGCTCATATGAAGGCGATGTTGACGGTTGGAAAGAAGTAGGCGGCATTTGCGGCTTGAACGCAGGCTTTGTGTATGGCTGTTTTGTAAACGGCAACATAGCATATGAAACAAATCAGATAGATATCGACTATTACGGTGCTGAATACACATACTACACATACGGTGAAGCATACTACCTGCCTTTCTCCACAATGCTCAGAGATATGTGGGCAGCATACATGCTTCTCGAGTATGAGTACACGGCATACGGTTACAACGGCGGTCTTGTAGGCGAGAACTACTATGCAGTATTTGATTCATGCGTACAGGGCGCAGGTTCAGGCTCGTCATATGATGTGGGCGTTGTTGGCGGTTTCGATTGCATGGGCGGTCTTGTTGGCGGCGATGCAGGTTGGACATCACACTGCTATTCCATAGACAGAGCATTCCCCGTATTTGCAGACGGTGCAGAAGTATATTGTGCATGGGATTACGGCGATGCAGGCCAAGGTCTTTACTATGACCATGCATACTTCCTTGCTCACAAGGGTATAGCACTCAATGTAGGTGACACGGCAGCGTCAGACCAGCTTTACTTCTATGGCACACAGGGACTCCCCTGCGAAGACGGTGCATATCACGGTGAAGAACTCACAGCTGACCAGTTCTATGCAGCATCCACGTTTTCACAGTGGAACCACGGTGAGTGGAACACGGGTGAAGTTTGGATAATTGAAGACGGCTACATCCCCACTCTGGCAGAGGTACTCGTAATTCCTGAGGAGTTTGTAATTCGTTATGAAGTTGCAAACGCAGGTGGACTTTTAGACGGTGATGTTGTGGCATATAAACTTGCACATCATGACGATTCTTACAATTACACAGAACCCGCTCCGCCCGTGGCTTCAGCTACAATAAGCGGCTACGGCATTGTAGGCTGGCATCCCGAAACACCCGAAGCAGGCAAGGCTATATTCGGCGATAAGGTATACAAGGCTTACTTTGGTGAAGGCGGCACAACAGGCGACGGAAGCGGCAGTGGCAACGGAAGCGGCGGCTTTGGCGACAATGACGGCCCCGGTGGAAATCACATTCCCGGTGGCGACGGCGGTGGTACCAATATCGGTCCGGACATAGGCGTTAATAACCTCATAGGCGATACAAATCTGGACGGAACAGTAAACACGGCTGACGCAACATATCTGCTCAAAGCTATAGCAGAGAATAAGGTATCAGAATTAAGCAGCGATGCAGCAACAAATGCCGATACAAACTCAGATGAAAGCATAAATACTGCGGATGCAACTCGTATTCTCCAGTATTGTGCAGGCGTCATAACTAAATTCTGATAGTAACAGCATAATTTCAGCCACCCCGCTTGGGGTGGTTTTTTTGTATCAAAACGGCTTGGGTTGGTATGTATGGATTCCATGCTGCATATCTTGAAAAAGATATAGGAGGGTGTAGCATGGACAGCATAAAACTTGAAAATATAAAAGTTAAAACCAACATAAACAGCGAAAGTAAACAGAGTAGAAGCAAAACAAGAAGCAGGGAGGAGATAGGCTTTTCCTCCATAAGCATAAAAATAGGACTTTGTATTGCACTTTGCATTGCGCTTTGTATAGTAAATCTTACTACGGAAACGGGAAAGGAGGGTAGTTTCTTTGCCGACTATGAGAAAGGTGACGATTCACCTGGAAAACTGCGTTTTGTGGAACTGCCGGGCATCATAGAGGTTTTTGCGGGCGGTGATAAGTTGACTCTTCCCGTGGGCGAATATGACAGTGCGAAATTGGACGATGATACCCTGGTACTTACACTGCATACAAAGAGCAACGCTACCGTGGTAACATGTGCAAGCGGTACCGTAAAGGCAATAGGAGAGGACGAAAAAATGGGAAATTATGTAGTGATACGTCATGGGGATTTGGAAACATACTATTATGGACTCGGCTATATCACAGTGGAAGAAAGACAGGTTATAAATAAGCTGGACACATTGGGACTTTTAACCCATACGGGAGTCATGTGTTTCAAGGTGTGCAAAAACGGTATTCCGCAAAACCCATGTGACTATTTTCCCGTGACCCCTGAAAAATGACATTTCATCTTTTTAATACAGGCGGCATTGAAATACGGATACATGTGCTTGCCATACCCGTCATACTCCTGTGTGTGGCTTTGGACATGACAAAAACGCTGCTTTTGACGCTCCTTGCCCTGCTTTTGCATGAAGTGTGCCATGTAATAACAGCAAAAAAACTCGGTGTTGCCATATATAGAATAGAGATTATGCCGTGCGGATTCACTGCACATATGTCAAACACACTGCCGCTTTCCGATGAACTTGCAATTGCATCATCAGGGGTGTTGTTCAGCCTTGTGAGCGGCGCACTGGGACTTACGCTCATGACACTTACCGGGTTTGAATCGGAAATTCTCACCTACTTTTCGCTCACGAGCATAACTCTTGCACTCATGAATTTTCTTCCCGTGGTGCCGTTGGACGGTGGAAGAATACTCCGAAGTATTCTAAAACTTCATTTGTCATCAACACCGGCGGGCACAATTTGTATCTTCACAGGATTTGTTATTTCAGCAGCAATAATTACAATAGGAGTTATAGGCTTATACATGGGGTATCTTAATTTTTCTGTGACAGTTATAGGATTGCTCATGCTCACAGGCAGTTTTGCAGAAATGAAACGTGAAAAAAAGGGAAGATTACGTGATACATTGCAAAGGGCAAACACTCTTGCAAGCGGAAAGTCCCCCGGGGTATGCACACATGCTTTTCATGAAGACACGTCGGTTAAAAATGTGATATCCGAATTTAGCAACACCAGATTCAATGTGGTGTATGTGCTTAATTCAGAACTTTTGAAGACTGCCCTGCTTACAGAAACGGAGATACGGATGTATGGAAACCGTGAGGGCGCAACACTGCATGATGTGGTGAATAAGAATTTTTGAACAAAACCAAATAAAAAGACATGTTCTTCTCAGAGGAAAAACATGTCCGTATGGTGTTGATGAAAAAATCAGCCCGCTCTTTTTTTGCGGAGTTTTTTGCGATAACGCTTTCCGTTTGGCGAAATGGCATAACCTATGGGCTTTTTTATCTTTTTCAGTCGTTTTACCCTTGCAGACTGAACGGGCTTGTCAGAATGCTTGACTTTCTCTTCTTTTACAGTTTTTCTGTTTTCGGACTCACCGTTTTCGGGAGTTTCAAGGTTTTTTCGATTCAGTGCACGCTTTTGCTCATGTAAAGCTGCCACGCTCTCATACGACGGGCGAACAGTATCAAATACGATGTAAATGCTGCCTTTTCCGTACACAAAGAAGAGTTTTTTATCAGGCGACTTGTCGGCAAACTGTACAATTACATTCACAAGAGAAATGACGACCGCAAAATACGAGATGAGCGCAGTGGGAGTCAGAACGCACGAGATAACGCACATAAAAAGTGCTGCAATGTATGAAACTTTACGCATGAAACCGTTGCATGTGGAAAGTCCCGAAATCCCCGCTTGCAAAAGTGCAATGGCACAAATGACATAAGAAAAAAACTCAGGTCGCATAATCTCAGGGCTGGTGAAAAAGTAATCAGTGCTTATTTTCCCTTGCAAAGTTACATAATATAAGAGGCATAACACGCCTGCTAAAAGGGATATGAGTGCCAATGTATTCTTTCTGTTTGTCATTATATTGCTCTCCTGTTTTGTTATATTGTGAGTATAACACATAATGAAGCATTTGTCACCTGTTTTTTTATCGAGTATGTAAATTTATTAAAACCGTCTCTGCTCAGGCGAGTTGAAATCTGAAATGGGAAATAAAACAGCCGTTATTTTTCATTTTACGGCTTGTATGTTCAACAAAACGCATAAACAAACTTTCAATACGCCAACACATTTGACTATGTATCCCGATAATGATAATATGATAAAAATACGAACGCTTTGGAGCATAAACCCGAAATGAAAGATATCGTAAAAGGCATATTAACATTTATAAAGAAAAACATAGTATCCGAGATTATCATAGTGGTATTGGCGGCTGTGTTTGCTTTTTCGGGTTTTTATTCCTGTCCTTTTAAACTGTTACTCGGAATAGATTGCCCCGGTTGCGGTCTGACACGAGCTGCCCTTGCATTGCTTCGACTGGATTTTGCAGCGGCTTTCAGGTTTAACCCATGCATTTATCTGCTTATTCCCGTGACGCTGTATTTCCTTCTGCGCGGACTTATATCAAAGAAAGTACGGAATTGCAAGAAGTTGGATGAAGCCGTCTTAATCGGAACATCCGCCGTAATGATTACAGTTTGGCTGGTAAGACTTTGGACGTAAATAAAAAGGGCATGTAATGCCCGAATAAATCTATTTATTCATTTTGGGATTTTCTGTTCTGCCTATCAAATAATCCACGGACACATCAAAATAATCCGCAATTCTGATAAGTTCCTCTATCCCGGGTTCACGCTCGCCGCTCTCATAACGGCTTATTGTATTTTGGTTTGCGTTCAGGTCGATTGCAAGCTTCAACTGCGTCAAACCTCTTTCTTTCCGAAGTTCTTTTAATCTCATGAAAAACACTCCAAAAAACACTTGACAAAATTATACCATGTTGGTATAATCAAAATATCCCAATACGGTATAAATACAAAACAAAATGCCGTCGGGTTAAGAGCAAAAGTGTTTTTGATACTGCAAGGAAGCGAGTTTTACATGCAGCATTACGGAAACACATATGATACAGCCCATAAATACTTCATATTGAAACGCCCACAAACTGCATTTTGCGGTGAGGGCGTTTCAAATTTTTGGCGGTATAGTGGAAAAATGTTTGCTTGCAGACGGGTTGCGGTGTTATAATATTGCGTGGAGGCATTTTATGTACGCAAAGGTTATTATAGACATATCGCATGAAAACATAGACAGACTTTTTACATACCGTCTCACCGTGAAAGCAGCGGTGGGGCAGCGTGTTTTGGTGCCGTTCGGAAAAGGAAACAGGTTGACGGAAGGCTTCATCTTGGATATTACCGAAACTGCACCCGATTTGCAGGGACATGAGCTGAAAAACATAATAAAAGTGTGTGAAGATTATGCGGTATTGGACCGAGAACAGATAATGCTGGCAGAGTGGATAAGAGAAACATATCATTGCACTCTTGCTCAATCTTTGCGGCTCATGATACCCGCACAGATGCGAGGCATGAGAATATCGGAAAAGAAACTGCGTGCCGTGAAGATAAAAGACGGTGTGGATGCGGATGAATACTTGCGGTCATTGCGCACAAAGAACGGAAAGATACGTTCACAGGGTGCATATGACACCGTGGAATTTCTGATGCAGACGGATAATGCGGTGTTGGTGAGCGACATAACAGAGATTATACCCACATGCTCATCGGCTGTGGTAAAGCGGCTTATTGATTTGGGCATTTTGGAAGTATCCATGCAGACCGTTTACAGACGTCCTCAAACTGTGAAAAAAACAAGCGGCAAAAAACCTGAGCTTACAAAAGAACAAAAGACTGTGCTGGAACAGATACTGAGCGAAGAAAAAGGCACATTTCTCATTCACGGCGTTACGGGCAGCGGCAAGACGGAAGTATATATGAGCGTCATAGAGGATTTGGTATCCAAGGGCAAGGGGGCCATAGTTCTCGTACCCGAAATTTCACTCACACCGCAGACGGTGGCAAGGTTTACGGGCAGATTCGGAAAGCGTGTGGCAGTTTTGCACAGCCGACTCAGTGCGGGCGAAAGGTTTGATGAGTGGCGCAGGATAAGAGTGGGCGAGGTAGATGTGGTGGTGGGCGCACGCTCGGGAGTTTTTGCACCCGTGCATGATTTGGGGGCAATTATAATTGATGAAGAACATGAAAACGCATATGCGTCAGAGAAAAATCCGAGGTATAACGCCGTGGAAGTGGCACAGAAGCGTTGCAAAATTGCTTCTGCAAAACTTATTTTGGGCAGCGCAACACCGTCTGTCACCACGTATTTTCGTGCAAAGTTGGGGAAATATAAACTGCTTGAAATGAAAGAGAGAGTGAATGCCTTGCCGCTTCCTGCCGTGGAAACGGTGGACATGCGTGCCGAGTTTGTTTCGGGAAACAACAGCATATTCAGCAGACGTCTGGTGGAAAAACTGAAAAAATGCATTGAAAACGGTGAGCAGGCGATACTTTTCTTAAACAGGCGTGGCTTTTCATCTGCCGTGTCATGCAGAAACTGTGGGTATGTGTGGAAATGTGATTCGTGCGATGTTTCCATGACATATCATAAGTTTGACCGCAAGATGAAATGTCACTATTGCGGCGAGGAGGCGGACATACCGAAACTCTGCCCAAGTTGCAAAAAGGCATACATAAAGTACGTGGGAATAGGTACACAGCAGATAGAGGAAGAAATAAAAAAGATATTGCCGCAGGTTAGCTGTATAAGAATGGATGCGGATACCACGAAGAAAAAGGATGCACACATGAACATCTTGTCCGAATTTGCATCGGGTAAGGCGCAGATACTCATAGGTACGCAGATGATTGCAAAGGGGCTGGACTTTCCAAACGTCACATTGGTGTGTGCAGTATCCGTGGACGCCATGCTTGCAATGCCTGATTTCAGGGGCTACGAGCGAACCTTTGAGCTTCTCACACAGGTGGCAGGCAGGGCAGGCAGAGCAGGTAAAGAGGGCAGCGTGATACTCCAAACGAATATTCCGGACCATCCGGTGTTGACTTTCGCACAAAACCATGATTACAAGGGGTTCTATGAATACACCATAAAAAACAGATTGGAAAACATGTATCCGCCATACTCCGTGTTTGTGAGAGTTTTATTTTCCTCAGAGGCTGAGGAAACGGCACATACAGAATCGGTGCGGTTTGCAAACTCTGTGTATGAGAGGATGTGTTCCCTGCTCAGCGCAAAGGGGGCGGACTTGAACGAAATTCTGTACATATACGCCATGCCTGCACCCATAAAGCGCATACAGAACAAACACCGCAGACATGTGCTCATAAAGCTTGCGCGGACTAAAAACACGCACGAGCTTATAAACACCGTGTACGATTATGATAAGGACGTTTTTGACTCGGAAATTTCTGTGGAAATAAACCCAAACGATATGCTCTGACAAAAAATAACAGCAAAAGTTTGAATTTTAACCTACTTTTCTAAAATATAGGGCTTCATATTTCCAAAAAAATACCTTATAATAAGAATGGGCGTATATGGTATGCTCATTTGGTTTACTCACTTTGCACGCACGCTTATAATGGGTACGGTATGATTTTTATTTAAATGACTTTGAAGGAGAACTCGGATGTTATCAAGATTCAGCGTAAAAAAGCCGCTTACGGTTATAATGGCACTTTTCATGGTGATAATACTTGGATATGTGTCTTTTACAAACATGAGCACGGACCTTTTGCCAAATATGGATTTGCCGTATGTGGCCATCTTTACGGTATACGGCGGTGCAGGTCCCGAAAAGGTGGAAACTGCTCTCACGAAACCGCTTGAACAGACGCTGTCCACCACAAACGGAGTGGAAAATGTCACCAGTATTTCTGCGGAAAATTACTGCGTGATTGTGCTGGAATTTGCGCAAAACACTAATTTAGACAGTGCAATAATCGAGATGAGCAGTCGTGTGAGTCAGATAACATCATCGCTTGATGAATCGGTGGGAGAACCCATGTACCTTAAAATCAACCCCGACTTGCTTCCCGTGGTGATTGCAAGTGCAGATTATGAGGGACTGTCCCGTGTGGAAGTGGCAAAAAAAGTGGAGGAAGATGTCATACCTGCACTCGAAAGAGTGGAGGGCGTGGCTGCCGTATCGGCAACGGGCATCATTGAAAACACGCTGAAAATCACCATTGACGATGAAAAGACAGAAGAACTGAACAATAAGATACTTGCAGCAGTGGATGAAACTTTGCTGGACACCGAAAAGAAACTGGACGAAGCACAGGAAAAATTGGACAAGGGCAAGGCTGAACTTGAAGAGGCGAAGAAGGAGCAAAACGAGAGTTTGGCAGACGCAACAGTGCTGGTGCAGTCGGGCATGACACAATTGCTCTTGGGTAAAAGCACCGTGGATACGGGTATAACGCTGCTCGGTACTGTGGACGAGGTTTTTGATGATTTGGATGCAACACTGGAAAATGCAGAGAAAGATTCCGGAAAGCTCAAAGATTACAGACCCCAACTCAAAGCAATTATAACGTCAATCAAAACCGTGCTGACCACCGTGTATGACGGTGTTGACTCCGCACTTGAAAAACTGGATAAAGACAGCGAAATATACGGTGAACTGTACTCCAAATTAAATGAGATAAAGGGCAAGCTGGAAAGGCGTATATCAAGATGCGATGATGCACTTTCGGCACTGCGCAAGGCAAAGACGCTGAACGAGGCAGTAACGGTGTTGCGTGAGTTCTTGCATGACATAGAGAGCAAGTACAGAGGGCTTATGCGTACCATGGAAAGTACGGCGGAAGAACTCGGTGAGCAGTATGAGCTTTTGTCCGAACAGTACGGCGACCTTGAATCGGGCAAGATGACGTATTCTCAGGAGATAACGCTTGCACAGGTGAAATTGGACAATGCACAGGCACAACTGGATGCAGGCAGAGCAGAGTTTGAAGCTGCAAAGGAGAAAGCATATGAAGCTGCAGGGCTGGACGGTGCTATCACGGTGGAAGCCATAAGCGGGCTCATAAGTGCCGAGAATTTTGCAATGCCCGTGGGAAGCATAACGGAAGATAATGTAACTTATGCGGTGAAGGTGGGCGACAAGTTTGCAGACGATGAGGAACTCATTTCATGGGAACTGTTCAACATTGAAGCAGGCGATATAGGCGTTATCACTCTGGAAGATTTGGCAACGGTGGAGCATCTGGATAACAGCGGCGACATGTATGCCAAGGTGAATGGAAATGACGGCATACTCATAACGGTGGATAAGCAGAGTACGTATTCCACCACGGATGTGGCACATAACATACAGGATGAAATAAAAGAATTGGAGAGTGAGCATGACGGGCTTACAATAACGGCACTGAGTGACCAGGGCGAATACATAGATGTCGTAATAGGCTCTGTAATGCAGGCGCTTATAGGCGGCGGCATACTTGCCATACTCATACTTATAGTATTCCTGAAAGACTGGCGACCCACGCTTATTATAGCCATCAGCATACCGTCCAGTTTGCTTTTTGCCATTGTACTGATGTACTTCACGGGAGTGTCGTTAAACATCATATCGCTTTCGGGACTTGCGCTGGGCGTTGGAATGTTGGTGGATAACAGTATTGTAGTGGTGGAGAACATATACAGGTTGAAGTCTTTGGGAATGCCTGTTCGTGAAGCTGCCATAGACGGTGCAAAGCAAATGGCAGGTGCTATTGTGGCATCAACACTTACTACGGCATCGGTATTCCTGCCCATAGTTTTCACACAGGGCATTACAAAACAGATTTTTGCCGATATGGGTCTTACCATAGCATACTCGCTGTTTGCAAGCCTCATTGTAGCTCTCACGCTTGTGCCTGCTCTCAGTTCAAAAATGCTTGTTAAGACCAAGGAGAAAAAGTATAAAGTATTAGGTGGCATAACAAACGGATATGCTAAACTTTTAGATTTCACCTTGCGGAAAAAAGCAATAGTTTTGGTTAGCACACTGCTGTTGTTTGCGTTGAGTCTTGTGTGTACATTCAGCATGGGAACGGAGTTCATACCCGAAAGTGACATGAAGCAAATGAGTGTAACCATAGAGATGCCCATAGGAACAAGCGACGAGGACACCCGTGCGATGAGTGAACAGGTGATAGATAAGATAAGCACCATAACCGATATAGATACCATAGCAGCTATGCAGGGCGGCTCGGGCATGATGAGCATGATGGGCGGCGGTGAAGGAGGAAAAACGGTGTCCATGTACCTGCTTTTGAAAGATGACAGAAGCATGACGAGTCGGGAAGTGGGAATACAGATTGAAAAGCTCACAAAGGATTTGGACTGCACAGTGACTGTGGCTTCATCCAATATGAGCATGAGTATGCTCACAGGTTCAGGTGTACAGATTTCAATCAAAGGCACGGATTTGGATGACTTGCAGAAAGCCGCAACGGACATTGGAAACATGCTCAGAGGCATAGAAGGTACAAAGACTGTGACCACGGGATTGGAAGAAGTGTCGCAGGAGATACGTATCATTGTGGATAAGAACAAGGCGATGGCAAACGGATATACGGTGGCACAGGTATACATGAAAGTGGCAGAGGCAATAGCAACAGAAAACACCGCAACCACCATAGAAATGGGTGATGATGAATATGCAGTGGTGGTGGCAGCAGGTGAGAATAAGACGGCCACACGGGAAAGCCTTGAAAACCTTGAACTTGAAAAGACGAGCATGACGGGCGATGCACAAATGACGGATATGGGCAATGCGAACCTTGCATTTGATGGGGATAGCGGAGACGATACCAAAAAGTCGGATGCTGAGGATGAAGATGATGACAACACCGTGCTTTTGAAGGATATAGCACAGATCACGCTTGCCGATACGCCCAAGTCCATAACCCATGAGAATCAGGTACGAACCATGACCGTAAATGCCGAGGTGGAAGCTACGCATAATGTGGGCAAACTCACGGCAGAGTTTGAGAGAAAACTGGAATCTTATGATTTCCCCGGCGACTGCTACTATGTTACAGGCGGCGAAAACGAGTACATAGAGAGTGCATTGCGTGATTTGCTGTACATGCTTTTCATTGCACTTGCATTCATATACATGATAATGGTGGCACAGTTCCAGTCACTCAAATCCCCGTTTATAGTTATGTTCACCATACCTCTTGCATTCACGGGTGGTTTCCTGTTGCTGTGGGCTTTGGGCTTCAACCTGAGCATAGTGGCAATGCTCGGACTCTTGGTACTTGCAGGCGTGGTGGTAAATAACGGCATCGTGTTTGTAGATTATGCAAACCAGCTTGTGGAGAGCGGAATGAACTTGCGAGAGGCAATGATTGAAACGGGAAAAACCCGTATAAGACCCATAATAATGACGGCTATTACCACCATACTCGGACTTGTGACCATGGCACTGGGGATAGGTGAGGGCACAGACATGGTGCAGCCTATGGCTATCGTGGTAATAGGCGGACTCATATATGCAACGCTGTTGACGCTGTTTGTAATTCCTGCGCTATACGAGATTTTTAATAAAAAGTCGAAAAAGAAAGAAGAACAAAAGGGTGAAGCATAATGAGAGCTTTTTTACGGAGACACGGATATAAACTGCTGCTTATCATAGGACTCATCTTGATAGCGGACACTGCTTTGTTGCTGTTCAAAACCGCATCACGCACACTCGGTATCTTTATGCCGGCTGTGATTGGTGCACCGCTTGTGATTGTGGCGGCTATGATACGGTTTATACCCGAGTTTTTCGTGAGTTTATTTGGCAAGCTGCTGAAATGGCTTCTGATTATAGGGTACTCATGTTTTGCTATTATATTTTTGTGCACAACGGTTTTGACTTTCACAGAAGGGCATAAGACTCCGCCGAATGATGCTGACATACTCATTGTCCCCGGCTGTGGTGTAAAGGGAAGCAGGGTGACTCTTACCCTGTCCAATAGGCTTGACCGTGCAATAGAGTATTTGGAGGAAAACGAGAACACCGTAGTCATCGTGTCGGGTGGACAGGGCAGAGGTGAGGATATTTCAGAAGCCCAAGCCATGCATGACTATATGTGCGCAAGGGGCATAGAGGACGAACGCATAATAATGGAGGATAAGTCCGAAAGCACGGAGGAAAATTTTAAATTTTCAAAGAAAATTGCGGACAAGCTGTACCCCAACGGCGCAAAAGTCTGCTATGTTACCACATATTTCCACGTGTACCGTGCAGGGAAAGTGGCACAGAGCTGCGGATTTGAAGATATAAGCGGTATGGGAGCAAAAGGCGTGTGGTACATCACACCCAACGACTATTTGCGGGAATGCGTGGCGATATGCGTGTACTTTGTGACGGGGCGACTGTGAATTAAAAATGTGATGCATGTGCAAAATAAGCGTGAGGTGATGAAAAATGCTCACGCTTTTTTATAGGGCAATAATAATATATTTGCTCGTTTTTGTTGTAATCAGATTATCTGGAAAGAGACAGCTCTCACAGTTGCAACCCTTCGACCTTGTAATGACATTGCTCATTGCAGACCTGGCATCGGAGCCTGCTGCTGATCCGCGTATACCGTTGTATTACGGTGTTGTCCCCATTGCAGCCATTTTCATAATGCAAAAGGTCATTGCACTCATTGCCATTAAGTCGGAAGCTATTCGCTCATTAGCTTGCGGAAAGCCGCTCATGGTCATAAGCGGCGGTCATGTGTGTGAAGAAACTATGCGAAAAGCTCGCTACTCCGTGCAAGACCTCTTGGAACACTTGCGTACAATGTCCGTGTTCAATATATCCGAGGTGCAATATGCCATTTTGGAAACGGGTGGCAGTCTGTCCGTTATGCTAAAAGGTCCGTTCCAAACTCCCACATGCGGAGAGTTGAATGTGGGTGCGGATGAAAAAGGCCTTTCGTATGCGCTCATTATAGACGGAAAAATAATAGAACAAGCAGTACAGGAATCCGGACTGGACGAAAAGACGCTCATGCAAAGATTGAAATCGGTAGGAATTACCGATGTAAAACATGTTCTCTTTGCAGTGCAGGAGGACGACGGAAAGACTGTGATACAGACCAAAGCATTCTGCGGCGGCAAGACGTACACGGTGGATGCGGCAAAGTGACTCTAATACAAAAAATATTGGGGAAAACCGAATCGCCCCAATATTCTTTTTGAAATATTTGTAAGTGCATACGGTGTTGAATCCGTTACTGCATCCATGTGCCGTCGCCCAGTGCGTCTGAAAGCTCACGGATATAATTTCCTAAGTATGAAACTTTGCTCACACCCGACATTTCCAGAAATTCCGTATTTATGCGTACCAGTTTGCGAAACGCCGCCGTGAGTGAAAGAAGCCTTGACTTATGCTCTGTAAGCTCTAAGTTCTGCTCGGACAGCTTGGAATGAAGCTCCGTGTTTTCATCACGCAAACGGAGTACATCTTCGTCCGTCATGCTTTCCAGCTCATTTAGCCTGCGAATTGCCGTAGCACCACGTCCTGCACTCAGCGCAAGTGCGCCTATGCTCTCAAAGAGTGCTGAAACATCAAGTCCCTCCACATTGTAAAGCTCGCTAACTGTTTCCGCCATTATGTCTACCAGTTGCTCATTGCGCTGTGCCGACTTGCAGGGTCTGCCTAAACGTCTCTCGTTTTTGTCCGTGTACGGGTCGAAAACGGGGACACCTTCCGATTTCAGCTCCGAAATTACAGAGTGTACGAGTTCCGGGTTGCTGCGAACCACAGAACGGTATTTGTTCTGATACCTCAGCATCGCCGTGGTATCACCATCGCCCAGTGCCATGGTACTTGCACGAACCGAAATGCCTTTTGCTCTGTCGGTTAGGATTCTGCGCAAGAGTGTGCGTACTTCATCTTCCTCAAAGGGTACAAAGTTCACCGTCTTGCACGGCTCGTACAGTCTGCATATGTCCTCGTCCCTTATGCGCAAGTAGTAGTAGTTGCGAATACTGTTTGACTTTCTGCCCGTAAGCTGTGCAATGCGGTCAAAAGCCGTGCGCAAGGGTTTTCCGCTTTCACGAGCGTGTTTCACTTCCGAAAAAAGCTGTGCGTCCTCCGTCTCGCTCCAACCACTGTGTGAACGAAGCCTTGCGGAATAAAGTGTGGGTTTTACTGTTTCCATGTTTTTACCTCCGATTTTTATATTTCATCAAAAAACAGTGTATACGCATTCGTCATTCCCGAGGCTGTGTATTTTTTGTGCGTCTGTGTTAATTGTTTCCGGTGTTGATAAATTTATACATTGCTTGTAAAATAACTTGCGGCGTGTTATAATTCATGCGTATAAGGAGATTTGGTAACATGCATTTTTTCGGACATCTGCATACAGTATTGCAGCATAAAAAATATGTATTTCTGCACTGCGTGAAAGCAGGTATTGTGTGGCAGGGTATTGTACATGACTTATCAAAGTTTTCGCCCGCAGAGTTCATAAACAGTGCAAAGTATTATGTGGGTACGGGCAGCCCCATACCGAGAGAACGCGAAGTGCTCGGCTTCTCCAAGGTTTGGATGCACCACAGTAAAAAGAATAAACATCATGTGGAATACTGGATTGATAATGACAAGGGAAACATAATTCATGTAAAAATGCCGTTGCGCTATGTGAAAGAAATGTTCTGTGATATGTTATCGGCAGACAAGGTGTACCTGTCGGCAGCAGGCTCAAAACATAATAACAGTACCCCGCTTGAATATTACAGGAAAATATACTGTTCCTGCAAGAGAATGCATGATGATACGGCTGCATTGCTTGAAAAGCTATTTGTAATGTTGTCGGAGGAGGGCGAAGACGCCACTTTCAGATATATTCGCAAGCTGAAAGAGAAGGACTACTGATATGCAAAGTTTTGTATTTCCCATAATTACCACGCAAAGGCTCTGTCTGCGTAAATTTTCCGAAAGTGACACGGAAGCTGTCTACAATGCCTTCAAAAACGGAGATTTTACCGCAAAAATGCTCACGGAAAAACAGACGGACAGGATTTTTGCCGAAACATACATAGAAGAAATGAAAAGCGAGTATGAAAAAGGCGACTGCTATACTTGGGCGGTAGCACTTAAAGACTGTGATAGCTGTGTTGGGGCAATAAGCCTGAACATGGTGAACTTCACAAACGAGTCAGCAGAATTGGGATACTGGATATCTCCTGAGTTCATGGGGTGCGGCTATGCCACTGAAAGCGTATCTGCCATAGTGCGGTATGCTTTTGAATACATGAAGCTGCACAGGCTCAGTGCAATGTGCAGATTGGACAATATTGCTTCCATGAATGTGTTGAAAAAGAACGGGTTTACCATAGAGGGCATAGCAAAAGAATCCGCTAAATTCCAAAACAGATATGTTGATATAGCAAGTTTTGCCATTATAAACAAGTAATTTTATACACACACGATTTGCCCTAAAACAGAATAACAAGTGCATTTCAAACTAATACTATGAATAAAAAAGCAGAGGAGTTTGAAATGGAACATAACAAAGAGTTGGTAAAGGCGGTATATCATAATGCCGAGATGAGCAAGGACATAATAGGAAGAATGATAAAGATATGTGATGACCCGAGCTTGCGTGCGGCACTCGCTGAGGAGTTTGCACAGTATCATGAAATCACATGTGAGTCCAAAGGTATATGCGATGAAAAGGGATATTTCGTAAAGCCCAAAAAGCAGGGCAAGGCGGCAATTTTCAGCGGAATGGCAATAAATACAATGATAAATAAGAGTACGCCGCATTTAGCTGAAATGATGGTTCAAGGCAGTACAATGGGCGTTATAGATATGAAACGTGCCTTGCGTGAGTATCCGGGTGCGGAAGAAAATGTGCGTACTTTGGCAGAAAAACTAATGCACACGGAGCAGAACAACATAAAATCCATGTTGGAGTTTGTTTAAAACTCAGATATACAAAACGAGCGTATGCGCTAACTTCTCTTTCACGATAGCAAAAACTTTACATGCAGAAAAAGAAAAGAACTCAATGAAATTAACCATTGAGTTCTCTCTTTCTGCTTTTACTGTCAGTCAATTAGTTGCCCGAACCTGAGGGGTTAACATCGTTTGAGGGTGTCACATCGTCTGAGGGTGTAACATCACCTGAGGGTGTAACGTCACCTGAGGGTGTAACATCATCAGAGGGTGTTGTGTCGTCATCAACGATACCTGCAAGTATGCGGAGGAGCTTTGATGCGTCAGCTGTGTTTACTTCTTCATCCTGATTTACATCAGCAGCAGCGAACTGTTCTTCTGTGAGCTGTACGAGCTCTGCTGCGTGGCGAAGAATTACAACAGCGTCACCGGTGTTGATTGTTCCATCAAGGTTTGCATCACCGATTTCATAAACTTCGGGTGCAGAACCTGTGGTCTCGGAGCCTGTGGTTTCAGAACCTGTGGTCTCGGAACCTGTGGTTTCGGAACCTGTGGTCTCAGAACCTGTGGTCTCGGAACCTGTGGTTTCAGAACCTGTGGTTTCAGAGCCTGTGGTCTCGGAACCTGTGGTCTCGGAACCTGTGGTTTCAGAACCTGTGGTTTCGCTGGAAGCTACTACATCGCTCTTAAGAGCTGCGCCTGTTTTTGCTAATGAAGCCAGAGGGATGATTGTGCAAACCATGATCATGGCAACGAGCAAAGCAACGAGTTTTCCTGTTTTCATTGTTTTTTCTCCTTAAACATAAAATAATTTGGCATGAATAGAGTAACCCACACCTTCCGCAGAGATTATAGCATATCAAAATTGTTTTGTAAAGTGTTTTTTGCACGAATTTGAATAAAAACTCGAATAATATATAAACTCATCCAAAAATGACTCAGGGAAGGGGAAAAATAATAAAAAAGTGTTATATTCACCCTTAAATAACAAAAAAATACACACATCCAACACTGCACAAGTTCAGATATGTTGAGAGGTGGTTTATGCCTTGTTTGGGATTTTGCATCTTTGAAAGCATAATCTGCTTGTTTTTTGTACTGAAAAATGATATCATAGCAGCATAAGCCGTAAGGAGGTTTGTTTATTATGCAGATTTATAATACAATGACGAAGAAAAAGGAAACTCTCTGCCCCATAAAACCCGGCGAGATAGGTATGTATGTATGCGGACCCACTGTGTACAGCTTTATTCATATAGGAAATGCACGACCGCTCATAGTTTTTGATACGCTCAGGCGTTATTTGGAATACACGGGCGTGAAGGTGAGATACATTCAGAATTTCACGGATATTGACGATAAGGTAATACGCCGTGCAAATGATGAGAGCTGTACATATCTCGATGTTTCAAACAAGTATATAGAAGAATATTTCCGTGATGCGGACGCACTGAATGTGATGCGCTCCACCGTAAATCCCCGTGCTACGGAACACATAGATGAGATAATATCACTGGTTGAAAAGCTCATAGAAAAGGGTCATGCATATCCTGCTGATAACGGCGATGTGTATTTTTCGGTTCGCAGCTATCCGGCATACGGAAAACTGAAAGGCCAGTCCATTGACGATATGGAAAGCGGCGCACGAATAGACCCCACTGAACATAAGAAAGACCCGTTGGATTTTGCACTTTGGAAGGGAGCAAAACCGGGTGAGCCGTCTTGGGATTCACCCTGGGGTAAGGGCAGACCCGGTTGGCATATAGAGTGTTCTGCCATGAGTATGAACATACTGGGAGAAACATTTGACATACATGCAGGCGGCGTGGACCTTGTGTTCCCGCACCACGAAAATGAAATAGCACAGAGTGAAGCGGCAACGGGAAAACCCTTTGCAAACTACTGGATGCACAACGGACATATAAATGTGAATAATCAAAAGATGTCCAAATCGCTCGGCAATTTCTTCACCGTGAGAGATATTACCAAAGAGTATGAACCCGAGGTTTTGCGCCTTTTCATGTTGGGTGCACATTATCGCTCGCCGTTTAACTTCTCACGTGAACTCATGGACCAGGCAAAGTCGTCGCTTGCACGTCTGCGTACAGCCCGTGAGAGGCTTATGAATGCACATGTAGGTGCTGAAACGGAAGCAGATGCAGAGTTCATGAAGGAAACAGAAAAGACAGAAGCGGCTTTCCGTGCTGCCATGGATGACGACCTCAACACAGCGGACGCATTGGGTGTGATATTTGATTTTGTGCGCAAGTGCAATACCTTTGTTACAGAACCCAGAAGCGAAAAAGCACTTTCAGAGGCTAAGCGATTGTTTGCCGATATGACAGGTGTTTTCGGCATACTTATTCAGGAAGAAGCAAAGGAAGAATTTCCTGCCGAGGCATTGGAACTGCTTGCACAGCGCACTGAGGCAAGGAAAGTGAAGGACTGGGCAAAATCCGACGAGTTGCGTGACAAGCTGAAAGAAATGGGTTATGCCGTGGTGGATTCCAAAGATGGTGCAAAGCTGAAAGTCATCGAATAAGGAGAAATGAATGTTAGAGTATAAGTTTGACACACAGCTTCTCATAGAGGGAACTGAGCTGGACGAAGATGCAATACATGATTATATCACGGAGAATTTTGACGGTGACTGTCTTATTGCGGTAGGCGATGAGGAGCTTATAAAGATACATTACCACACAAATGAGCCTTGGAAAGTTTTAGAGTATTGCAGCAGTTTGGGCGATATATACGATGTGGTAGCGGAAAATATGCAGCGACAAGAGGACGGTCTGCAAGGCTGAATAGGGAGAATTTATAATGGAAATGACTATTGCACTGCGCCTTGTGATGTCCATAGTATTAGCTCTTATAGGCATATATCTTTTCATTTGTGCAGTCAGAGTGAAAGGCTCGGTGTACATGAACCCTGCCTTGCAGAGAACAAAACATTACGATAAGTACATCACATATGTACGAGTGGTGTGCTTTGTGTTGCCCACGCTTTTTCTTATAAATTTAGTGCTTTGCACATATTCTTATCTTGCTCAACACCGACTGCAAAGCAGTTCGGGAGCAGATGCAGGCGTTGCGGCAGAGCTTTTGGAAACTGCAAAAGGTGCCTACACCGCTGCAAGCATTTCGCTCATAACCGTGATTGCTGCCGTGGTAATTGTCATTTTGATTGCCGCATTCATAACGGGCAGCATGTCGTCGAGTGTTGTAAGCGAAAAGTTAGATAAGAACGCATTTCGTAAGGATTGATCATAGGAGGAATTTTATGTACCCCAAAGTAACGGCGCACATGGGAAAACTTGCGCATAACCTGAATTATTTGTGTGATTTATGCCATAGCAAAGGACTTTCCGTTGCGGTGGTAACAAAAGTTTTTTGTGCCGACGAGAACATAGTACGCATGATTCAAAAGAGCGATGCAGATTACCTTGCAGACTCACGCATACCGAACCTTGTGCGATGTGCAGGCGGAAAGCCACGTATTCTGCTTAGAATTTCATCGCCGTCTGCCGTGGAGCATGTGATTGAAAACAGCGAAATATCTCTCCAAAGTGAACCCTACACCATAAAAAAACTTGCCGATGCCGCAAAACAGGCAGGCAAAAAACATAAGACCGTACTCATGATTGACTTGGGTGACTTGCGTGAGGGGATATATTTTGAGGAAGAAAAACTCATATACGATGCTTGCGAAACGGTGCTTGCGTCGGAAAATTTGGAGCTTTACGGTATAGGCACAAACCTCACCTGTTACGGCGGAATACTGCCCGATAAGCGAAATTTGGGGAACTTGGTAGCAATTTCAAAGCTCATACGCCAAAAATACGGTGTTGAGTTACCCTTTGTATCGGGAGGAAATTCATCCACGTTGGAATTTTTAAAGTCGGGCGGTGTGCCTGAGGGTATCACAAACTTGCGTCTCGGAGAGTCTTTTGTGCTCGGAAATGACACGGCAGTGTGCAAGGTGATGGACGGCATGTACGGCGATGCGGTAACTTTGGACGCTGAACTCATAGAGATTAAGAACAAACCCAGTAAACCCGTAGGAACATCGGGCAGGAATGCATTTGGCGAAGAAGTGCATTTTGAGGATAAAGGTGATATGCTCCGAGGCATACTTGCAATAGGCAGACAGGATGTGGACGAGGGCGGCATACACTGCACGGAAAATAATATACAGGTGATAGGTGCCTCATCTGACCATTTGCTTGTTGACTTGAAAGGAAATAAAGGTTACAATATTGGAGATGTCCTAACATTTACCATGGAGTACGGTGCAGTGCTCAAAGCATTCACAAGCTCCTATGTAGATAGGGAATACACAAATAATTGATAAAGGAGAATCATTGCAATGCCGGTAAATCTCAAAGGCAGACATCTGCTCACACTCAAAGACTTCACACCCGAGGAGATTCGTTATCTTCTGAACCTTGCTCATGACCTCAAGAGCAACAAACGTGCAGGCGTAAAGTCACGCAATTTGGAAGGAAAAAACATCGTTCTTATTTTTGAAAAAACATCCACACGTACACGCTGTGCATTTGAAGTGGCAGCTTTTGACGAGGGTGCAAACGTTACTTTCCTCACAAACAGCCAAATGGGTAAAAAAGAATCCATCGAGGACACAGCAAAGGTTCTCGGCAGATTCTATGACGGTATAGAATTCCGTGGTTTTAAGCAGGAAACAGTGGAAGAACTTGCAAAGCACGCAGGCGTTCCCGTTTGGAACGGACTTACGGATTTGTATCATCCCACGCAGATTTTAGCTGACTTCCTCACCATTGAAGAGCATGTGCATAAGCCTCTTAATAAGGTTAAGCTCGTATATGTGGGCGACGCAAGAAACAATATGGGCAACTCACTCATGATTGGTGCTGCAAAGATGGGTATGACTTTCGTGGGAATAGCTCCCAAGTCACTCTTCCCCGATGAGAAACTGGTGGCTGAAATGCAGGAAGTAGCAAAGCAGACAGGTGCTTCCATTTCATTCTCCGATGATATAAAGGACGTTGACGGTGCAGATGCTATCTATACGGACGTTTGGGTATCAATGGGTGAAGAAGACCAGTTTGAAGAGAGAATCCGCCTGCTCACACCCTACCGTGTGACTATGGATATGATGAACATGACTCATAACCCCGAGTGCATATTCCTGCACTGCCTGCCCTCATTCCATGACCAGGAAACAGCGGTTGGTCGTGAGATGTATGAGAAGTACGGCGTAAAAGAGCAGGAAGTTACGGACGAAGTATTCCGCAGCTCACGCTCTAAGGTGTTTGACGAAGCAGAGAACCGTATGCATACCATAAAGGCTGTTATGGTTGCAACAATAGGTCGTCAAAACTGATAGACATATAAATCGTGGGAACGGTAAATACACCGTTCTCACGATTTTGAAATTAAGTGCAAAAGTATAAACTGCATTATGAAGACACGAATTGATTCCAGAACCTGGGCGGAAATTGATTTATCCGCTCTTTTGCATAATTTGAAGTACGCCAAGCGTTGCGTGAATGACAGACCCATAATGTGCGTGGTGAAAGCCGATGCATACGGACATGGGGCGGTGCCGTGCGGACTTTTTCTTGAAAAAAACGGTGCCGATGCTTTTGCTGTGGCATGTTTGGAAGAGGCAATCGCAATGCGAGAGGGTGGAATCAAACTTCCTATTCTCATATTAGGTTACACGGCAGCAGAATATGCTGATATTTTAGCAGAGTATAATCTTACACAAACGCTTTTGGACTTATCCCATGCAAGGGAGATGAGTGCAGCAGCTAAGGGATATAATGTACGTGTGCAAGCACATATAAAGCTGGATACAGGCATGGGTAGAGCGGGTATTTTGGCACAGGGCAAACAGTACATGCATGATGCCATAATAGATGCATGTCGTGAATGCGAACTCCCTAATCTGGATATAAAGGGCATGTACACGCATATGTCGGTTGCGGACACTCCCTCACAGATAGATTACACAAACTGGCAGATTGAAAACTATAATACCGTGTGCGAAGGTCTCATAGCAAACGGTCACGATATAGAATGCTGCCACATGTCAAACAGTGCAGGCATCATAAATCATCCCCAGGCTCACTTTGATATAGTGCGTGAGGGAATTATGCTCTATGGCATGTATCCCGACAGCCGACCCGTAAAAAACGGTCCGTTGCGACCCGTGATGACGCTGAAAAGCAGAGTGTCACAGATAAGGCATTTCCCAAAGGGAACCACCATAAGCTACGGCAGAACATACAGAGCGGAGGAAGATATCACGGCGGCGGTAATTACGGCAGGATACGCGGACGGGTATCCCAGGCGCATGAGCAATAACGCAAGATTTGCCATACGTGGAAAAAGCTATGAGCAAATAGGCCGTGTGTGCATGGATATGATGATGGCAGATGTTACAGGCTCAGACGTGTCCCGAGGAGATGAGGTTATTCTGTTCGGTCAAAACGGTATGAGCGTGGAGGAAGTAGCTCAGATTGTGGGTACCATAAACTATGAGCTGACGTGCCGTGTCACAAACAGGGCAAGGCGCATGTACCTGAACGACAGATGAAAAATAATATTAAATAATGCAGTGAGTTGACGCAATCGGAGCTTATACAAGCAAGGTTGTGTCTTTTTTTTTGAATCAAAATTGTACGTAGATTTTTAGGGAGAAACAAAAGTGTTGTTTTCCCAATCCTTTGGCGATTAAAAGGGGGCTTGTACTTGACAGTAAAAGTGCATTTTGATAGAATAGTTCTATTACAGTAACAGAAGGATGGAGCTTATATGGAACCGATTTATAAATATAGTGAAAAAATAACACGCTACCTTAATATGAATGAAGAATATAATGCTTCGGATATGCATTTGAAATCAGGTATTACCCCCATTATTCGTGTGGGAAGTATGTTAAAGAGTCTGGATTCCGTGCCGCTTACCAGCGAGGAGATATTCGAGTTTGCAAACCAGTTTATGACTGATAAGCAAAAGAAAACATTGGAGGATTTTCATGAGGTTGATTCATCATTCTTCAATGGCGAGCAGCGTTACAGATGCAATGTTTATCGTGACATAAACGGCTATAATATTTCCATTCGTCGTGTAATGTTGCAGCTCAGCAGCTTTGAAAAACTCGGTATTCCCGAATGTATAAAGCCGCTTGCGCTCAAAAAAAGCGGAATGATTCTCTTCACAGGCCCCACGGGAAGCGGTAAATCCACCACGCTTTCGTGTATTGTGGACTTTCTGAACCATAAAGTAAATTCGCATATTATAACATTGGAAGACCCCATTGAGTGTATTCACAAGTCAAATACTTGTCTCATCTCTCAGCGTGAAGTGGGGCGTGATACGGTGAGTTTTGAAAAGGGTTTGCAGGCGGCAATGCGCCAAGACCCCGATGTCATTATGTTGGGTGAGATGAGAAGCATAGAGAGCGTTTCCACGGCGGTGAGTGCAGCGGAAACAGGCCATCTTATGTTGTCCACCCTGCATACCAAGGGATGTGAGAACACCATTGACCGTATCATAGATATGTTCCCGGCAGGGCAGCAGAACCAGATACGAGTGCAGCTTTCCATGGTGCTTTTGGGCGTGGTATCGCAGCAGCTTGTGCCGAGGATTGATGTGCCAAACGGACGTGTGCTTGCAACGGAGGTTATGATTGCAAGCGGTGCAATAAAAAATCTTATAAGAACAGGAAAAACGCATCAGATAACGTCCACCATACAAACATCCGCATCCATGGGTATGCATACCATGGACAGCAGCTTGCAAAAACTGTATGAGGACGGAATCATATCCGAAGAAAGTGTGAAGATGTATTCATTCAACACCGATGCATCGAACTGATTTTCCTGTACCGAGAATCCGTACTTATCAGGTCAGCTGGCGGTGCAATGGTTGACGCCGAGGCGCACGAACCAGATGAAGGCCGCGACGAGATGTTCCGTTTTATTACTGCGGTACAAAAAACAAACCGCGAAAGGCCTTGACTTTCGGGGCGAACAGAGTTACCATACACACGACAAAAAGGGGCTGTGGAATAAGCAGCGGTTTTTAATGTGCTTATTTCACAGCCCCCTCAAAGAAGCAAGAATACTAAAAGAACCTCATTCCCAGTCTATCTCGCCGTTTTCGGAAAGATAGCTTTCCGAAACTTCCAGATAGTCGTCCACCAGACATTCCAAATACATTTTATAGGCTGAGAAGTCCTTGTTCATGCCGGCTAAGATATAGTCAAAGGCAGCATCGTCATCGTAGTCACATTCGCCGTTCTCATCGGGTGTGAGGGAGTCTATGTACTCCATCTCAAAATCTACAAGCGCAGAAACCACCTTTACAAAGTCGGTATCCATAAAACTGTAATCGTTCATCTTTGCAAGTTTTTCCTGCACATAGTTTTTCATATCCTGTTTGTTCATATAAAAACCTCCTCGTTTTATACCGTGATTATAGCACAGAATATGCCGCAAAACAATAGATGCAAATGCGTGGGGCCGCGGAAGAAAAACGGGGTGTATTAAGTTGACATAAAACGCTGCTTGTGTTATATTTTGAATGTTGGATTATATTTATTTTTCAGTTGTATAAACGGAGGGAATATATGTATGGAAAGAATGAAAAATCCCGAGCACATTGAAAGAGTAGTTATTGACGGTCATTCGCTCACCGTAGAGCAAGCGGTGGCAGTTGCTCGCTTCGGTGCAAAGGTGGAGATAGCACCGCCCGCCGTGGCAGCAATGCAGGCGTCACGGGCTTTGGTGGAAAAAATCTTGGATGAAAACCGTGTTGCATATGGTATAAGCACAGGCTTTGGCGAGTTTTCAAAAGTTTCCGTGGGCAGGGAAAAGAGCGGACAGCTCCAAGATAATTTGATTATGAGCCATTGTGTGGCAGTGGGAACACCGCTGAATGAAGAAACCACCCGTGCAATGCTGCTTTTGCGTGCAAATGCACTCTGTGTGGGTAACAGCGGCATACGCCCCGAGATAGTAAAGACGCTGGTGGATATGCTAAATGCGGGTGTACATCCCGTAATCCCCGAGAAAGGTTCATTGGGTGCAAGCGGAGATTTAGCACCGCTCTCACATATGGCACTCGTGGTACTCGGAATGGGCGAGGCTATGTATAAGGGAGAAAAACTCCCCGGCAAGACGGCAATGGAGCGTGCAGGACTTCCCACATTCCGTTTGCAGGCAAAAGAAGGTCTTGCGCTCATAAACGGTACACAGTGTATGACGGCAGTGGGCGTTTTAGCATACTATGACGCACACAGAGCGGCAGAACTTGCAGACATCATAGGCTCCATGACGCTCGAAGCTCTCACGGGACTTAAAAACGCATTCGACCCCCGAGTACATGCAGTACGTCCCCATGCAGGTCAGTCGCTGGTGGCAAAGAATTTCCGACTTCTCACAGAAAACAGCGAACTTCTTGATGCATCACAGAATTTGCGTGTACAGGATGCATATGCATTGCGCTGCATACCTCAGGTACACGGTGCAATTCGTGATTCACTGAATTACATAAGGGGCGTGGTGGAGACGGAAATGAACTCCGTAACGGATAATCCGCTTCTCTTTTTAGACGATGAAAGCGTGATATCGGGAGGTAACTTCCACGGTGAACCCATGGCACTTGTAATGGACTTTTTGGGTATTGCAGTGAGCGAGATTGCCGACATATCGGAAAGACGTCTTGAACGACTTGTAAACCCGGCACTCTCCAATGGACTCCCTGCATTTTTGACACCCAACGGCGGATTAAACAGCGGCTATATGATATGCCAGTATTCGGCAGCGTCCATGGTTTCCGAAAACAAAGTGTATGCGCATCCCGCAAGCGTGGACTCCATCCCGTCAAGCGCAAACCAGGAAGACATAGTGAGCATGGGTACTACGGCGGCAAGAAAGAGCAGACTCATTGTGGAAAACACATTCTCTGTACTCGGATTTGAACTCATGGCAGCCGTACAGGGACTGGACTTGCGTGACATGAAGGCATCGCCCGTACACTGCAAGGTGGCAGAATTGGTGCGAGAGGGGATACCCTTCTTCGATAAGGACAGGGAGATAAGAATTGATATAGAATTCATGGAAAAACTCATAAGATGCGGCGTTATAGAAAACACCGTGAAAGAGATGATTCCCGAATTTTGTTGATTAAAATAAAAAAACGGGCTCAGCCGAAAATATTATAGGAGGAGAAACATGGAATTTGATGTAAAACAGGCTATGCAAATCAGACTTTCCGATGACTTGCCGGAGTATCCTGCATTTGAGGCAGGCATAAGGCGCGCGCCAAAGCGTGAATCGCAACTGTCACAGCGTGACAAAGAGCTTGCCGTGAAAAATGCGTTGCGCTATATTCCGAAGCAACACCATGCAAAAATGGCAGAGGAATTCATGCAGGAATTGGAAGAAACGGGCAGGATATACGGTTACAGATTCCGTCCGCAAGGCAGGATATACGGCAGACCCATTGACACATATGAGGGCAAATGCATAGAGGGCAAGGCCTTTCAGGTGATGATGGACAACAATCTGGACTTTGAGGTGGCACTCTATCCGTATGAACTCGTTACATATGGTGAAACAGGTCAGGTTTGTCAAAACTGGATGCAGTACGTTCTCATACAGAAATACTTGCGTGTGATGACGGACGAACAGACCTTGGTGGTGGAATCGGGTCACCCCTTGGGACTTTTTAAATCTCACAAAACAGCTCCTCGTGTAATCATAACAAACGGTCTCATGGTGGGACTTTTCGATAATCAGGCAGATTTTAACCGTGCAGCAGCACTGGGCGTTGCAAACTACGGTCAGATGACGGCAGGCGGTTGGATGTATATAGGTCCGCAAGGCATAGTACACGGCACATTCAACACTCTTTTGAATGCAGGCAGACTGAAACTCGGCATATCAAAGGATGAGGATTTGGCAGGTAAACTCTTTGTTTCGGCAGGCTTGGGCGGCATGAGCGGTGCCCAGGGTAAGGCAGCAGAGATTGCAGGTGCTGTTTCCATTATAGCCGAGGTGGACATTTCACGTGTGATGACTCGCTATAATCAGGGCTGGGTGAGCAAGTATTCAGATAGTCTGGACGAGTGTGCAGCATGGGCAAAGGAAGCATTGGAAAAGAAAACTGCTTGTGCCATAGCATATGTGGGAAATGTCATAGACCTCTTGGAGTACGTTCTCAAAAACGACATCCATGTGGATTTGCTTTCAGACCAGACTTCGTGTCATGTTCCCTATGACGGCGGCTACTGTCCGCAAGGGATAACATTCCCGGAGCGTACAAGACTGCTTGCAGAGGATAAGGAGAAGTTCATAGAACTTGTGAACGTGAGCTTGCGTCATCACTATGAGCTTATATGCGAACTTTCAGAACAGGGTACATACTTCTTTGACTACGGCAACAGCTTCTTGAAAGCCGTTTATGATGCAGGGGTACAATCCATATGTAAAAACGGTGTTGATGAAAAAGACGGATTCATATTCCCGTCATATGTGGAAGACATATTGGGACCTCAACTGTTTGACTACGGTTACGGACCGTTCCGTTGGGTGTGTCTCAGCGGCAAGCCTGAAGATTTGGACGCAACGGATAAGGCGGCAATGGACTGCATAGACCCAACTCGTCGCTATCAGGACAGAGATAACTGGGTATGGGTGCGTGATGCAAAGAAAAATAAAATGGTGGTAGGTACACAGGCTCGCATTCTGTATCAGGACGCAATGGGCAGAACAAAAATCGCTCTGAAATTCAACGAAATGGTAAGAAAGGGCGAGATAGGCCCCGTCATGCTCGGCAGAGACCACCACGACACGGGCGGTACGGATTCACCCTTCCGTGAAACCAGCAACATAAAAGACGGTTCAAACATCATGGCGGACATGGCAGTACAGTGCTATGCAGGTAATGCCGCAAGAGGTATGAGCCTCATAGCCCTCCACAACGGCGGCGGTGTGGGCATAGGCAAGTCGGTAAACGGCGGATTCGGCATGGTGCTGGACGGTTCGGAGCGAGTGGATACCATACTCTCCATGGCAATGCCTTGGGATACCATGGGCGGTGTTGCAAGACGTTCATGGGCAAGGAATGAAAATTCCATAGCGACTTGCATTGAATTCAACACAGAATATCCCGAAAACCATATCACATTACCCTTTGTGGCGGATGAAGAATTGGTAAAATCGGTTGTAGAAAAGCATAACAAATAAAAACATAATCAGGAGGATATAAAAATGGCAAAGTTAATCGAGTGCATACCCAATATCAGCGAGGGTGTAAACATGGAGCTTGTGGAGCGTATGCTCAAAGTGGTAACAGATGAGGGCGTAAGACTCTTAAACCACTCATCAGACCCCAAACACAACAGAAGCGTTATCACATTCGTGGGAACACCCGAACAGGTGGAAGAAGCTGCTGTGGCACTTGCAAAAGCTGCTGCAAAGGAGATAGATCTCACAAAGCATACGGGTGAACATCCGAGGATGGGTGCGCTGGATGTATGTCCCTTCGTTCCCATAAAGGAAGTTACCATTGAAGAAACAAAAGAAGTTGCACTTCGTGTAGCCGAGCGTATAGCAAAGGAAGCGGATGTACCAGTATTCTTGTATGAAGAATCGGCATCGGCTCCTCACCGCAGGAATCTTCCTAAAATCCGTAACGATGTACAGTTTGAGGGCATGGCGGAGAAAGTTTTACTGGACGATTGGCATCCCGATTTTGGCGGCAACAGAATACATCCCACGGCAGGTGTGACGGCAGTGGGTGTGCGAGCACCGCTTGTGGCATACAATATAAACCTCAGCACAGACGATGTTTCCATTGCAAAGCGCATAGCAAATGTTATCCGTGAAGCAAAGGGCGGTTTCAAGTGTGTAAAGGCAATGGGTTTTGGTGTGGAAGTGGACGGCAAGCAGGTTGCTCAGGTTTCCATAAACATGACGGACTTCACTCAGACACCTCTTTACAGGGTGTTTGAAACGGTAAAAATGGAAGCGGAGCGTTACGGCGTGCATGTAATCGGAAGTGAAATAGTGGGACTCACACCCATGAATGCATTGATTGACTCGGCTATGTACTACTTGAAGCTTGAAAACAGAGAGGGACATGACACATACTTTGACAAAAACGGTCAGGTGCTTGAAAACTATCTCATGTAATTTATGAAAACACTTATAAAAAACATAGGCTGCATTGCTACTGTGCGTGGCAATGCGGCAAAGTCCGGAAAAGCACAGGGCGATGTCACATTCACGGAAAATGCATGGATACTGTGCGAGGACGGTAAAATCACGGATATCGGCACGGGAGATGCACCTTGCGGTGCAGTCAACACCGTGGATGCAGAGGGTAATCTTCTCACGGCTGGGCTTGTGGACTCACATACGCACCTTGTATTTGGCGGTTGGCGTGAAAATGAGCTTGCAATGAAATTGCACGGCGTGGAATATCTGGACATACTCAGACAGGGCGGAGGCATACTCTCTACGGTGAAATTCACACGTGCCGCAAGCGAAGATGAACTCACGGAAAAGACACGGGATATACTCAGTGAAATGCTTGCACTTGGCACCACCACATGCGAAGCAAAGAGCGGATACGGACTTTCCGTAGAAGCGGAGCTAAAACAGCTCCGTGTTGTGAAAAAACTCAACGAAACACAGTCCGTGGAACTCGTATCCACATTCATGGCAGCTCATGCAGTACCACCCGAATACAAGGGGAATAAATCGGGATATGTGGACGAGATAGTAAATAATATGTTGCCTGAAATAAAGGATTTAGCTGAGTTTTGCGATGTGTTCTGTGAAACGGCAGTGTTTGATGCGCAAGACTCAAAGCGCATACTGGAAGCGGCACAGCGCATGGGCTTGGGCGCAAAGATACATGCAGACGAGATAGACCCCATAGGCGGAAGCGAGCTTGCGGGCGAAATAGGTGCAATATCTGCAGAGCATCTCATAGCCTGCCGTGAGAGCGGCATCCGTTCCATGGCAAAGGGCGGCACTGTGGCAGTATGCTTGCCGTGTACGTCTTTCTATCTGGGGAAAGGTTTTGCACCTGCTCGTGATATGATAGAGGCAGGCGTCCCCGTTGCCATAGCGTCCGACTTTAACCCGGGTTCCACGCCCAACTTATCATTGCAGCTTGCCATGAACATGGGCTGTTATAAGTACAGAATGACTCCCGAGGAAGTTTTGACGGCAGTTACGTTAAATGCAGCCGCCGCCATAGGCAGAGCGGATAAAATCGGTACGGTGGAAGTGGGAAAACAGGCAGACTTTGTGATTTGGGACGCTCCGAATCTGAACAGAGTATTCTACCGTTACGGACATAATCAGGTAAAGACCGTGATAAAGCACGGTGAAGTGATAAAGAAATGAGGAGGAAGACAAAATGAAACTTAAAGATATGACAGTGGAACAGTTTACACAGACTCTTGCATCGGATGCACCCGCTCCGGGTGGCGGAAGCGCAAGTGCCGTGGCAGGTGCTATGGGTATAGCACTCGGACAGATGGTCGCAAAACTTACTCTGGGCAAGAAGAAGTACTTGGAGTTTGATGAAAACAGCAGAAAGGTAATAGAAGAAGCCGAAAGCGTGATTTCCGAAATGATACAGGGCATAGACACGGATACGGACGCATTTAATCTTGTATCTTCAGCATATGCAATGCCAAAGGAGACGGACGAGGAGAAGAAAGCACGCAGTGCAGCTATTCAGGACGGCTTGAAAGAATGTGCAAGAGTCCCCTTTGAGCTCGTACTCCGTTGTGAAAAGGCACTTTGCATTCTCATGCCGCTGCTTGGAAAATTCAACACAAACTGTGCAAGCGATTTGGGTGTGGGTGCATTGAATTTGCGTTCCGCTGCATTGGGTGCATGGTTGAATGTACTCATAAACGTGGGCAGTTTGAAGGATACGGAACTGGCTGAGAAATACAAGTCGGAAGGCAAGCGTGCCGTAGATAATATCTGCAAAATGGCAGACGAGATATATGAACACGCAATCGGTTTGATGTAATATGGAAAAACTCTTGGGAGCAGATGTGGTATCTGCCATGACTGAAAAAATGAGGGAGCAGCTTACAAAAATGCAGGCTGCCCCCTGTCTTGCAACTGTGCGAGTGGGCGAAAAGGGCGATGATATTTCATATGAGCGCGGAGCAAAAAAACGTATGGAGAAATTGGGCATCGAGTGCAAAAGCTATGTGTTTGACGCCGATATCTCAAACGATGATTTTATGCGTGAGTTCTCCCGTATAAACGAAGATGAGTCCGTAAACGGCATTCTCCTTTTGCGTCCGCTTCCGAAACATTTAGACGAAAAGAAAATATGCGAGATTATAAATCCCGAAAAAGATGTGGACTGCATAAGCCCCGTGAATATAGAAAAAGTTTTCGTGGGCGATGAAACAGGCTTTTTGCCTTGCACTGCCGCCGCCGTCATGGAATGTCTCAGCTTTGCGAATGTGGATTTGCAGGGTAAAAATGCAGTGGTGGTGGGAAGAAGTCTTGTGGTTGGAAAACCGCTCTCCATGCTGCTTCTGAATAAGAATGCAACTGTCACCATATGTCATTCCAAAACACAGGATTTGGCACAGGTGTGCAGTCGTGCCGATGTCCTCATATCATGCATAGGCAGGGCAAAAATGCTCACCGATGCACATGTAAAGTCGGGTGCCGTGGTAATAGATGTGGGTATAAATGTGGACGATGACGGCAAACTCTGCGGCGACTTTGACTTTGAAAAAGCATCCGAAAAAGCTCAGATAATAACACCCGTACCGGGCGGCGTGGGGTCTGTGACAACTGCCGTTTTGGGTTTGCAGGTAATTCGGGCTGCAAAAATGCAATGGAAATAAAAGTAATCTCAAGCAGTGAAAATAAGGAAACCAAATGGTCGGGCGGTATAACCCGTGAGGTGTTCATATACCCCGAAAATGCGGATTATGCAAAACGTGAATTTCTTTTCAGACTCAGCATGGCACAGGCTTATGATGAGGATTCGGCATATACATCCTTGCCCGGTGTAACACGCTATCTGGTATCGTTGGACGGCACAGCCGAACTTTTCCATGCGGACAAGGAAGATGTGGTAATGCTCACACCTTTTGGGTATGTGGATTGCTTTGACGGCGGTGTACATACTCGGGCACACGGCGCAATTCGTGACTTCAACCTCATGCTGTGCGGAGCAGACGGCAAAATGTCAGTGGTACACGAGAATGTAATAGAAACATCATACACATTCAACGCCATATATGCAGATGCAAAATGCACAGTGAGTGTTGATGAAAAAAGGTATGCATTGCAAAAGGGCGACTGTCTCATGCTCTGCAATGTAACCGAAAAAATAAAAATAATGCTCGACGGCGAATACGAAAAAGCAATCTTTTGCGGAATAAATGTGTAAGATGCACATGAGAGGTTGAACTCTGCTCTCTCGTGGGTTATAATAAACAGAAAAAATTGAGGTGACATATGCTTTTTAATATCTTTACTTTAGATTTCTGGATAAATATTCTGTACAGTCTGCCCGCTATCATGATAGGTCTTTCTTTTCATGAGTTTGCCCACGCCTTTGCCGCACATAAGATGGGCGACGACACGGCAAGGAATATGGGCAGAATGACGCTGAATCCGCTTGCACATTTTGACCCCTTGGGGACGGTATGCATACTTCTTTTGGGATTCGGCTGGGCAAAACCCGTACCCGTAAACCCGAACAATTACAGGGGTAACAGACGAAAGGCAGATATCATTGTATCGCTTGCGGGAATTACCATGAACTTCGCCATTGCTTTCGTTGCCATGTTCCTTTTGTATTTTTTAGTGTATGTTTTGGGAATGCAAAATGTCGTTGTATCCGGTGTTATAATGCAAATAGTGTATCTGAACCTGGGACTTATGGTTTTCAACCTCATACCCGTGCCGCCGTTGGACGGTTCGCATGTATTGGAGGACTTGCTCATACCCGTGGTGGGGGCAAAGCCGTTCTACTTTTTGCGTCAACACAGTATGATACTGCTTATAATAGTGCTTATGGTATTGAATACTACGGGCATACTGGGCATTGTAATGCAGGAATTGGCAGGACTTTTGATGAAGCTGTTTGACCTTGTTTTCAGCGTATATAAGTATGCAGTATAATATAAGTGTTCAAAAATTTGAAGGACCTCTCGACTTGCTTTTGCACCTCATAGAGAGTGCAGAGATAGATATCATGGACATTTTTGTGTCTGAAATCACATCACAGTACATTGAGTATGTGAACGGCATGGACATGGTGGATATGGATACGGCAAGCGAGTTTTTGACCATGGCGGCAAGACTTTTATACATAAAATCCCGCTCACTCTTACCCAAACCGCCAAAGGAACAGGACTTGGAAGAGGAAGAGGATCCCGAACAAGTGCTTATACGACAACTGCGTGAGTATAAGGCTTTCAAAGAGGCATCAGAAGTCATGAAAGAGCAACTGTGCGACGCTCAAAAGAGCAGGACGAAACTGCCCGAGGAATTCATACTACCCACTCAGGAAACACTTTTTACGGGCGGCACGTCAGACGAGATTTTCAAAGCCTTTGAACGCATATTAAAGCGAATAGACGAGAACGATTACGAAAAGAAAAAAGCTACGCATGAAGTGAGTGCCGACTTGTATACAGTTCGCAACTGTATGAAGGATGTACGAGAGGCATTGGCAGAAAAAGACACGTTGAGATTTGAAGAACTTTTTGACGGTATGCATGTGAAGATGCGTGTCATCGTGACTTTTATGGCACTGCTTGAAATGATAATGCGAGGCGAGGTTATAATAAAGCAGTCTGCACCGTATGAACCCATATGGATATCGAAAAACGAGCTTTCGGAGAACGATGATGCGGCAAGCTATATGGACGAGGAGTTATCATAAGCATGGAAGAAAACAGAGAAAAGAAAAATCTTAGCGATGAAGAAATACTGCACGTCTTGGAATCCATTTTGTTTGTGTCGGGAGAACCCGTGTATTTTGAAGAACTTGCACGGCTTTTTTCCACCGATAAGGCACGCATAGCAGCACTTGCAAGAGCGGAGGAAGAAAAGGCAAAAAGTGAGGGCAGGGGCATTGTGATGTATGTTACGGAAGAATCGGTGCAACTTGTGTCAAACAAGATTTACGATGAATACGTGACAGAGTTTTTGCAGCCAACACAGACACGCAACTTTTCACAGTCCATGCTGGAAACGCTTGCAATCGTGGCGTACAAACAGCCCGTCACCCGTTCTGAGATAGATTCGGTGCGAGGAATACGCTCCGAGTATTCCGTATCACAACTCATAAAGCAGGGCTTTATAGCGGAGTGTGGGAGAAAGGATGTTTTGGGTCGTCCCATGCTGTTTGGTACCACGGATAAATTTTTGCGAAAATTCGGACTGCACAGTCTGAGCGACTTGCCCGACTTTGAAACATTTTCACA